>CAYRNM010000052.1:0-3207 GCA_964425465.1 uncultured Anaerolineae bacterium | reverse complement strand
CCCACACGCAGGCCGGCCAGCCCAGCCCACTTGCTGAAGGTACGGAGCACGATCAGGTTATCGTACTCTTGCGTGAGCTCCATGTGGCTGGTGCCACTGAACTCGGCATAGGCCTCATCTAACACCACCACCAGTTCCAGCTCCAGCAGTTGGCGCAGCGCCCCTTCAGTGATGAGTCCTCCATCGGGGTTGTTGGGCGAGTTCAGAAACAATAGCTTGGCATGAGAAGAATTGTGCAGGGCTCGGATGATGCCCTTCACATCCACTGTGAAGTCCTCTTTTCGCCGGACAGCGATCAGCTCCGCGCCATGTAGTCCGGCATCGAAGGCGTACATCCCAAAGGTGGGGGGACAGTTGATGACCCCATCCCCCGGCCGCAGGAAGAGCCTCATGATCAGATCCAGCAGCTCGTCCGATCCCGCACCGCAGAGGATGCGCTCCCTCTCCACACCGATGTAGCCCTCAATGGCCTCGCGCAATAGGGTGTGAGTCGGATCAGGATAGATGTGATAAAGCCGATAGTCCGCCAGGGCCTGATAGACCTTGGGCGACGGGCCATAGGGGTTCTCATTGCCATCCAGTTTGATGAGCTCCCCCGGTCCTCGGCCCAGCCTGCGGCTCAGCACCTCGAAGGGGAGAATAGGAGTGTATTCGGACATCTCTGCGATGTCAGGGCGGATGAGGGTCGCTAGATCAGCATTCATGCACTTTACCATTCGGAGAGAAGTCAATGAGTCAACAAGTCAACGAGTAACGAGGGAAGGGCCACCCGTTGCCCCGTTACTCATCACCCGTTACCCGCCTCCTGATCGCTTCAGCGTGGGCGGTGAACCCCTCTGCCTCAGCGAGTGCCATCCCCGCTTCGGCCAACCGTTGTGATTCGCTGGCGCTGGGAGCGAAGATAGAAGTCATCTTCACGAAGTCCCACACATTCAGCGGTGAGGAGAAACGAGCTGTTCCCTTGGTGGGCATGATGTGGGAAGGGCCTACCACGTAGTCCCCCAGTGCCTCCGGTGCGTGCTCGCCGACGAAGATGCCACCTGTGTTCTTAATCCTCCCCACCAGGGTCCAGGGGTCTCGCGTCAGTAGACATAAATGCTCCGGCGCGTATTCGTTGGCCAGCTCCACCGCCTGGTCCAGGTCCTGCACTACAATGATGCCTCCCTGACGGGCCAGGGACTGGGCGATGACCTCCCGTCGTGACAGCGATGGTATCTGGTGCTCGATTTCCTTCTGCACAGCCTGGGCCAGCTCCAGGGAGGGGGTGAGGAAGATGGCCGAGGCCAGAGAGTCGTGTTCCGCCTGGGCCAGGAGATCGGCTGCGGCCCAGGCCGGGTTCGCCCCTTCATCGGCAATGAGCAGGGTCTCTGTGGGCCCCGGCAGTTGGTCAATCCCCACCTCGCCGAAGGCCAACCGCTTGGCGGCGATGACGAAGACATTGCCCGGCCCCAGGACCTTGTCCACCCGGGGGACGCTCTCCGTGCTGTAGGCCAGGGCGGCGATGGCTTGGGCACCGCCGATCTTGAACACCCGATCCGCGCCCGCAATCCGCGCTGCGACCAGGATCACAGGCGCGACGGTGCCATCCCTGCGCGGAGGGCTGGCGACGAGAATCTCCTTCACCCCCGCTACCCGCGCCGGAACGACGGCCATGACCAGTGAGGAAGGATAGGGGAGCGTGCCAGCCGTGCCACCGGGGGCATAGATCCCCACTCGCTCCAGCGGCCGCACCATCTGCCCCAGGGCTCCGCCATCCTCCTGCCAGTCCATCCAGGAGAGTTTGGGCTGGCGCTGGTGAAAGGCGTGGACACGCTCCACGGCCAGCTCCAATGCCCGGCGCAGTTCGGGCGGGATAGCATCCCAGGCGGCTTCTATCTCCGCTTCCCTCACCGCCAGTTGGTCCAGTTCCACCCCATCAATGCGCTGCGTGTACTCCCGCACCGCTTCATCCCCCCGCTGGCGCACGTCGGCCAGAATGCGGGCGGCTACCTCCTCGGGGGTGAGGTCGGCGCCGAACACCTGGCGGATGGTGGCCCGAACCGAAGGGGGCAGTTCAAGTGGCTCTCGGCCGCGCTGACCCAGCACCTGTTGCCGTGCCTGAGCCAGGTCGGTGAAGAGGGGGATGATCGCGCCTTTCGTCCTGGTCCTCCTGATACCAAACAAAAAGGGAGCCTTGGCTCCCCTGGGGCGACGCTGTTGCCCGTCTGTCAGACGGACAGGGGACTTCGATCCCTCTGCAAAGTTATTATAGCCCATTTTCGAGCATTGTCAACTTCCCTATCAGCGGGGGGCAGGGCTTTCCCATTTTCGGGTTGCCAGGTGCGACGCACTTGGAGGAAGACAAAAGTGCGTCGCACCTTGACAACTCGTCACCCCTCTTCTGTGAGGTACAGGGGGCGTCCTTGCCCCTCACATTGCCATTTGACAAGTTGCGGATTCTGAGTAAAATAGGCTAAAAGGAGGAAGAACCTACATATCATTAAGGGAAGGTGTGGACATGCTAGAGCGTCTTCTAACCACGGGTGAGATCGCTGATTACTGCCAGGTGAGCCGTGTGACGGTCTTCCAATGGATCAAAAAACAGCAACTCCCTGCTTTCTCCACCCCTGGAGGCCACTATCGGGTCAAGCTCTCCGACTTTCGCCGCTTCCTGGAGAAGTACGACATGCCGGTGGATTCGACTTTCTTCAACCAGTACAAAGATCGCATCCTGGTAGTAGACGACGATCCACAGGTGGTAGACTTTATCATCCGTGCTCTGCAGGCGGATGAGGGGAGACGGCAGCGCGATCTGGAGACGGCAGCCAATGGCTTTGAGGCTGGCCTGAAGATCGCATCCTTCAAGCCCCACCTGGTGTTGCTGGATCTGATGATGCCAGGACTGGATGGCTTCAAGATATGCGAGCAAGTGAAGTCGAATCCCGAGACAGAGCACATCAAGGTCCTGATTGTGACTGGTTTTGGCTCAGAGGAGAACCTCGAGCAAATCCTCCAACTGGGCGCCGATGATTATCTTGTCAAGCCGCTGAATGTGGCGGAGCTCCAAGAGAGGGTGAGGGATTTGCTGGGGTAGCATGAGTAAGCGGTCAGCACGGTGATCATGGGCTATGCCCAGTTGCTCCAGCACAGCCGGAATCCAGAGGAGTAGAGGATTCTGATCTGCTCACTGAACTCCGCATTGCGCAGACTGCTCAACTCCTTCTAGTG
>CAYRNM010000051.1:13787-16465 GCA_964425465.1 uncultured Anaerolineae bacterium | reverse complement strand
TTCGGGCGTACTGTCAGAGACAGGAGACGATCAAGCTAAAGGAGTTAAGCCATGAACGACAGGCTATTGGATAGGATCAGCGTAGACCCGGACATCTGCCACGGCAAGCCTTGTATCCGGGGCACCCGCATTATGGTCACGGTAATCCTCGACAACCTGGCCGAAGGGTTGTCGCCGGAGGAGATCGTGGCGGAGTATCCACCTCTCACCGCAGAGGACGTGCAGGTTGCCATCGCCTACGCTGCTGTGTTGGCCAGAGAGGAAGAGCTCATTCCACTGGGAGCTGTGCCAGCGTGAAGGTCAAACTCGACGAGAACTTGGGGCAGTCGCACGCCGAACTGGTGCGTAATGCTGGCCACATGGCCACAGCGGGTGACCGAGCAAGGTCTATCCGGGGCTAAAGATCCAGCGGTGTGGCGACACGTCTGCGATACCGGGTGCTTTTTCATCACGCTAGACCTTGATTTCTCAGACATGCGTCGGTTTGTACCGGGCACTCACCCCGGCATCTTGCTCATCAGGCCGCGCGACAAAGGCCGAGAAGCCGTGGCGCGTGTTATCCGGCGCGTTCTGGCAGAGCACGGGTTGGAGCCTCTGGTTGGCTGCTTGGCGGTGGCAGACGAGAGCAGAACGCGCATTCGCCGCCCTCCATCGTTGGATTGACTTTCGCAGGAGGATTTGCCATGAAATGCATCGTCTGCCATAGCACCGACATCTCGATGCGCTGTGTGAACGAGCAGTTGTCTCGCGGTGAAGATATGATTCTCGTCCTAGTGGAGGTGTTGGTCTGCAACAATTGCGGCGAGCGCTACTATGACCGGCGCACCATGCAAAGGCTAGAGGAGATTGAAGATGCAGTCAATGCTGATCGCCTCTCTTTGGAGAAAGCGGGCGAAGTACTGCGCGTGAGAGAGGAGCCGGTGCCGAGTTGATTGCCGGGCTAGAGGAGAACACCTATGGAAGCTGTCCTGGATCGCCACATTGAAATTACCCCAGACGTGCGCGGCGGTCGGCCCCGTATTGCGGGCACGCGCATCACGGTGGCCGACGTCGTCCTCATGCATCTGCGCCTGGGCCAATCTCTGGAGGAAATCGCGGGCAAGTACGATCTGGATTTGGCCGGCGTGTACGCCGCCATGGCTTACTATTACGACCACCGCGTAGAGATTGATCAGAGCATCGAAGCAGACGAAGCTTTCGCCGAGGCATTTCGCCGCGACAATACCTCGCTCCTGCAGGCAAAGCTGAGGGCGCTACACAGTGGCTGATCGTATCAAGTTTCACCTTGACGAGCACGTGGACCCAGACATTGCTAGAGCGCTGCGTCGGTACGGAATTGACGTCACCATGACGGTGGAAGCCGGTCTACGTACCCTCGACGATCCGGACCACCTTGACTTTATCCGGCGTGAAGGACATGTAGTTGTGACGCACGATGCCGATTTCTTGCGCTATGCCAGCCAGCGCACCGATCATCCGGCCATAGCCTATTGTCGCATGGGTGCACGCTCGATAGGAGAAATCATACGCAGCTTGATTCTGATCTACGAGGTACTCACGCCTGAGGAAATGGCTGGCCACGTGGAGTACCTCTGACGCCGATTCGGTAGGAGGTGACATGACCAAAGCCACCATCATCCCCTACGACAAAGCTTTACCTGAGATACCCGGCCGTACGCCCTACACCAAACCGGATCGCTACCTGGAAAAACTGGGCGGAGGTCGTTACGAGATCAGGGACAGCCGCCGCCCCAGCGATATGTTCCTGGTGAATAAACTGCGATTAGCAGTGGACCAATGGCGGGATGAGGGCTACAAGGGTGCATCGGAGGTGAGCAGGCGGCTCATGCAGTTCTGGTTTGAAGAGGACCATCTGCTGAAGGATGGCAGCGTCTACCACTATTGGTGGGCGCAACAGGAATCACTGGAGACCCTGATCTACCTGACCGAGGTGCGCGGCTTCCAAGATCTCGAACCCGTCATCTGGCCCAGGCCGTAGAAGATCGGGTGGTCAAGGCACCCCTCATCGTGCACCAGGTGGACAAGAAAGACCCGGGCTGTGTGACTCAACACAACGTCGTCGAGGCCTACCACGATTGGCTCGTCGTTGCCCTGGAGCGGTGGAAGGAGCACACCCGCATTTACAAGGGCGTGGGGCAGAAACCCGTGCTCTTCATCATGACTGAGAAGGCTGTTTATGCCGACCGCATCGGCGGGCACATTCGCAAGCAGGCCAGGCTCAAATTCTACTATCCCGACTTCGTGGCTGTGCAAAGGGCGCAGAATGGCATGGTCAACTGGATCATCGAGACCAAAGGGCGTGAGTACGAAGACGTGGAACACAAACTCTTCCAGTCGTCGCATCGTCCGCCGGTCATAGTAGCGCTCGCCACAGTTGTTGCAGACCAGAAGCTCGACAGGCACTAAGACGATGTCGCTTTCCACCTGGAAGGTTTCGTCAATCGTCCTTCTTTCGATGTCGGGGCTGTGACACACGACGCATTTCATGACCTTCTTCTCTCGTAGTTGATCCACCGCTTCGGATCAGGCTCGTAGACGGTGATCACAATAGCGAGATCCGCCGCCGAAGTATAGCACACACGACAATGATCCCTTACAGGATGCTACCAAATCCGAAGCGGAGCAGGATCGAGCCCGTGAGAATCGAGGCCAGGCCG
>CAYRNM010000051.1:0-13687 GCA_964425465.1 uncultured Anaerolineae bacterium | reverse complement strand
GGCCGAGCACAAACGGATGGGGTGGTGCGTCGAAGCGGGGGTGGCCCGGCCAGAATCCACGAGCGGCCAGCGCCAGGCTCAGCTTTCACTCAAGCGCAGGGTACCGATGATTAGAACCACATAAAACTCATTCCCATATGGTCCTTATCTCCCTGAAGAAAAAACTGATCAAAACCACAAATATCATGGTGACGCCGATGAGAGCGGTCGCTGCAGCGTTGACTGCAGGCGTCATGAAGTAGCGGATCAGTCCAAAGATATACACGGGTAGGGTGTTGGTATTGCCAATCAGAAAAAAAGAGAGGATGAAATCATCGAAGGAGAGGGTGAATACAAGAAGCGCTCCGGCCACGATAGCCGGCATGATCAGAGGCAACGTGATATCGACGAAGACCCTCACCGGCCTGGCCCCCAGATCCATGGCTGCCTCTTCCAGGGAGACATCGAAGTTGGCCAACCGGCCATTGATAATGATCACCGCGAAAGGGAACAGGAAGGTGGTATGCCCCAGGATTGTGGCTCCAATTCCCCTCTGGATATGCACCACATCGAAGAAGAGGAGAAGGGAAATAGAGGACACAATACCGTAGGTTACCACTGGGAGCAGTACCAGGATGTTGAGGAAACCACGGCCCCGGAAGCGGAATCGCACCAGACCGAAGGACATAAGCGTGCCGATAGCCGTACACAAAGCCGTGGTGGCCAGAGCGATGATGGCCGAGTTGGTAAAGGCTTCGATGAGCAGCCGATTATGCCAGGCCTGGCGAAACCACTCCAGAGAAAAGCCTTTGATGGGCCAAACAAAGTAACGGGATGAATTGAAGGCATAGAGTACTACGACCACAATGGGGGCAAAGATGAAGAGAAGGAAACAGCCCATGTAGAGCTTATATGCCAGAGTGTTCAAATCGGGCATGTATTGCCTAAATTCCTGCCTGGAGTTCACCACCTTCCTGGCCTCTCTATGTTTCATAGCGGACCTGGCTGCTTATGACCATGATCAAAGCCGCCGCCAATAGCAGGACCGCGAATAGGATGAAGGATAAAGCTGAGCCCAAGGGCCAGTTCGAGCCCATGGTGAAGGTATTGAAGATGACGCTGGATATCATCTCGTCACTGGGGCCGCCCAGCAGGGTGGGTGAGAGCACATCGGTGAACGAGGCCACAAAGACTAGGGCCGCTCCGGAGACGATGCCTGGTAGACTCAAAGGGATGGTCACATTCCAAAGCGTCTGCCATCTGTTCGCCCCCAGGCCTGCTGAAGCCTCCAGAAGTGCTTCGTCAACACGGCCGATGGCGGCATACAGAGGTAAGATCATGTAGGGGATATAGGAATAGAACAGCCCCATAGTGACGGCCCGCCAGTTGTACAGGAGCCGCAAGGGCTCTGTGAGGAGATATAACCTGCCCAGTAGTACATTGACCATCCCACTTCGGCCCAGGAGGATCATCCAGGCGAAAGCTCGTAAAACTTGGCTCGTCCAGAAAGGGATCATGAGCAGGACCAGTATCTCTTTCTGACGCCTGGTCTTTTTGGCCAGGTAGTAGGCCAGGGGAAAGCAGGAAAGGAGCAGCATGGCCGTGACCGAGGTGGAGAGCCTGGCTGTCCGCAGAAAGACCCTGGCATATAGAGTGGTGCAGAAAGCATCCAGATAGTTAGAGAGGGTGAAGGTCGGAGGGGCAATATGGGGCATGTTGGAGAGGAGACTGTACCTGAACATGACCAGAGTGGGGATGAGGTAGAAGAAGAACAGCCAGGCCACGCCGGGGAGTAGGATCAAAGTCAGCTTGTAGTTTTCCCTTCCCTCCTGCTTTTTAGAGAGGCAGGGCCTTTCAACTGCCCTCTCTGTCCCTGAGGTTAATGGGGTCCTCCCCATCCGCTCCACCCTCTCATCTCAACAGATAGGCATCCTGGCCCTGCCAGCCTACGGAGACCTCGTCGCCCACAGTGAAAGCAGTGGCTTCACCAGCCAGCACATCCGCTTTTAATGTCCGCCCATTTTCCAGCCGCACCAGATAACGGCGTTTCGCCCCCGTATAGATGATGTCTTGGACAATGCCCTGACAGCGGACAGGGCAAGCCTCCGCCGCTTCTCCCAGCCGCACCTTCTCGGGACGGACTGAAAGACAAACCAGATATCCTTCTCGGAAATCTCCCCTGGCCTCGGCCACAAATGTCAAGGGAGCCGCCCGCAGAGTGGCCACCTGATCTTGGATGGACACCACCTTCCCCTCGATTAGGTTCGTATCACCGATGAAATCGGCCACAAAGCGGGTGCGAGGCTTTTCGTAGATCTCCTCAACGGTCCCCACCTGTTCCAGCCGACCCTCATTGATCACTCCAATACGGTCGCTCATAGTGAGGGCCTCTTCCTGGTCATGAGTGACATAAATGAAGGTGGTGCCCAGGACTCTTTGTAGGTTTTTCAACTCCACCTCCATCTCCCGGCGGAGCTTCAAATCCAGGGAGCCCAAGGGCTCATCGAAGAGGACCACGCTGGGCTCCACGACGATGGAGCGGGCCAGAGCCACCCGTTGTTGCTGGCCGCCGCTCAGTTGCTTGGGATAACGGTTTTCGAACCCCGTCAGCTTCACCAGTTCCAGAACCTCGGCAACTCTTCGGGCGATCTCTTGCCAGGGCCTTCTCCGCACTTTCAGGCCGTAGGCCACGTTGTCGAAGACATTCATGTGGGGGAAGAGCGCCAAGTGCTGGAACACCATGGTCGTGTTACGCTGATAAGGGGGCCTATGATCCATCCGTTCGTTCTGGATGTAGACAGACCCCCTGGTGGGGAAGACGAAGCCCCCGATGATCCTGAGGAGGGTGGTCTTGCCCGCACCGCTGGGGCCCAGCAGGCTGAAGAACTCGCCCTTCCTCACTTTCAAGTTGATCTCATCCAGGACCTTCGTCCGACCGTAGAAGTGAGTCACATTGCGCACTTCAACATCGTATCGGTCCTGAGCTATTGCCTCTTCCAAGGTTGTGATACCTCCACTGCTCTCCGCCTTCACTTCAAACACGAAGGGATTCAGCCTGCCTTGGCCTCCTCCAGCGTCTTGGATATTTCCCCCAGGATCTCGTCGGAGAAAGCGGGTGTCCACTGCACCCGTGCCAACTCTTCATCGCTATGCTTCATGATTGCCTTAACCTCAGGGTTCATCAGCGATGCTGCTTTCTCGTTGACAGTGAGGTAGCCTGTCTCCTTAGCCAGGTCAGCACAGACCTGGGGATCGAGCATGTGGTTGATCCAGGTGTGGGCCAGGTCCACGTGGGGGGCCTCGCTGGGGATGCAGAATTGATCCTGCCAGCCGTTAGCCCCCTCCTGGGGGACGATCACCCTCACGGGGAACCCATCTTTTTGCAGACCCCAGGCCAAGCCATCGTCAGTGTGGGCCACCAGGGCTTCGCCGCTAACGAAGAGGGTCCGCACTTCCTCCAGGCCATGAGAGAGCTTCAGCAACAATGGCTTCTGCTCCAACATCTTTGCTTTGATCTCCGTCAGCTTGGCATCGGTGTCGGTGGTCAACTCCTCCAGTTTGTAGCCCAGGTACATGGCTGCAGCATAGACCCAACTCTCCGAATCCTCCATGAGGATTCGCCCCTTGTAACGGGGATCCCAGGCCGTGGCCCAGGAGGTCACGGGCTCCTCCACCTCTTCAGTGTTGTACACCAGCCCGGTGACCCCGAAACAATAGGGGATAGAGATCCTCTGACCCTGATAGAAGGTGTAGTCCAGGTTCTTGACACTATCGTAAAGGTAGCGGAAGTTAGGGATCTTGTCAACGTCAATGGGTTGGATCAGGTTCTGGGCTGTGTATTGGGGTAGACGGTAGTGACTAGGCATGATAATATCCGCCCCGGTGCGGCCGGCCATAACCTTGGCCAGGAGCTCCGAGTTGCCGAAGTAAAAGGTGATGTTCACTCGAACGTCATATTTCTCCTGAAAGGACTCAATGGCAAAGGCGGGGGCGTAAATGCTCCAACACCAGAGATTCAGCCTGTCGGCTGTGGGTGCTGGCGTGGCTGTGACGATCTTCTCCACCTCCTTCTCCACGACTCGAGTCACCTCTACTCTCTGGGGGGTCGGGGCTGGACCACACGATGCCAGTAGCGAGCCCAGACCCACACTGCCCAGAAGGACCGTGGCCCTGCGTAAGAATTCCCGGCGGGAAATACACCGTTCGGAGGCTGACCCTCCCACCGGCTTCCCCTCATGTACTTTAGCACTCATTTCATCCTCCTCTGCTAGTTACGATGTTTAACAGCTCTCTATCCCAAATCCCTCAACTCGTACAGGATGGCCGTTGCTGCGACCAGTCCTGCGGTCTCGGCCCGGAGGACGCGGGGGCCCAGGGTGACGGGCCGGATGCCGTAGCGCCGGGCCAGTTCCACTTCGTCGGCAGTGAAGCCCCCCTCCGGGCCGATGAAGAGGCTGACAACGAAGGGCCTCTTCTCTTGTCCGGTAAGCACCGACCGCAGACTGAGGCTGCGTTCCCCCTCCCAGGGGATGAGGGCCAGTCCCCCCTGCTGCTGGGCCCGCTCACAGGCGCGGGAGAAGAGCACGGCTGGCTCCAGATGGGGCAACCGGCCCCGCCCCGATTGCTCAGCCGCTTCCTGTATGATGCGCTTCCAGCGAATGCGCTTCCTGTCCACATCTCCCAGATCGGCGATGATGGCCCGGTCGCTGATCAGGGGCACGAACTCGACAATGCCCAGTTCCGTCCCCTTCTGCAGGGTGAACTCGAAGCGGCGGCCCTTGAGCACCCCTTGATAGAGAGTGATCCGGGTTCGCGGCTCTCCCTGGGCCAACATGCGGCGCACCACCTGGCCCACTACCCGCTCCGAGCCCACCTCCCGTAGCTCCACCTCCCACGCCCAACCGGAGTTGTCGAGCACCAGGAGGTGATCGCCGGGGCGTAGGCGCAGCACATGGCAGATCTGGTGGGATACCGGCTCACCCAGGATGACCCCCTCCTCGCCAATCCACTCCAGAGGGATGAAGAAGCGGTGCATGGTCATCCTACAGCCGCGGCCTCTCCCGCAGGGCTGGCACAGGCGCTCCCCCTAGCCATCTCCTCCCACAGCGCCTTCCCCAGCCGGCGGAGCCCCTCCTCGATGAGCTCCGGCCGATGGGCCGTGAAGTTGAGCCGGAAGGAAGCGCAGGGACACTGCTCGGGAAAGAAGACGGAGCCCACAGCAAAGGCCACGCCGTAGTTGATGGCGGTGAGGTACAATTGGACGGCAGAGATGTCGCTGCTGAGCGTGACCCACAGACACAGCCCTCCCTGGGGGATACTCCAGTGCGCATCGGTTGGCAGGTGGCGAGCCAGGCCCTCCAGCATCGCGTCCCGCCGCGCTCTGTAGACCTGACACACCCGGACCAGATGGTGATCCAGGTGCCCGGCGGCCAGGTACTCGGCCAGGGCCCGCTGCATGAGGGAGGAAGTAAACAGATCGGCCGACTGCTTGGCTGCGACAAACCTCTCCCGGACGTGCCCTGAGGCCACCACGTAGCCCACTCGGATGCCCGGCAGCAGGACCTTAGAAAAGGAGTTCAGGTACAGAACGTATCCTTGCCGGTCCAGGGCCTTCAGGGGGGGCAGAGGGGTGCCATCGTACTGGAGTTCGGAGCAGACACCATCCTCCAGAATGAACACACGGTGCTGCCGGGCCAGTGCCAGCAGCCTTTCGCGTCGGCTCTGGCTCATGGTGACCCCCGTAGGGTTGTGGAAGGTGGGAATGGTGTAGATGAGGCGGGGGTGATGGCGGGAGATCAGCCCCTCCAGAAGATCAACCCGCATGCCCTCCTCATCCACAGGCACACCGATCGCCCGCACCCCATGGGACTGGAACACATCGAGGGCTCCCAGGTAGGTGGGACTTTCGGTGATCACACACTCCCCCGGTTCGGTGAGCACCCGTGCGGCTAGGTCCAATCCCTGCTGTGACCCGGAGGTGATGAGCACCTCGCGGGCTTGAGCTTCGATGCCTCTGGCCTGCAGGTACTGGGCGATGAGCGCCCGCAGGGGTTTATAGCCGGGAGCCCCATCATACTGCAGGGCCTCAGCGCCATCCTTCCGCAGGACGAGGTTGATAGCCCGGCGGAAATCACGCACTGGAAAGAGGTCGACGGCCGGTGCGCCCATGGCGAAGGAGATAAGATCCGGGTGTTGGGACAAGTGCAGCATATCGGCCAACATGCTGCTGGCCGAGACGCCGGGAGGGCGCAGGAGGGTAGTCTGCCAGGTAAAGGGCTGGCTAACAATTGCTCGCTCCACCTGCCGCCGGGGATCGCTCACGAAGGTGCCTTGCCCCACGTGGGCCTGCACCCACCCCTCAGCCGCCAGCTCAGCGTAGGCGTTAACCACCGTGATTCGGCTCACCTCCAGCTCTTCGGCCAGGCTTCGGGTGGAAGGCAGCCTGGTGGTCGGTGGCAGAACACCTTGCTCGATCTGCTGCTGCAGGTGCTCTTTGATCTGTAGATAGATAGGAACAGTGGAGTCGGGTTTCAGGGCGATCCTCATGGCCTGCTCCCTCCCTTATGTCACACTGATTATAACAAAAAGTGGCCCATCTGTATAGGGCCAATCTGCATCCAATTCTATCAGTCCAATTGAGGGCAATAAGTTAACGGGACACCGAGTCAACAAGGGCTCAGCCCCCTCGTTGCCTCATCCACTTGTTACCCGTTGCCCACCCTAGGGGGTGCTCGCCGATCAGCGTGACCCAAACCCCTTCCCGCCTGCAATCATTGATGGTTAGCCCTTGCGAGGCGAAGGCCCGCTCCACCTTCTCCCCCTGCTCTTCGACAATGCCCGCCGCCACCAGCTTCCCTTCGGGGGCTAGATATTTCGCCAATCCCTCCTCCAAGAGGGCGATGATGGTGCGGGCCAGGATGTTGACCAATATCAGATGCCAATTGTCGGCTTTCAAGCCTCTGAGGGAACCGTGCTCCACTCGCACGCGGTCGGCGACCTTATTGGTGACGACGTTGGCCTGAGCCACCCTGACAGCGGTGGGGTCGGTATCCAGGGCCAGAACGGAGCGCGCGCCGAGCCGGGCGGCAGCGATGGCCAGTATCCCCGAGCCGGTGCCCAGATCGAGGACCCGCATTCCGGGCCGGGCCAACTCCTCTATGGTTAGCAGGCACATGCGGGTCGTGGGATGCAGTCCGGTGCCAAAGGCCATGCCCGGCTCCAGTTCGATCACTAACTCCCCAGGCCGGGGGTGGTACTCCAGCCAGGGAGGGCGGATGACCCATCGTCGGCCGATGTGCAGGAGGGGAAAGTGCTTCTGCCAAGCAATGGCCCAGTCCTCGTAAGCGAGGACTTGGAAGATAGGATCGGGCAGGGGATAGAGCTGGCTCAGATGCCACAGTCCCTCCTCCAGCCGTTTTCTGGCCTTGACGCCCCCCTCGCCCACTGGAAGGTAAGTTTTGACTGTAACAACCCCTCTGTCATCGGAATCAAAATTCGTGGACACCACTGCCCCGCCGGTCCCATAGCGGTTAAAGAGCTCGCTGACCGCCTCAGCCCCCTCCCCATTGGTCCCCACACTTACTTCAATCCAGCTTTGGCCTGGGCCAGAATCGCCCTCCTCTACCATTTGAAAATGTCTCCCAACCCGCCGAGAAAGCCCCTCTCCTTCTGGGGGATCACCTCCCGGCCCAGGGTCTTGGCCAACTGCTGGAAGAGTTCCCTCTGCTCCGTGGTCAATTCGGTAGGGACGACCACCTGGGCCACGATCAATTGATCCCCCCGGCCGTTGCGCCGCAGATGGGGCACGCCCTTGCCCCGCAGCCGAAAGACGGTGCCTGTCTGAGTGCCGGCGGGGATGGCCAGTTTCTCCTCCCCATCCAGTGTGGGCACGGTTACCTCATCGCCCAGCGCAGCCTGGGCCACATTGATGCTCAATTCCAAAAGGATGTCATGGTTCTGGCGTCGGAAGTAGGGGTGCGGCTGCACGTGAACGACCACGAAGAGGTTACCCGGTGGGCCGCCATAGGCCCCCGGCTCGCCCTCGCCGCTGAGCCGAATCTGCATGTCGTCATCCACTCCAGCCGGAATCTCGACCAGGAGCGTCCGTGTGACCTGCACACGCTTGCGCCCTCTGCACTCGTGGCAGGGGGTGGTGACAATCTCCCGCTCGCCGTGACAGCGGGGGCAGGTGGTGACACTGACGAAGGAGCCGAGGATGGACTGCTGAACGCGTCGCACCTCGCCAGTGCCCTTGCACTCCGGACAGCGCACCGGAGAGGTGCCCGGCTCAGCACCGCTGCCCTGACAGCGGGGACATGCCTCATAGCGGGGCACCTCGATCTCTTTCTCACAGCCGAAGGCTGCCTCCTCAAAGGTCAGCTCCAGATCGTAGCGCAGATCAGCGCCTCGCTGGGGCCTGGCCTGTGCTCGTGCGCGCCCGAAGTCTCCCATGCCGAAGCCCCGGAACAACTCGTCGAAGATGTCGCCGAAGCCAAAGCCGGTGAAGTCGGGGAAGGTAGTGCCCTCCAATCCGGCGTGGCCGAAGCGGTCGTAGCGGGCCCGCATCTCTGGGTCGCTGAGCACCTGGTAGGCCTCGTTGATCTCCTTAAAGCGCTCCTCAGCGTCGGGGCTCTTATTCACATCGGGATGGTACTGGCGGGCCATCCGGCGGTAGGCCCGTTTGATCTCATCCTGGCTGGCCCCTCGTCCGACCCCCAGCACCTCGTAATAGTCGCGTTTGGAGCTCATCTGCTCTTACTCTGTTCACCGACAGTTATTCTGGACTTTGGACATAGTGAGAGAAACCAGGTTTTTTCGCTCAAGAGTGCTGCTCGGCGCATCAAAATGCCCGAAATTGCGCATATACTTGGATGCACAGTGGTCAAAAACCTGGTTTCTGACTGCTCCCCCAGGTTTGTCCAAAGTTATTGACAACTCAGCGCATCTCATTGGCATTTATTATTATACCATGCGCCCCACCAACATACAAGACACGGGATCCTCAATCTCCCCTCAGTCCCCCCCTTAGATGTGAAGAAAATGCCCTAGCTTGTCCCGCTTGGTGCGCAGATAACGGATGTTTTCAGGATTGGGGGGCATCTCGATGGGCACCCGCTCCACCACCTCCAGCCCGTAGCCGCTGAGGGCTGCCACCTTGCGGGGGTTGTTGGTCAACTGCCGCAGCTTCTTGAGGCCCAGGTCCACCAAAATTTGGGCGCCGACGCCGTACTCCCGCAGGTCGGGCGGGAAACCCAGGCGTTGGTTGGCCTCCACCGTGTCCAGCCCCTGATCCTGCAACTCGTAGGCCCGCAGCTTGTTCAGAAGGCCGATGCCCCGCCCCTCCTGCCGCATGTAGAGCAATACCCCCCGCCCTTCCTCGGCGATCATCTGCATAGCGGTGTGAAGCTGATCCCCGCAGTCGCAGCGCAGCGACCCCAGCGCATCGCCGGTCAGACACTCGGAGTGGATGCGGACCAGCACGGGCTCCTCCCCTGCCACCTGACCCTTCACCAGGGCCACAGCCGCATATTCGCTTGTGACCAGGTTCTCGTAGGCAATGGCCGTGAAGTCGCCGTAGCGGGTGGGCAGCCGGGCCTCGGCCACCCGCCTCACCAGCTTCTCGTGCTGCCGTCGGTACTCGATCAGATCCGCCACGGTGATGATCTTGATCCCATGCTCCGCGGAAAACTCCTCCAAACGGGGCAGGCGGGCCATTGTTCCATCCTCATTCATGATCTCGCAGATCACCGCCGCTGGATAGAACCCCGCCAGCTTGGCCAGGTCCACCGAGGCCTCGGTCTGCCCTGCGCGTACCAGCACGCCCCCCTCTTTGACCCGCAGGGGGAAGATGTGCCCTGGGCGGACGAGGTTCTGCGGCTTGGTCTGGGGATCGAGTACGGTCTTGATCGTGTGTGCCCGGTCGTAGGCTGAGATGCCGGTGGTGATCCCCTGCTGGGCATCAATGGACACGGTGAAGGCCGTGCCGAAGCGGGCGGTGTTCTCTTGCACCATCATGGGAATCTGAAGCTCATCCAGTCGCTCGCCGACGATGGACAGGCAGATGAGCCCCCGCCCGTACTGGGCCATGAAATTGATCGCCTCCGGTGTTACCTTTTCAGCAGCGATGCTCAGATCGCCCTCATTCTCCCGATCCTCATCGTCCACGATGATCACTATCTTCCCCTGTTTGAATTCCTCAATCGCTTCCTCAATCGCCGCTATTCCCATACCTCATCCTCCAACCCCTTACAGTAGGGGTGTACCCTTGTGGTCGCCCCCAGAAAGGGCAACCGCGAGGGTTGCCCCTACACAAACCCCTGCTGGGCCAGAAACTCCAGTGTGAGCCCTTCGCCTTCCCGATGCAGCAACTGGTCCACGTATTTGGCCAGGATGTCCACCTCTAGGTTGACCTTGTCCCCCACCTGCTTACGGGGCAGAGTGACGTGGGCCTGGGTGTAGGCCACCAGCGAGACGGAGAAGGCTGATGGGGTGACCTCCACTACGGTCAGGCTCACACCATCCACGGCGATGTAGGCCTGGGGCACCAGGTAGCGCATCACCTCCGACAGGGCACCGATGGTGACCCACAGCGCGTCCAGTTCCGGGCGCTGGGCCACGATCCGCCCTACCCCATCCACGTGCCCCTGCACAAAGTGTCCGCCCAGTCGCCCCTGGGGCATGAGTGCCCGCTCCAGGTTCACCCCATCGCCAGGGTGCAGATCACCCAAGTTGCTTCGCCGCAGCGTCTCGGGCATCAGGCCCACGGTGAAGGTGGGGGGAGTGAGGCGGGTCACGGTCAGGCAGGCGCCGTTGACGTTGATACTGTCGCCCGGCTGAGTGCCCTCCAGCACCCTCTGGGCGGCGATGGTCAGGAGGTGTGGCCGCCGTCCCACCTCCAGCCGTTCCACTGTGCCAATTTCCTCGATGATTCCAGTGAACATCTCAATCGTGAAACGTGATAAGCAAAACGTAATGAGTGAACGAGGTACGAGGCAACGAATGCTCGTTCACTCATCACCCGTTGACTCATTACTCATTGACTCCCCACTCGGATACCCTACGATGAGCACATCCTCCCCCACCCGCTCGACGCTCACCTGCTCCAAGCGCAGGGCGTCGGCCAGGCGAGGGGCGCCGGCGCCTCTTACGGGTGTCGGAGCGTCGTGGCCGCCGATGATGAGCGGGGCCACGAAGGCCAGCACCTTGTCCACCAGCCGTTTCTCGAAAAAAGACGCCAACACCTCTCCACCGCCCTCCACCAGCAGGGTGGTGGCATCCCGCTCGCCGAGGCGATCCAGCAGAGCGGCCAGGTCCACGCGGCCCTGGTCGTCGGAGGACAGCACCCACACTTCCACCCCCTGGGCCTCCAATGCAGTGCGGTGAGGGGCCGACATGGTCTGGGTGGTGGCCACGATGGTCTTGCCCGGCAGGGCGGGGTCGAAGACGCGGGCGGCCAGCGGTGCCCGTCCCTGCGAGTCGAGGATCACCCGCAGGGGATGTTTCACGTCGGGCTTATCCAAGCGGGTGGTGAGGCGCGGATCGTCGGCCAGCAGGGTGTTCACTCCCACGCAGAGGGCGTCGCTCACATCCCGCAGCTCGTGCGCACGCTGCCGGGCCGCTTTCCCCGTTATCCAGCGCGACTCGCCTGTGGAGGTGGCGATCTTCCCGTCCAGGCTCATGGCGAACTTCACGGTCACGAAGGGGCGTCCGGTGGTGATGTACTTGATGAAGGCCTCATTGAGCTGGCGTGCCTGGGCCTCATGTTCGCCGACGAAGGTGCGGATGCCCGCTGCTTCCAGCGCCGCTCGCCCTTTTCCGCGGACCAGAGGGTTTGGGTCCTCCATGGCCATGCGCACCTCGGCCACGCCAGCCTGGATGAGCGCCTCGGTACAGGGCGGGGTCCGTCCGTAGTGGCAGCAGGGCTCCAGATTGATGTACAATGTGGCCCCTCTGGCCCGCTTCCCCGCCTGGCGCAGGGCGAATATCTCCGCGTGGGGCTCTCCCGCTCGGAGATGAAACCCCTGGCCGACGATCTCCCCATCTTTTACCAGCACCGCCCCCACCATGGGATTGGGGCTGGTGCGACCGCGAGCCCGCGCGGCCAGCTCCAGTGCCCGGGCCATGTAGTCCACCTTCACTCCCCCCTCCGAACAACGGACTGGAGGATTAAGCGGACATTCCCACTCCGAAGTTCGTACTCCTTTATACATCCTTATGGGAGGTTTGTCAATCCCGCCACATGGTCCTGTCAGACTCCGAGTTGATCCAGGACCACCTGCACCCCTTCTTCTACCGTCTCCACCACCTGTATCAGCTTCAGGTCCCGTGTCTGAAGGTGGAGATGCCCCATCAGGTGCTCTAACACCTTTCGCCACTCCCAGCCTACCAGCACTACGGGCTTGGAGGCCATTCCGCCGATTTGGAGCAGGTTCCAGGTCACAAACAGCTCGGCCAGGGTGCCCACCCCGCCGGGAAGGAGGATGATGCCATCCGCCTCAGCGATGAGCCATTGGTGCCTGGTGAACAGATCCGGTGCCTTTCGCTCCTCGCGCAGCCAGGGATTGGAGGGCAGGGGCCAGCGGTCGAAGGCGGCCAGGGTGACGCCGATGGTGTGTCCCCCCGCTTCGCAAGCCCCTCGGCTCACCGCCGCCATCACGCCCGAATAGCCCCCACTCATCACGGTGAAGCCTGCGCGGGCCAGGAGCCGCCCCAGCCGCCGGGCCTCTTCGTAGGCCGGACTACCCTCAGGCAGGTGGGAGCCGCCGAAGACGGAGATGACCTTGCGCTCAGCCACGATCCCCTCCCCCAGCCCCCAACAGCCGCAGCGCTTCCTCCAGCACCCGAATGGAGCGCAGGTACTCGGAGATCAGGATGTGCTCGCCGGGGGTGTGATCCAGGGAGGAATCGCCGGGGCCATAGGCCAGGATGGGACAGGCCCACACAGGGCCCACGACATTCATGTCCGAGGTGCCAGTCTTCACCATGAAACGAGGCTCTCCCCCCAAAGTGCGGATCGCACTCAGAAAGGCGCGCACCAGGAGCGTGCTCTTGGAGGCACGAAAGGGGGGCTCCTGTCCGCGAAAGAAGATGGTCACCTCCCCTGCCTGAGCCAGCAACTGGCTCTTGAAGGCCTCCACGTCGAAGCCCGGCGGGATCCGCAGGCCGACGGTCATCTCCACCTGCTCGACGAAGCCATCCTCCCAGGAATTGATGGAGCGCAGGGAGGGGTCGAGCCGCTCGAAGAATTTTTCCCGGCCCTCATTCCACTGGTCGGCCTGCCCGCAGATCTCCTGCCAGAAGGCCACCGCCTCCTCGCACACGCCCCCGCCCGGGCCGGCGGTGTGGCCCATCTCCCTTTGGAGCTGGACATCAACCAGCAACCGCCCCTTGTAGCCCACGGTGATGCGATCCCAACCGCTGGGCTCGCCGATGACCACCGCCTGGGGGGCGAAGCAGTCCAGCAGCGCCCTTGCGCCCCTCGATGTCGCTGCCTCCTCCTCCACTGCGCCCACGACAAATACCGGATAGTCGAGCGAAGGGCCAACCCGGGCGGCAGCCACGCAGAAGGCGGCCAACGCGCCCTTGGCGTCCACCGCCCCCCGCCCGTACAGGCGATCCCCCTCTTGATGGGGGGGGATAAAACCGGGCACGGTGTCCAGATGGCCCAGGAGGAGAAGGCCCTCACCCCCCCCCATCCCCCCCCTCCCCC
>CAYRNM010000050.1:14101-16478 GCA_964425465.1 uncultured Anaerolineae bacterium | reverse complement strand
CTTCTAGCAAGCCTATGAAGTTGTCAAAGTGTCAACCTATTCTGAACCATCCCCTTTTTTCTACCTCTTTCTCGTCGTACTTCGGTTCGGCATTATTCTCCCTTCTGTCAACAATGTAGTCGGCGGCAGCCATTATTATACCAGCCTTCACCTCTTGCTCAATCTGTGTTGCGGGAGTCGTCATGGGTGCGGAGGCAGTGACCCGCTCGGTGCAGGGGCCTTCCATGTGGCGCAAAGGTTCTTTTGGTGATATACTTTACACAACACGAGAGCACCTCAAAGTACGTGCATACCCTATGGTGCTCTTGCGTTGATACCTGGAAGACAAACAGTCTCGTCGCTCAACGAGAAGACGGAGAAAGAAGCGGCGGTGATCCAAATCAGTGATGTTACCAAATTCTACAGGGATACCTGTGTCCTCGACTCCGTCTCCTTCGTACTCAATAGGGGCGAGCGGGCAGGGCTGATCGGCCCCAATGGCTGCGGCAAGACGACACTGCTCAAGATCATCGTCGGCCAGGAGCGGCCCGATCGAGGGAGCGTCCACTTCACAGCCCCTCACGTCAGCGTGGGGTACCTCCCCCAGGGGGTGGAGTACCCGCCCTATGCCTCTATGAGCCAGATCATGGAGGGAGCGATCCCGGGGCTGAGCGAAGCCAAGATGGAGGTGGAGTCGCTGGCCCAGCGCATGAGTAGTTTGAAAGGCAAGGAGCTGGAGCGGGCCTTGGCCGACTACGGCCAGGCATTGGAGCGCTTCGAGCGGCTGGGGGGCTACAGCGTCGAGCGGCGCATGCAGGTTCTGCTGGAGGGACTGGGGCTGGGCCGAGTGGGCCTGGATACGCCAGTGGGCATCCTCAGCGGTGGACAAAAGACGCGGCTGGGACTGACCCGCTGCCTGCTGGCCCAGCCCGACCTGCTCCTCCTCGATGAGCCGACCAACCACCTGGACATCGAGGCCCTGGAGTGGCTGGAGAGTTTCCTGCAGGGGTACGAGGGGGCCATCCTCATCGTGTCCCACGACCGGGCCTTCCTCGACCGGGTGGTGGACAAGATCCTGGAACTGGATGAACTGACCCATCGCCTGACCCTCTACGAGGGGAACTACTCCGATTACATCAAGGCCAAGGAGCGGGAGCTGGCTCAACAGTGGGCCACCTACAAAGACCAGCAGGAGACCATCGCCCACATGAGGACCGCGATCCACGCGCACAAGGGATATGCTTCCCAGATCGAGCGAGGGACCATCCATTTCGCCCTCCGCAAGCGGGCCAAGTCCATCGCCCGTCGAGGCGTGGTGCTGGAGCGCCGCCTGGAGCGCTTTCTGGAGTCCGACGAGATCGTGGACAAGCCGCCCCTCACCTGGAAGATGAAGCTGGAGTTTGAGGATACGCCCCCCAGCGGCCAGGACGTGCTGGCTCTGGAGGAGGTGGGCATGGCCTTCGACGGCTATCCGCTTTTCTCGCGGGTGAACCTCACCCTCCGCCGGGGGGAGCGCGTCGTGCTGGTGGGCCCCAATGGCTCGGGCAAGACCACGCTGCTGCGCATTATCGCTGGGGAGCTGGCTCCTGCGACGGGCCAGGTGCGGCTGGGGGCAGGCGTCCGCGTGGGCTACCACGCCCAAGAGCAGGAGATTCTGGATCCCGAGAGCACCCCCTACGCCGAGATCCGTCGGCTGGCTCCCCTGGACGAGACCGAGGCACGGAGCTTCCTGCACTACTTTCTTTTCACCGGCGACGAGGTCTTCACCCCGATTGGGCGGCTCAGCTACGGCGAGCGGGCGCGGCTGGCCCTGGCCCGGCTGGTGGCTCGGGGCTGTAACCTGCTGCTGTTAGACGAGCCTATCAACCATCTGGACATCCCCTCCCGGGCCTCCTTCGAGCGGGCCATGAGCCGTTTTGAGGGCACCCTTCTGGCTGTAGTCCACGACCGCTACTTCATCCGGCGCTTCGCCACCCGATTGTGGGCCATACGGAGGGGAACGATCCGCGCCTATGTGGACCTGGAGGACCTGCACCGCGATCAAAGGGAGGAATAGGGGACATGCTTTCTGTAGGCGTGGACATCGTGGAGATAGACCGCCTGGGGCGGGCCATTGAGCGCTGGGGCCAGCGCTTCCTGGATCGCGTGTACACCCCACAGGAGCGAGCCTTCTGCCGGGAGCGGGTTCCGGAGCTGGCAGCCCGCTTCGCGGCCAAAGAGGCCATCTCCAAGGCGCTGGGCACGGGGATCATCGGGCGGGAAGGAGTGAACTGGCGGGACATGGAAGTGCTGTCCGACCGGCGCGGCAAGCCTCTGGTGTACCTTTACGGTCGGGCGCGGCAGCGGGCGGAGGAGCTGGGGCTCACCCAATGGGCCGTCAGCCTCTCCCACGAACGAG
>CAYRNM010000050.1:0-14001 GCA_964425465.1 uncultured Anaerolineae bacterium | reverse complement strand
CATCTGCACCGGCTGTGGGCCTCTTTGAGCTCACAGGAGCGAGAAGCCTGCCGATATTACGCTGGCGTTGCGGATGCACGGCCCCCTGCGGTGAGCACGCGGCAGGGGCTCATGCGAAAGGGGGTTGTGGAGCGGCGGGGTGGAGAGTATCGCCTCTTCAGTGGGCATTTCGAGGAGGTAGTGCGCCGGCGGAGGCGGGACTTGGAGGAGCCGTTGCCAGTCCCTGAAGAGCTCCCATCGCCGCTGGAAGCACAGGCCGCGCCCCTTGAGGAGGCCGCTGTTGAGGCTGTTGCGCCGCCGAAAGCGCAGGCGGAAGTCCCTGAAGAAACTGTCGCTGAGGTTGTTGCGCTGCCACCGGTGGAGGAGCGACCCGCACCAGCGGAAGCGGTGCCAAAACCATCCCCTCCGCCGCCTTTGCCCACTGAGGTGCGGCCAGAACCCTCGGCGGGCCCTTCGCCTCAGGAGCTCTCTTCCTTGGCAGCGCTGGGCTGCTACGTGGTGGCCCTTACCTTCGATCTTCTATTGATCATCGGCATTCTCGTGGCTCGGCTTCTGTTTCAGCTCCCCACGCGGCAGATGGTCATCCTGATCGGCGTGACAGCTCTCCTCCCCATCCTTTTCCAAATCCTCAATCGGCTGAGCGGGGGACTGTCGGCTCGGCTCTTTGGCTGGTTGTTGCGCCGTCTGTAAAGGCGAGGCATTCCATGCGGATTGGCTCAATTACACCGTACTTGTATGGACAAGCGCTCGGGGCAAATGCAGGATGATCGTGGGAATGCCTCGTCCCTACGTCATGCAAAGGAGTTCGCCATGCGTCACGAATTCACCCCCACCAAGTTCTACTACACCTTCGGCCCCCACGAACCCGCGCTGTGGGTGAGGCCCGGCGATGCCATCGTCACTCAGACCCTCGATTCCAGCAGCCGGGGGCCCGATGGCGAAGAGGTCCCCGAGGAGATGAGGCACCAGCCGTCGGGGACCAGAGTCTACGCCGCCAACCCTCAGACAGGGCCCTTCTACGTGGAGGGGGCCGGAATAGGCGACACGCTGGTGGTCCACATCGAGGAGATCACCCCCAACCGCTCCTGGGCGGAGTCGCGCTTCGTGCCGGGGTTCGGTGTCTTCGCCCCTGAGGACCGGACCTGCGGCCCCACCGGGCTGAGCGAGCCGCTGCCGGAGCGGAGTTTCATCTGGGAGCTGGACCTGGAGCGCAACGTGGGGCGGTTAGAGCTTCCTCAAAGCTCTCTGGAGCGGATTGAGATCCCCCTACATCCCTTCTTTGGCTGCATCGGCACCGCACCGCGCTTCGGTGAGGTGATCAGTTCCATTGCACCCGGCGAGCACGGGGGCAATATGGACTGCGTGGACACAGGGGTAGGGGCTACCGTCTACCTCCCCGTCTTCGTGGAGGGGGCCTGCCTCATGTTCGGCGATGTGCACGCTGCCCAGGGGGATGGGGAGGCCTGTGGCGTGGGACTGGAGACACCCGCCAGGGCGCAGGTGACCGTGGACCTCATCCGGAAGAAGGCCATCCGCTGGCCACGCATCGAGGATGGGAGCCACATCATGGTCGCGGCCTCAACCCGTCCCCTCATGGATGCCTACCGCATCGCCCACGTGGAGCTGATCCGCTGGCTGGCGGCGGACTACGGCTTCGACCTGTGGGAGGCCATGCAGGTGGTCTCGCAGGTGGGCACGGCCCGAGTGGGCAACGTGGTTGACCCTCGTTACACCATCGTGGCCAAGTTTCCCAAGGCCTACCTGCCGGGGTTTATACGAGGAGGCCTTCCATGAAGATTGCCGCTGTGAGAACTTATCTGACCTTTGGCGGCTGGCGCAACTGGGGGTTCGTCCAGGTCGAGACCGACGAGGGCCTCACCGGCCTGGGCGAGGCCACGCTGGAGGGCAAAGAGCAGACCATCGCCGCCGCCTGCCTGCACCTGGCCGCTTGTCTGCCCCACTTCCTCTTTCTGGAGACCCCACTGGACCTGGGTGCGCCCTGGCGGAAGGAGCTCCTGACCGAGCCTCTCGAAACTCTGATGGATGGCTACTACGAACTGCCGACCCAGCCGGGGTTGGGGATCGAGCTGAACATGGAGGTGGTGAAGGCGCATCCCTATCAGCCGGTGGACATGCGGATGTTTGGCTGAAAAGTGATGAGTGCTTGCGTATTCTGTGCCATCTTAGCAGGGAAGCTCCCAGCCAGCATCGTTTTCAGGGATGACCTGTGCTGGGCCTTCATGGATATTCAGCCTGTGAATCCAGGGCATGTGCTGGTCATCCCCACCACCCATGCCCCGTCTCTGGCGGAACTCGATGAAGCCTCGGGCGATCGCATGTTTCGGACAGCCCAACGCATTGCCCAAGCGTTAAGGAACAGCGGGCTCCAATGCGAAGGGGTCAACTTCTTTCTGGCCGATGGTGCAGCCGCAGGCCAAGAGGTGTTCCATGTCCACCTCCATGTGTTTCCACGCTACACAAACGATGGGTTTGGTTTAAGGTTTGGGCCAGAGTACGGCCACCGGCCCACAAGGGCAGAACTCGAGGCTATAGCCGGTAAGATTCGCACAGCGCTATGAAGGCGAGGGTGAGTTGACAGGATGGGGGGATGTGGTATCATCTTAGGTGCGGTTGAAACTTGAGTTAAGGTTTGAGGAAGGATTGATGGCTACGAAGATCGTATCCGCATCCGACTTGCGTGAGAGGATGGAGGAGATACTCAAATCGGCGGCTGAGCAACCTGAGCCCCAGTACATCACTTACCGCAGTCACCCCATTGCGGTCCTGATGGGTTATAAGCATTTTGAGGCCCTGATGGAGCGGCTGGAGGACTTGAGCGACGTGGTGGCTATCTACGAGCGCCAGAACGAACCGCGTCGGCCTTTTGGAGAATATCTGGCTGAGCGGGAGCGAGGAGAAGAGACTCTGCATGTACAACCTGTATCTGCTCCAGCCGGCTGAGCGGGAGTTAGCGGCTATTCCTTTTTCGTGATCGTGTTGAGAGGGCCATCTCCCGCCTGGCTGAAGACCCCCGGCCTTCGGGTGTGAAGAAGCTGCGAGGCGGGATAGGCTGGAGGATTCGTGTTGGCGATTACCAGGTAGTGTATGAGGCTGATAACCAGGCCAGGGAAGTAACGGTGATGAAGATCAAACATCGCAGGGATGTCTACAGGGGAGACCCGTGAAAAAGCGTAAGATGTTCAGCATCAAGGGTGGGCCTTCGTGCCCACCCTCTTGATTTGTTCCCCCTTTGATTATGATGTATACTTATGGCCCAAAACCGCCTTCGGTTGGCAAGCACTGAAGGCATAACAAGCAAGAGGCGGCCTCCATGCAACGACTGAGCATCGGCGACTTCATCTGGCTGAACATCTACTGGCTGGGGCTCAACATGGCCTCCGGCAGCCTGACCCCCATCATCCTCCCCGTGCTGGTGCAGCAGTTCGTGGGCCCAGAGATGAAGAACACCTTCTATGGGGGGCTGCGCGCCGCAGGCCTGGTGGTAGCCATTCTGGTGCAGCCGGCAGCTGGGTTGCTCAGCGACCGAAGCACCTTCCGCTGGGGACGCCGGCGGCCTTACATCTTCCTGGGCACTATGCTGGACCTGCTCTTTCTGACCCTGGTCGCGCTGTCAGGCAACTATTGGCTGCTCTTCCTGGCCATGCTGTTGCTTCAGTTCTCCTCCAACATCGCCCATGGTGCTCTCCAGGGGCTCATCCCCGATCTGGTGCCCGAGGATCAGCGGGGGCGGGCCTCGGGGGTCAAGGCGGTGATGGAACTCCTGCCCGTGGTGCTGACCGCCTTCACGGTGGCCAAGTTGGTGGGGAGCGGGCACATGATGGCTGCCTTCGTTGTGGTGGGCGGATCGCTGCTGGTGACCATGCTCCTCACCATGATTTTCGTGCGGGAGGAGCCGCTGCGGGAGCCCTCCGAGCAGCCCCTCGTCCCTCTGATGCTGCGCATCTTGGGGCTGCTCCTGGGCATGGGCATCGGGGCCCTGGCCGGCGCACTCTGCGGAGCCCTGGTGGGCGGCGCCGGTGGGCTGGTACTGTTGTCCTTTGCCGGTCGGGAAAGGGCGCTGATAGTGGGGGTGGGGATCGGGGGCTTGATGGCCATGGTGGCGGCTATCATCGCCGGCGTGTGGGCCAGTGTGAGCATCAGTGCCGAGGCGCACCGCTATCCCTCCTTCACCTGGTGGGTGACCAACCGGTTGCTCTTCCTGGCGGCGGTGGGGTCCCTGCAGAGCTTCGCCCTCTACTTCCTGCAGGACGTGCTGCGGGTCTCCAATGCCCCCCATACCACAGGCCATCTGATGATGGTAGTGGGCCTCTTCACCCTGCTGGCCGCACTGCCCAGCGGCTATCTGGCCGACCGAATCGGCCGCAAACGGCTGGTGGCCCTGGCGGGGCTGGGAGCCACCCTGGGGACTCTGCTCCTCGTTTTTTCTCCTGACGTGACCTGGGTCCTGATCAGCGGCTGCATCATTGGCGTGGCTACCGGCATCTTCTTCACCACCAACTGGGCTCTGGGGACGGACCTGGTGCCGCCTGAGGAGGCCGGCCGCTACCTGGGCATCTCCAATCTGGCCGGGGCCGGGGCGGGGATCGTGGGTGCAGGATTGGGTGGCCCGCTGGCCGACTTCTTCAACCGGCGGGTGGATAGCCTGGGCTACCTGGTCATCTTCGTTATTTACAGCGCCTGCTTCCTCATCTCGGCTGTGGTTCTGCTGTGGGTGCGAGAGGAGCGACAGGGATAGCGTGAAGTGTGAGGCGTGGAGCGAATCCACCATAAGTTATGGGATAAGGAGGACCGATGAGCGATTCTCGATTTCGCATCCGCCAGGTGGCGGACGACCGTGACCGCTGGGCCTTCGTCAAGTTTCCCTGGACCATCTACCGCGATGATCCCAACTGGGTCCCCCCGCTGGTGACGGAACGGCGGGCCTACATTGACCTTGAGAAGAATCCCTTCTTTGAGCACACCGACGCCGCCTTTTTCCTGGCCGAGCGTCCCGATGGGGAAGTGATCGGTACTATCGCCGCCACGGTGGACCACAATTACAACGCTTTCCAGGAAGTGCAGGTGGGGTGGTTCGGACTCTTCGAGGTGATCGAGGAGTACGCTGTAGCCGAGGCGCTGCTGAGCACGGCCCGCGATTGGGTGCGCGATCAGGGGATGAGCGCCATCCTGGGGCCGGTGAACCTCTCCACCAATGCGGAGTATGCGCTGCTCATTGAGGGCTTCGACTCCCCGCCGGTGGTCATGATGACCTACAACCCGCCCTACTACGCCGAGTTCATCGAACGCTTCGGCTTCGGAAAGGCGCGAGACCTGTACGCCTATCTTTTCGAGGCCGCCTCCCTGAGCCGGAATCTGCCTCGCAAGTTGGTCCGAGTGGCCGAGGTCACCCTGCAAAAGGGCAAGATCCGCGTCCGCAAAGTCAACATGAGGGACTGGGACAATGAGGTGCAGCGGGCCAAGGCCATCTACAACTCTGCCTGGGTGAAGCTGTGGGGCTTCGTGCCCATGACCGATGCGGAGTTCGAGCACCTGGCGCAGGGGCTCAAGTCCATCCTAGACCCCGATCTGCTCTTCCTGGCTGAGGATGGGGATCGGCCAGTGGGCGTGTCGGTGGGATTGCCGGATGTGAACCAGGCCCTGCTCAAGGCCCACCCCGGTCCCTCCCGCCGGAGTGTGCCCTGGACGCTGCTGAAGTTCCTGCGCTACAGAAGACGGATCACCACTTGGCGAGGGCTCATCATGGGTGTCATAGAGGAGTATCGCGGCCAGGGTATCGAGGCCGCCCTGTTCATGGAGTCGGGGAATGCGTCGCTGGCTAAGGGATATACTCATTGTGAGGGGTCGCTCGTCCTGGAGGACAATACCATGATGAACCGCCTCGCCCGCCGCTTGGGAGGCCAACCCTACAAGACCTATCGCATCTACGAATTGCCCCTATAATACCCATCAAAGAGCCGACGGGGGATGTGGATATGAGGGCCATGCTGATCTTCAATCCCGCTGCCGGTTGGCGTGACTGGAGGAAAGAGCTCCTGGAAATCGTCGGCTACCTTGGCCAGCGGGGATGGGATGTCACCTGGCGGGAGACGTGGGGGCCTGGTGATGCGACGACCTTTGCCCGCGAAGCGGTGGCCAGGGGATACGACGTGGCCCTGGCCGCCGGTGGGGATGGCACGATCAGCGAGGTGGTGAATGGTCTGGCAGGGACAGAGGTAGCGCTGGGGGTACTGCCCATTGGAACGGGCAATGTCTGGGCTCGGGAGATGGGGTTGCCCCTGTGGGGGATCATCCACCGCCACTTCCTGGAAGAGGCAGCCATAGCGTTGGTGGAGGGGCAGCGCCGTCAGGTGGATGTGGGGCGTGCGGGCCAACACTACTTCCTCCTCTGGGCCGGGGTGGGGCTGGACGCCAAGGTGACCGAGCTCATGGAGCCGCGCACCCGAGTTCAGAAACGGTGGGGCGCTCTGGCCTACGCTGTGGCCGTGGCGGCGGTGACCCGTGAGTTTGAGGGGACACTAGCCACCATCACCATTGATGGCCATGTCCTTCGGGAGCAGGTGATCCTGGTGCTGATCAGTAATGTCCAACTCTACGGAGGGATGCTGCGCCTCACTCCTCAGGCTCAGCTCGACGATGGCCTGTTCGATGTGTGCATCTTCAGAGGCCATGATTGGACCTCGACCCTTAGCCATGCTACGGCCATCCTGACCGGTCAGTATCTCAATGGCCCGGAGGTGGCCTACTATCGGGGCCGGCGGGTCGTGGTCGAGACGGCGGTCCCCCTTCCAGTCCAACTGGACGGTGACCCCATGGCTGCCACCCCTATCGAGCTGGAGGTCGTGCCTCGGGCGCTCACCATTATCATCCCTCGCGACATGCCAGCGGAGCTTTTTGCCAATCAGAAGGTCAAATCAAGCCAAGAGTAGGGAGTTCAATCGGTGGTTCTAACGGACAAAAGGGTGTTCGTTTTCTTTGCCCACCCTGATGATGCGGAGTTTGGAGTGGCCGCTACGGCAGCGAAGTTGGCTCGGCAGGGGAATGAGATCTGGTATGTGATCTGCACCGGGGGCGCAGGTGGTATCCATACCTTGGCTACCACCCCAGGCGAATTACTGGACATCCGCGAGCAGGAGCAACGGGCGGCCATGGAGATGCTGGGTGTGAAGGAGGCCATCGGACTGCGTTACCTGCGCAAGCCGGGCGAGTGGGGCAGTCCCTCAGAGTTGGTGGAGAAGATCATGCGCCTGATTCGCCAGTATCGGCCCTACATCATCTTCACCCACGATCCCTGGCGGCCCTACCAGATCCATCCCGCCCACCGCATGGTCGGTTGGGCAGCCACGGAGGCCGGCTATCTGGCCGACCGCCCCTGGTACTTCCCCCAGCACATCGCCGAGGGGCTGGAGCCCTACAAACCGTCGGAGATGGTTCTCTTCGGCACACAGGAACCCAACTACTGGGTGGATGTGACGGAGACTATTGACCTCAAGATCGAGGCTTTGCGGCAGCACAAGACGCAACTGGGCAACCATGTCGAACCACCGTGGCTGGAGGAGTTTGCCCGCTGGGTGAAGGGCTGGGCGGCCGAGGCAGGGAAGCAGATCGGCGTGGACTACGCTGAGGCCTTCCACAGGGTGACAGACGGTGACTGGATCTCAGATGATGGTACCATAACTGGGTTATGACCCAGGAGAATCGAGATGGATAACCGAATACGCAGATACCTGGAGAGTAAAGCGGGATTATCGCTTGAGGATTTTCCGCTCCAGGGTATTACCGTTCGAGAGTCGCCAAAGCGGACGGATGAGCCCAGAAATCGTCTCCTGATTCAGCGAATCGCCGACAGAGACGGCGTCTTGATAACTGCCATACCCCGCGTCGTTGAAGCCATCGCTCCCGCTGCTCAATCAATGACCCCTTGGGAGATTTTTTCTCCTCTGGGTGCGGCGGAAATCAAGCGAGTGTTAGGAAACAAGGCTGAAATACTCGACCGATTCTACATCTACGGTTTTGATTACATTCTGACCAACTCAAGGGATTTCCACCCGGCAGAAACCCAGCATACACCGGTAGCACTCACAAAGAAGGACATCCCCCCAGAGCAATTTGACCTACGGATGTCTGAGAGACGGCAGCCAGTCTCCGAAGACTTTATCTGGGCATTTGCCTGCTATCATAGCGATCCAGATGTGACAGCCACTGAATTGGCGGCCTTCGGCCTACGGTGCGCCTCAATTGCCATCATCATATGGAAACCTGGTCCGGTTGCCACCTATGGCGTGTGGACCGAAGAAGCCTGTCGGGGACAGGGATACGGTCTTGCGGCCGTATCGGCCGCAACGAAATGGATTTTAGAACAGGGAGCCGCCGCCTTGTATGGCGCTTATGCGAACAATATTCCATCTTTGCGCATAGCGCGTAGACTGGGATTTGCATTAGTGCACCAAGAGATGGGCGCATGAGGCAGTGAATATCGAGTTCCCAGCCCAGGCAGTGGCAGAAGAAGCGTGTAGCGTGCAGCGTGGAGCGAATCCACCATCACGCTCCACGAACGAGTAATCGGAGGAGGTCCTTTTCATGGCGGTCACCGGTAAGAAGATTTTGGTCCTTTTCGCCCATCCCGACGATGCGGAGTTCCTGTGCGGCGGCACGGTCGCTAAGTTGGTTCGGGATGGCAACGAGGTCATTTACATCTCCGCCACCGACGGCAACCGGGGAATGCACACCACCGAGGTCACCCCGGAGGTGATGGTCCAGGTGCGGCGGCGGGAGATGCGGGCGGCAGCGGAGGTCCTGGGAGTGAAAGAGGTGATCTTCCTGGGCTACGAGGATGGCCAGCTCAAGGAGGCCCGAAACCTGGTGGGCGATTTCATGCGGGCCATCCGCAAGATCCGCCCTGACATCCTGCTCACCTTCGATGCCTGGCGTCCCTACGAGCTGCATCCCGACCACCGCACCGTAGGCTTTGCCGCAGCCGAGGCGGGATACCTGGCCGACAGTCCCTGGTACTACCCTGAACACGTGGTGGAGAAGCTGGAGCCCTACAAGCCCCAGGAGAACTACCTCTTCGCTCCTGGCGAGTCCAACTACTGGGTGGACATCAGCGACACCATCGAGCTCAAGATCGAGGCCCTCAAGTGCCATGCCAGCCAGGTGGCTGAACCCGGCTTCGCCCCGCCCGATGCGATGGAGCGGTTGCCGGAGCGCATCAGGGCCTGGGCCGCACAGGTGGGCCAACCCCAGGGTCTGGCCTATGCCGAGGCCTTTCGCAAGCTGGGGCGCAGCGATCTGGAGATCTGAGCGCCCCTTGGAAGATAAAACAGACTGGGCACCAATGCCAGGGCGATTGCAGGGGATCACCCTGGCGCGTCTTGGGAGTGTGGAACACAGGCGATGGGCATGAAAATTGATGTGTATACCAAAGCGGAAGAGTTTGATCAGCTTGGGGAGGAGTGGAATCGTCTGCTGCAGCAGAGTGCCTCCGACACAGTGTTCATGACCTGCGAGTGGCAGCAGGTGTGGTGGGAGCACTTCGGGCCTAAGGAAAAGGATACGCTGTCCCTGATCACCGTGCGCGATGGAGAGGAGCGGCTAGTCGGCCTCTGGCCGCTGTACGATGAGAGCCCCGGCCGGCTGCCGCACCGCCTGCGGATCATCGGCTCGCCCAGGGGATCTGATTACCTGGATCTCATCGCCCAAAAGGGACAAGAGGGGATGGTCTACGAAGCGATCCTCGATGCTCTGGTCCAGTGGGACGACTGGGAGCGCATCGAGGTGGACAACATCCGGGCCGGCTCCCCTACCCTGGAGGTGCTGGCTCCCCTGGCCGAGGGGCGGGGCCTGGAGCTTCAAATCGAGCCGCTTACCGTGTGCCCCGGCATCGCCCTGCCCGAAAGTTGGGAGGCCTACCTGGAGCGACTGGACCGCAAGCAACGCCACGAGATCCGCCGCAAGCTGCGCCGGGCAGAGGGGGGCATGGAACAGGTCGAGTGGACCTTGAGCAACGATCCCCAAACCCTGGCCCAAGATATAGGGGTCTACTTTGAGCTCTTCCAGAAGAGCAGCCATGTGAAAGAAGAGTACATGGACGAACAGCGCCAGGAGTTTAATCAGGCCATGGCTTCAGTCATGCTGAAGGCGGGCTGGCTGTATCTGGCTTTTCTCACCATCAATGGCGAGAAGGTAGCCAGTATGTTCTGCTTTGACTACGGGAAGGCCATCTCCGTCTACAACTCCGGGTTTGACCCCCAACGATACCGTCATCTGAGCCCCGGCATCGTGCTGCTGTGTTACTGCATCCAGGACGCCATCCAACGGGGGTATCCCCTCTTCGACTTCTTGCGCGGTGACGAGGAGTACAAATACCGTTTTGGCGCAGTAGATCGGGCCATCCATCGGCTCATCATCCGTCGAGGGTAGAGGGGCGGCGCAATGCAGGTCATCACGGTGGGCGATGTGTTCGTGGACTGCCTCATGAGTGGGCTAACACGCCTGCCGCAGTTGGGAGAGGAGGTCTACGGCGATGACTTTGCCCTGGCCGTGGGGGGTGACCCAGCCCTCTATGCCCTCAACCTGGCCCGGCTGGGGTTGGAGACAGCGGTTATTGCCCGGCTGGGGGAGGATTTCTTCAGCGATTTCATCGTCCGCAATCTGCATCAGGGAGGGGTGGATATACGCTTTGTGATCCGTGATCCCCAAGCGCAGGCCAATATCACCTTTGCCCTCTCCCTGCCCCAGGACCGGGCCTTCGCCACCTTTCTGGGAGCCGAGGGCCACTACACGGCCAAGGTGCTGCCCTGGGAACACCTTGGGGAGAGCCAAGCCCTGCTCCTCTTCGGCACCCGGCTGGAGCAGAAGGGGCCGATCTTCGAGCGGGCTAAGGCGCGGGGGATGCTCACCATCCTCAACGCCGGGTGGGACCCCACCGAGCAGTGGAGCGAGGCCCTCTACGAGTTGGGCTCGGCCGTGGATCTCTTCATCGCCAACGAGGTGGAAGCGACCCATCTGACCCATCAGCCCGATCCCGAAGCTGCACTGCGCAAACTGAGCGCCCACTTTCCCCTCGTTGTTGTCACCTTGGGAGGGAGGGGCGCACTGGCCAGCGATGGCGAAAGGATACTCCATCGCCCTGCCTTCCCCGTGCCCGTCGTGGACACCACCGGAGCTGGGGCTGCCTTCGGTTCCGGTTTCCTGTACGGCCTGCTCCAGAGCTGGCCCTTAGCTGACTGCGTCACCCTGGGCAATGCCTGTGGGGGGCTGGCTATCACCGCTCTGGGGGGCAGCGGAGCCTTCCCCACCTTGTCCCAACTGCGGAAGTTCCTTCGAACGCAAGGAATGATGGGACATCCCATCCTGGCTTCGGAACCGACGAAGACGGACAAGGGGGCGCAAGTGTGGGTAGAATAGAGAGATAAGGAGGACAGACACATGGGCTTGATTACTGGGCTGTTATCGCTCATCATCACCCTGGGCGTCTTTCTGCTCATCATCCTCAGCGCCGCGATCAAGATCGTGAATGAGTGGGAACGGGGGGTGATCCTGCGGCTGGGACGGCTGGTAGGCGCCAGAGGGCCGGGCATCTTCCTGATCATCCCCATCGTGGACCGGATGATCAAGGTCAACCTCCGCGTCCAGACGCTCGACATCCCCGCTCAGGAGGCGATCACGCGGGACAATGTCACGGTGAAAGTCAACGCCGTGGCCTTCTTCCGCGTCCTGGACCCCGAGCGAGCTGTCGTGGAGGTGGAGGACTATCGGCGGGCTACCTGGCAGATCGCCCAGACCAGCCTGCGCAGTGTGCTGGGCCAGTCAGAGTTGGATGAACTCCTCGCCCATCGGGAGCAGATCAACCACCAGCTTCAGCAGATTATTGACGAGCAGACTGCGCCCTGGGGGGTAAAGGTGAGCATCGTCGAGGTCAAGGACGTGGAGCTGCCCGATACCATGAAGCGGGCCATGGCCCGTCAGGCAGAGGCGGAGCGGGAGAAACGGGGCAAGGTGATCCACGCCGAAGGAGAACTCCAAGCCTCCCAGGCCTTGGCCCAGGCGGCTAATGTCCTCGCCCAGGAGCCGATGGCCATCCAACTCCGCTATATGGAGACGCTGGTCCAGATCGCCGAGGAGAAAAACTCGACCATCATCTTCCCCGTTCCTCTGGAGTTCATCACCATCTTCGCCAGGCTACTCGACCGGGCGCGAGCACAGGAAGCAGAGGAATAAGGAGCGCTCTTGTGAAGAACTTCGCCGCCATCCGGCGCGTGTTGTTTATCACTATGGGCCTCAACCTGCTGGCCACAGTGGCTAAGCTGGCCGTGGGCTACTGGACCGGCTCCATCAGCCTCATCGCCGACGGCTTCGATTCCGTCTTCGACTCCGCCTCCAACGTGGTGGGGCTGGTGGGGATAGCCCTCGCCGCCCGGCCAGCCGACGAGGAGCATCCCTATGGCCACCGCAAGTTCGAGACCTTCACTGCCATAGGGATCGCCATCCTACTCTTCCTCACCTGCTGGGAATTGGCGGAGAGCGCGTTGGAACGGCTGCGCGCTCCAGCGCTCATGGCACCGACGGTCAACCTGTGGAGCTTCGGGGCCCTGCTGACCAGCATCCTCGTACACCTCACCGTGGTGCGTTACGAGCTGCGCGCCGGGCGGCGGCTGAAGAGCGATGTGCTGGTGGCCGATGCGTTCCACACCCGGGCCGACATCTACGTCTCCCTCTCCGTTGTGGGCGGGCTCATCGCCGTGCGGCTGGGCTATCCCCTTGTGGATCCCCTGCTGGCCTTGGCCATCGCCGGGGTGATTGCCAAGATCGGCATGGACATCATCCGCGAAAGCTCCAAGACGCTGCTGGATCGTGTCGCCATTCCCCTCAGCAAGATCGAGGCGATCGCCCGGGCCGTGCCGGGCGTGGAGACTGTCCACCACGTGCGCAGCCGGGGCCACGAGGATGACATCCACGTGGACCTGCACATCCGGGTGGAGCCGGACATGCCGGTGGCCCAGGCCCACGCCATCGCCCACAAGGTGCAGGACCGGTTAACGGAGGACTTGAACGGTGTCAGGGATGTCGTCATTCACATCGAGCCCCAACGGGGGGAGGGTGGCACCGGCGCGGAGGGGATCAGCGAGGGATTTCGGCGGCTGGCGACCGAGTTGGGCCTGCGCATCCACGGCCTGCGGGCTTATGAGCTAGCTGGCGATCTCTACGCCGACCTGCATGTGGAGGTCCCCGCCGACCTCACCTTGTGCGAAGCACACCAACGCTCCAGCGCGCTGGTGGAGGCCGCGCATGGAAAGTTCCCCAGCTTGCGGGAGATGATCACCCACATTGAGCCCATGCTGCGCGAGGCAAGGGCCGAGGAGGTGGGCCAGGAGGAGACAGAAGAGGTCAGCCGGATCGTGGAGCAGGTGGTAGCGGAGTGGTGTGATAACTGTCACAAGGTATCAGTGCGCCGCCTGCAGGATGAACTCTCCCTCTCCCTCCACTGCCAGATGGCTCCCGATACCCCCATCGGAGAGGCACACGAGCTATCACAGCGGATAGAGAGCGCCCTGAGAGCCCGCCTTCCCCACCTGGGCCGGGTGGTGATCCACATGGAACCGGAGATATTCGTGGAGCGTTGAGCGTGTCACGTTTCACGCTTCACTCCTCACGTTTCCATACCGGACAGCCGCCTCGAGGAAGGCCGCCACATTGGCCCAGGGGGTGTCGGGCTCATCAATGTCGTAGGCGGGGCAGAGGACGAACCGCCTGGAGCCCAGCGTCTCCAGGCGATGGCGGACCTCGGTCCGGATCTGGTCCGGTGTGGCGTGGGCAAAGGTAGTGTGGACTCCCACCGTGCCCCACAGTGTCAGCCGATCTCCATAGCACTGCTTGATGACCTGTGGGTCCATGCGATCCGGCTGCACCGGGTTAAGGGCATCCACGCCGATCTCGATCAGGTCCCCGATGATGGGTTCGATGACCCCGTCGGAGTGGTAA
>CAYRNM010000049.1:11457-16546 GCA_964425465.1 uncultured Anaerolineae bacterium | reverse complement strand
TGAGCGGCGACGAGACCAAGTGGATCTGTCGGGGGATCAACTTCCACACTGCCCTCTCCCGGGGCGATCTGAAGGGGACCTACCAGTCCGAACACCCCGGCGTGGTGACCATGTGGATCTCCACCCTGGCTGTGCCCCTCTCTCAGGCGGGGGAATGGGCGGACCTCTGCGCCCAGACGGGTGGGGACAAGCTGACCCGCGTCGAAGACCACGCCGCCTTGGCCCGATTGCCTTCTCTTATCTTTCAGGCCCGGCAACTGCTGGCCCTCGTGACCTGGCTGGGCATCGTGGGGATGTGGTGGCTCACCCGCCGCCTCTTCGATGAGCAGACCGCCCTGTTGTCGGCTGTTTTCATCGGTCTCGATCCCTTCTATCTGGCTTTGTCACGAGTGCTCCACCTGGATGGGCTGCTGACCACTTTCATGACGCTGTCGGTGCTCAGCCTGCTCGTGTATTTGAAGGGCGGCCATCAGCGTCGTTATCTGGCCCTCTCGGCGGTGGCTGGCGGGCTGGCCATGGCCAACAAATCGCCGGCCCTCTTCCTGGGTCCCTGGACCGGGCTGCTGCTCCTGGGTTTCGCCTGGCGGGGCCCAGGGGCTCAGAGGCGCGAACGGCTGTGGGAGGCATTTAAGCTCGCTGTTCTGTGGGGTCTCATAGCCCTGAGTGTGGTCGTGCTGCTGTGGCCGGCGCTCTGGGCCGGCCCTTGGAGTGCGCTGAGGCAGGTGTTCGGCGAGGCGCTGAGCTACGCCGAGGAGCCTCATGGCCAGTCCAACTTCTTCTGGGGCCAGATCCGCCCCGACCCCGGCCCGGCCTTCTACCCTGTGGCCTGGGCCTTCCGCACCACCCCCTGGGTCATGCTGGGGCTTCTTTTGGCCCTTCTAAGACGGGGGAGCTGGAAAAAGCGCCTCCTCCCTCGACCCGCTGTCCAGTCCGTTATCATTCCCCAGTCCGTTGTGCTGGTGCTCGGCGGCTTCGCCCTGCTCTACACCGCCTTCATGACCCTGGGCGCCAAGAAGTTCGATCGCTACCTGTTGCCCATATTCCCCTTCGTGGATCTGCTGGCCGCCACAGGTTGGGCGCAAATACGGAGCATGAAACACGCAGTACGTTCCCCCCAACTCGCAACCCTACTGACCCCGCTCCTGCTCGTGGCCCAATTTACCGTCCTGCGGCCCAGCCAACCCTATTCCTTTTCCTACTATAATCCCCTCCTGGGCGGTGCTCAGGCGGCTCAACGGATACTGCTGGTCGGCTGGGGCGAGGGAATGGAGAGAGCAGCTCACTATCTGAACCAAAAGCCCAACGCAGAGCAGTTCCACGTCAACACAACCCACATCTCCCAGTTTGCGCCCTTCTTCCGCGGCCACACCAGCAGCGCCAGCGAGCTGGACCTGGCTGAATCCGATTACTACGTCTTCTACATCAACACCATCCAGCGGCTTCGGGAGCCGGGGGTGCTCACCCGCTTCTACGGCCAGGCGGAGCCGGAGAAGGTGATCCGTGCCCAGGGCATGGACTACGTATGGATCTACCCCAACACCCTGTACCGCCCGGCGCTGGATTACATCGAGGCGCGGGCTGACCCGCTGCAGGATATACTGCTCTTGGATGTGCATTCCGCACTGGCACGGCACTACGATGGCCCCCTGTCCCTGTCAGTGGTTGAGGGGTCTATCCCTGAGGACGACATCATCCGAGGGCTCGCCCGGGCCACACAGGGGCGGCGTCGGGTGTGGTACCTGACCTTCCCTGAGACGCCCGGCGATGCGCGCGGCCTCGTTCACCGTCACCTGGAGGCCCAGGCCAATTGGGTGGAGAGGGCCCACTTTGAGAGCATGGTGGTTGAACGCTACGACCTGCTTCCCGACGCTCAATTCGCCGTGCCCACTCCGACCGTACGGTGCGATGTCAGGCTGGGCGATCACCTCCGCTTTCTGGGCTATGACCTGCCAAAGCCTGAGCTGAGCAGGGAGCAGCCGCTGGAGGTGACCCTCTACTGGCAGGCCACAGCACCCGTGGACACCAGCTACACCGTCTTCACCCACCTCCTGGGGCCCGATGGCCAGACCTGGGGGCAGCTCGACACCATCCCTCAGGGCGGAGCACGCCCCACGACCATCTGGCTGCCAGAGGAGACCATCGTGGACCATTATCAGATCCCCCTCAAAGCAGGAGCGCCTTCCGGTGATTACACCCTGGCGGTGGGACTCTATGACTTCCAGACCATGCAGCGGCTGCCTGCGGTGGATACCAGCGGCCGATGGCTGCCGGAGAATCGCATCCTGATTGAAGGGTTGAACTTATCATCAAAGTGAGCCGGACAGACACCGCATACAGGATCGCCCTGAGCGCTATACTCTTGGGTTTTCTCCTCTGGCAGTGGGGCCAACTGGGCAACTTCGCCTGGAAGTATGACGAAGGGATCAACGCCATGAAGGCTGAGCTGCTCCGGGCTGGCCATCGGCTGTACAGCCAAATATGGTCCGATCAGCCCCCGCTTTTCACCCTTCTGCTGGCCGGGGCCTTCACCCTTGCGGGCCGCTCCGTAACTGTGGGGCGGGCGGTGGTCCTCCTATTGGCCCTCCTGGGTGCACTGGGCCTGGCAGAGATTGTCCGGGAGGTGGCCGGTCCTGCGGGAATGCTCGTCGCCACACTGTTGCTGATGGTGTTCCCCCACTTCCGGGACCTCTCCCGCCTGATCATGATCGGCCTGCCGGCCATCAGCCTGGGCATGCTGGCCCTGGCAGCCGGGTTTCGCTACCAGAGGAATGGACGAGGGGGTTGGCTGGTGGGCGCTGGCCTGCTGCTGGGGCTGAGCCTGCTGGTCAAACCCCTCACCGCGCCTTTCTACCCAGTGCTCTGTGCTCTGGGCCTGCTGCCTGGCAAGGAGGGACATCCACTGCGCCGTCGGCAGATAGAGGCCTGGGGTTGTCTCTCCCTGGCCACAGTCCTGCCCCTGCTGGCCAGCCTGTTCTTCTTCGCCCCCCGACCCTTCCTGACTCAAGTCATCGGCACCTATGGCCAGGCCCGGCAGATGGCCCCCCTCAACGTGGCGGAGAATGCTCAGGCCATGTGGGCCTACTTTATCTGCGACAAGTACGATGCCTCTCACTGGGCGCTGCTGTTGTTGGCTACGGGCGGCCTGCTGGGGCTGGTGATACGAAGGGATGGGCCTCGGCTTTGGCCACTGAGTCTCTGGCTGCTTTTCACCGCACTGGCCCTGTTGTTTCACAACCCGCTGCAGCGCCATCAACTTCTGCTCCTGGCCTTCCCTATGACGGCCCTGGCGGGAGTGGGAGCGCAGGAGGCAGTGGATAGGGTTAGGCGGCCGGGTGGAAGCAAGGGGACTCGATGGTTGGCTTTCGTCGGAGGCCTGCTGGCCCTTGCTCTGATCCCGATTGAACTGGCCTCCGCCGCCAGAGTGGATACCTCCCTTTTGAACCATATCACCTTCGACGAGGAGGAGATACAGGCCGGTCAAGAGGCTGTGGCTTTTCTGCAAGCTCATACCCCGCCGGGTTCCACCACCATCACCGATGACCCCATGCTGGCCTTTCTTTCGGATCGGCGCATCCCCCCCTCACTGGCCGTGCCCTCCGCGCGGCGGGTGGAGGCGGGCGATCTGAATGCTGCGGAGTTGATCGCCCTCAGCGAGGAGCACCAGCCATCGGCTATCCTCTTCTGGGAGGAACGCTTCAGCCGCCTCCCGGCCTACCTCCAATGGGTCATGGGCCGCTACTGTCTGGTCCGCGCCTACCCCGATAGCCGCTACATCTACCTCCCCTTCGACCCCAGCGCCATTGCCTATCCCCAGCCGGCCAGGGTGGGCGAAGGTATTGCCTTTCTCGGCAGCCAGCTTGACCACTTTTCGGTTGAAGCCGGCGATCACATCTCCGTGACCCTCACCTGGCGCGCTGAGTCTCCCATACAGGGGAATTACATCGCTTTTGTGCACCTCCTCAATGGAGAGGGAAAGCGATGGGGGCAGGTGGACCGGTTGCCCTTTGAGGGGAATCATCCGACAGACCGGTGGCTGCCGGGTCAGATCATGGCCGACGCATTCGTTATCCCCGTCCATCCCGATGCCCCTCCTGGCGAGATGCTCCTGGCGACCGGGTTCTACGATCCGAATACGGGGGAGCGGTTGCCCGTCACCGACGAAGGAGGCAACCGGGTGCCGGGCGACCAGATATACCTCACGCCGCGGCCTGTGGTTCACTGGGAAGGGAGGTTCGACATCCCTCAGGCGATCCAGCATCCCCTGGAGGTTAACCTGGGCGAGGGCGTGCGACTGTTAGGCTATGAGCTGGATTCCACCACCCTTCAGCCGGGGCAGGCCATTTCGCTGACCTTTTACTGGCAGGCGCGGGCGGAGATGAAGATGAGCTATACTGTCTTCACCCACCTCCTCAACGACGAGGAGGCACTGGTCGCCCAACGGGATCAGGTCCCGGGGTCGGGAAAGTATCCCACCACCGGCTGGCAGCCAGGGGAGGTGCTCGTGGACCGGTACCAGATCCCTGTGCCGCAGGAGCTGCCAGTGGGAACGTATCAGCTCACGGCGGGGATGTACGAGGTGTGGACGGGAGAGCGGCTGCCGGCCTTAGCCCCAGATGGGCGGCGGCTGCCAGAGGATCGCATCCCCCTGGGCGAGATCGAGGTGCGACGTGAGTGAGCACTGGAGCTTCGCCCAAAACCTGGCCCTGGCGCTGCTCCTCTTCTGCATCCTGGGCCGCTTCCTGGCCGTTGGCCTGGAGGAGGTGAGGGGTAATGCCAATTCCAGCGCCTATGATCAGCGCTCCTTCCTGAACCTGGGGCTGAACATCCGTGCCGGGAAGAAGCTGACCGACGGAAACCGCCATCCCCTGTTCCCCGCTCTCCTGGCTCTCTTCGCCCGTCGGGAGTGGGCCTACTTCACGGAGGCCAAGCTCCTCAGCCTGGGGCTGGGAACGCTATCCCTACTTCTCATCTTCTGGCTGGTCAGGTGTCTGTGGGGCAGTGGGGTTGCGCTGGGCGTCATCCTGCTACTGAGCATCAACCAGGCCTTTGCCCACGAATCCTCCCACGTTCTGGGCGAGCCGCTGCTGGT
>CAYRNM010000049.1:0-11357 GCA_964425465.1 uncultured Anaerolineae bacterium | reverse complement strand
GGGGATCGCGCCCGACACGGACATCCTCTGGGGGCCCAGTGATTCGCTGCCCAACTGGCGCTACGAGGGCTGCTTCGACTTCAGGGAGTTCCCCTCCGATGTGCACACCTGGGAGGAGCTGGGGGCTTACGCTCAGGCCAGGGGAGCCCGCTACGCCATCGTGGACGGCCAAACCGTCGCACGGCGTGAGGAGTTGCTCAGCCCCTTTTTTGATATTCAGGGAGACGGAGTCGCTGTGAGGGCCATCCCTCCCAATTGGGCCTTAACCTACGCCCAGCCGGGTCTGCCCTGCCGATGGTGCGTCTTCCAACTGCTGGATCAGCAGCCCATTGCCCAGCCCCTTTCCCTCACCCTGGGGGGACAGATCCGCTTTCTGGGCTACGATGTGGCACATACAGCAGTGCAGCCTGGGGGACATTTGCAGTTCACACTATACTGGCAGCTGTTAGCCCCTGTCAGCGAAGATTATACTGTCTTCACCCACCTGCTAAGCCCGGGAAATGTGCTGCTGGCCCAGGTGGACCGCCAGCCGCTCCAGGGGCGGGTCCCTACCAGCCAATGGCTCCCCGGCGGGATATACGCCGATCGCTTCGACATACTCCTGCCGCTGGACATTCCGCCCGGCGAAGCTCAACTGGAGGTGGGGCTCTACCAATGGACGACTATGGAACGATTGCCAGTGGTCACGGCTGAAGGCCAGCAGCTTCCGGAGGACCGAGTGCTCCTGCCCACGCCGATCATCATTCAAGTGGCGAAACCGTAGAGGGGGTGTGATTGACCCATTACTCGCCAACTCGTTACTCATTATCTCGTTACATCATAGCCCTGGCTCTGCTCATCCTGGGAGCAGTCTATTACCTGGACCGCATCGCCCAGTGGTTTGCCTACGACGACGAGGGGGGCTACCTCTACGCCGCTTGGCGCATCGGGGCTGGGGAGCTGCCCTACCGCGATTTCCTCACTCCCAAGCTGCCTGCCTTTCTCTACCCTGGCGCGCTGATACTCAAGCTGACCAACAACTCCGTGCTCGCCGTTCGCACCTTCGGCACCTTGCTCACCCTGGGGGCCGTGGCTCTCCTCTACCTCACCCTGCGGCGGCTGTGGAGCGGCCGCGTGGCCCTTCTGACTATGATCCCCTGTCTGATCCAGCGCGACGTCTTCTGGGCGGCGCGCTTCTTCCGCCCTGAGGCGTCCATGCTCTTCTGGGACGCGCTGGGGCTCTACCTCTTTGTGCGGGCGACCGCAGAGGGTCGCCCCTACAATCGTTACCACTGGAGCCTGGCCGCCTCGGGGGTGGCCTTCGCCCTGGCCACCTTATCCAACCTCTTCGGCCTTCTGCCGCTTGTGGGATGCCTTTTCTTCCTGGCCGCCCGGGCCTGGCGGGAGCGAGCCTGGGGCCAGGAAATGCGAAGCGCGCTGTGGATGGGGGTCCCCTGTGCGCTGGTGGGCGGGCTGACGGTGGGGCTCTTTCTCCTGCTGACCCCTAACTTTCTGAGCGCTGTGTTGGGCCATCACCTGCAGCAGGGCCGCCAACTGACCGCTTGGCAAGTGGCCCTCAAAGGGCTGAAGCTCTACTGGGATTTCTGCCGCGCTCAGCCCATCTTCATGCTCCTGGCCCTGATTGGCGGGCTTCGCTCACTCCGAAGTCAACACCGCCTGGCATCCATCTTCATCTGGCAGCTCCCCACCGCTTTAGCCTTCTTGCTCCTCTCGCGGGAGCTTCAGCTCCGCCACCTGGTGTACCTGGTCCCCTCCCTGGCCGCATTGACGGCCATCGGGCTGGACCCCCTTTGGGGTTCGCGGCGTCTGAGCTGGGGGGCGCTGGCGTGGCGGGGAGGGCTGATCGCACTGCTTCTGGGAGCCGCGCTCTATCCCTCGTGGATCGAAAACCAACGGGTGGCCGCCCTGTGGGAGCAGGACACCCAACGACTGGCAGCCTACATCCAGGCCCATACTGCACCTGATGACTACATCCTCTCCGACTATCCGGGGCTCAACTTCTTCGCCCGGCGCAAGACCACTCCCCTGGCGGCCGGAATATCGCGGGGCGCGGCCAAGAGCGGGCAGATCATGGGGCGCGATCTGATCGGCGAGATCGAGGCCTACGAGGTGCAGATGGTGATCCTCAACGTGGCCCAGGGCGCGCACCAGTTGGCCAACCTGTGCGACTATCCCGCCTTCAAGCAGTACGTACAGACCCACTTCCATTTGGCCGGGCGCACCATTTACGACTACCGGCTGTTGGAGCTCTACCATCGTCAGGACCTCTGGCCGGGGGAGATCGTGGAGGTCAACTTCGGCGACAAGCTCCGGCTGAGCGGGTTCCAGTGGATGCGCGATGAGGCCCCGCCGGGGAAAGAGCTGCAGGTGGAGATGCGCTGGCAGTCCACCCAGGCCATGCAGGAGGATGTCCTCGTCACCCTGACCCTGCGCGACGAGGCCGGACACCTCTGGGGATTGGGCTCCAAGCAGTTGACCGACGTGGATGCCCAGACCTATTGGGATGAGCGCGGGCTGGAACAGGCGGTGCTCATCCCCACTTCTCAGTGGCCTGTGGCGGAGACGACGGTGGAGGCCTTTGAGCTGCCGGTGGATCTGGCCACCCCTCCCGGCCAGTACACCGTCCTGGTGCGAGTGCACCCTGAAGGGATGTGGGAGGGCCTGCCCATCTGCAGCTCCGGCGCGGCGGCCTCCGGTTTCGACTATCCACTGGGCAAAGTGTGGGTTCTCCCTGCCCTTCAGCCCCCTTCGATAGAAGCCCTGGATATTGCCCGGCCACGCCGAGCGGACTTTGGGAGGGAGATTCGCCTGCTGGGCTGGGATGTCTCCGCCACAGACGCACGCCCGGGCGACAGGCTGTACCTGTCCCTCTTCTGGCAGGCTCAGCACTCCCTGGAGGCCGATTACGTGGCCCGGCTGTGGCTCATTGATGAGCTTGGGCAGTTTGGCGGGGAGGTGCAGGCCGCGCCGACGGGGCCCCAATATCCCACGGGCCGGTGGCGCGCTGGGGAAATCCTTCGCGGGCAGGTTGACCTCACGGTGGACGCGGCGACTCCGGCTGGGACCTACTCCCTCATGCTGAACCTATTCGATGAGTCGGGGGAGCCTCTGCGGGTTTCCGACCTCCAGTTGGGCACAGTCGCCGTTTCAGGCCGCCAGCGGCTCTTTGAGGTTCCGACCACGATTCAGCATGAGGTCAAAGCGGAACTGGGCGGACTGGTCCGTTTCCTGGGGTACGACCTGCCCCAGAGGGATGCCTCACCTGGCGATGCCCTGCCCCTCACCCTCTACTGGCAGGCCCTGCGGCGCAGCGATACCAGCTACACCGTGTTCACCCACCTGTTGGACGAGCAGAATCGCATCTGGGGCCAGCAGGACAACATCCCCGTCCAGTCCACCTATCCCACCACCGGCTGGCTGCCGGAGGAGGTGATCGTGGACCGCTACCAGATCCCCGTGCGCGAGGATGCGCCTCCGGGCCACTATCGGATTGAGGTCGGGCTCTACGATGCCGCAACGGGGCTCCGCCTGCCCGTGGTGAACCCCACTAATCAGGCACTGCTAGGAGACCATTTGCTCCTGCCAGAGGAGATCACGGTTGGAGAAGGGCGATAAGCGGGGATGCAGGGGACAGTCAACCCCCTGCCGGGGGCGTGGGGGGTGTCCCCCCAGCTCTCTCACGACCAACTATCTCCCTTTCCCTTCTCGACAGCTTTGCTGCGGAGCAACAGTGCAAAGAGCTTTTCACAGCTACTTGGTAGCGTAAGGGAACAATTGATGAAGGAGCAGTTTGTCCATGATCTATCCGTCGGTGATCAGGTGCTGGACTTCTTCCTGGTCAAGCATAAGGAACTGGAGTGGTTCCGGGATCGGACGCGGGGGCAATTCCTGACGCTGGTGCTGATGGACCGCACGGGGGAGGTGCTGGCCCGCGTCTGGGAACAGGGGCCTGAGCTGGCGGAGGTCTTCGATGAGGGGGATGTCATCAAGATACAGGGGGAGGTGGAGGAGTATCGAGAGCGGCGGCAGATCATCATAGAACGACTGCGCCTCGCCCAGCCCGAGGAGTGCACGCTGGAGGACTTCCTGCCCTCCACCGAACGGGATGTGGAGGCCATGTGGCGCACGCTGGAGAGGGCCATCGAGGAACTGGAGAATCCCCACTTGAAGGCTCTCTGCCAGGCTGTGTTTCCCGTGGCCGGGACGGGCCCCGTGGCCAGGGTGGGCGGCGACGAGGAGTTCGTGGCCTCCTTCAAGCGAGCGCCTGCCGCCCGGCGCATCCACCACGCCTATCTGGGGGGACTTTTGGAGCACGTGGCGGAGCTATTGGTGCTGGCCCGGCCCCTGTGCCGCCTCTTCCCCGACATAGACCGCGATCTGCTGGTGGCGGGCATCCTGTTGCATGACATCGGAAAGGTAAAGGAGTTCACCTACGAGCGGGAGATCACCTACAGCGACGCCGGGCGGCTGCTGGGCCACGTCCTGCTCAGCGATGAGATGCTGGTGGCGCACCTGGCCCGAATGGAGGATTTCCCCGAGGAGTTGGCCCTTCGCCTGCGGCACATGGTGCTCAGCCATCATGGGCGCTATGAGTGGGGCTCACCCCGCCGGCCCAAGACCCTGGAGGCCTGTGCCCTGCACTATTTGGACAACCTCGATGCCCAGGTCAACCGCTTTCAGCAGCTCATCCTTCGGCGTCCAGACCAGACTAAACCCTGGACAGAGTATGACACCCTGTTGCAGCGCTACCTCTACGCCGGTCGGGAGGAGCTCTCGGTGGAAGAGGCGGGGCAGGTGGAGTAGGGGGCAACTCCTTCAAAAAGGGCTGGCCATCACTCAAGTAAGGAGTCCTTCTCGTCTCCTGAGGATCGCGCCTCCGTAAACAGGCGGCGCTGGGAATGGCAATCCAGCCCCGGCTCTTCAGGCCGGGGCTTGAAGAAAGGAGCGAAAGCATGGTTCGAATCGGACTGTTGGGCAGCGGGTTCGTGGCCACCTTCTACATGCAGGGCTTGCAAAACGTGGCCCACTGGGAGATGCCCGTGGTCTGCTCCCCCACCGCCGAGCACGCCCAGGCCTTCGCTGAGAAGTGGGGCATCCCGGAGTGGGAGACGGACAGCGAAAAGGTGCTGAAACGCGAGGACCTGGATCTCATCCTGCTGGCGGTGCCCAACTACGTGCACAAGGAGCTGGCCATCGCCACGGCCAGGACGGGCAAGAACCTGGTCTGCACCAAGCCCCTGGCCCGTACCGCCGCCGAGGCCCAGGAGATGCTGAAGGCCGTCCAGGCAGCGGGGGTCATCCACGGCTACGCCGAGACGGAGGTCTTCAGTCCGGCGGTGATCAAGGCCCGAGAGTTCATCGAAAGGGGAGCTATCGGGGAGGTGCTGACGGTGCGCTCGCGCGAGGCACACGCCGGGCCGCATATGGACTGGTTCTGGAAGAAGGAACTGGCCGGCGGTGGAGCGCTGCTGGACATGGGCTGCCACTGCATCGAGGCCGCGCGCTACTTCATCGGCAAGGACACTAAGGTCGTGGAGGTGCTGGCCTGGGGCGACCGCCTGTACCACCACGACCGCACCGACGCCGAGGACAGCGCCGTGCTGCTGATGCGCTTCGAGGGCGGGCAGCTTGGCCTGGCGGAGCTGAGCTGGATCGCCCGGGGCGGCCTGGACCTGCGCAACGAGGTCTACGGCACCGGAGGCACCATTTTTACCGATGTGACCCGTGAGACGCCCATCAAGGTCTTCTCGCGAGGGGGCGTGGGCTACATTGTGGAGAAGGCGGAGGCCGAGACCGGCTGGCTCTTCCCACCCGTGGATGAGGCCTGGATCTACGGCTATCGGGAGGAGATGAACCACTTCGTGGAGTGCGTGGCGAAGGGCGAAATGCCCCGCGAGAACTTCGAGGATGGCTACGTCGTCAACCTCATCCTCGACGCCGCCTACCAGTCCATGCAATCCAAGAAGTGGGAGCCGGTCGAGTTGTGAGCGGTTTGTCCCTATCTGCGTGCCCATGGAGCACTACCTCACCCTGCTCGATGAGGCGCTTCAATAGACAGTGAAGGAGAAAAGCGTGGAGATAGCCGTACAAGCGTGGCATGTTCTAGACAGGCCGGATGAGGCGATCCCTCAGTTGCAGGCGGAGGGGGTGACAGCCATCGAGGAGGACTATCATTTCTTCGTCACCTACCCCGAATCGGTGGTGGAGAGGAACCTCCAGTGGTTTCGGCAGGCGGGCATCCAGGTATGGTCGGTGCACGCCCCCTTTGGGGATGCCCACAATCTGTCCCACCTCGACGAACCGACCCGACGCCGCGCGGTGGAATACCACAAGTACGTCTTGGAGCGACTCGCCCTGGGAGGCGTCCCCGTCGCCGTCATCCACCCTGGTGCTCATGCCGGTGAAGAGGAGATCCCCCGGATGATCCCCCTGCTCCTGGACAGCCTGGAGGAGCTCCTTCCGGTTGCGGAGCGATGGGGGGTGCAGTTGGGGCTGGAGAACATGCTGCCCCATCACCCTGGCTCCGACTTCCAGGAGCTACGTCGGGTGGTAGAGGAGATGGGGTCGGAGTGGCTGAGGGTGTGCTTTGACACCGGCCATGCGCACGTGGGCGGCGGGGTCAGGAAGGGGATGGAGGTGCTGAGGGATGTCATCAACACTTTCCATTTGGCCGACAACGACACTACCCGCGACATGCACCTCCAGCCGCCCTATGGCACCATCCCCTGGGATGACTTCCTCAGCGTCTTCCAGGCCATGGACTTCCAAAGCCCCATCGTCGTCGAGGCCAGGCCCTGGCGGGGTGACGGATACGGCCAACTGTGCAGGGAGGTCGCAGCCCTTCTGGAGGGGAGGCTGCTCAGGGTGGATGTCCATGGGATCGCTGCCAGGGTACAGTGTCTCCGCTGTGGGCATCTGCGCTTTGGCACGGGGGAGGACAGTTGGTGTGCGTGTTGGCGGCGGAAGCCAGAAGACTGGAAGGACACACATCCATGAACCTCAATCCGCAGCTCATCGTCAGCTACCTCATCGCCATCGCCATTGACATCCTCTTCCCCCTGCTTCTGGCCCTCTGGGTGTGGAGGAAGTACAGGGTGAGGTGGAAGTTCTTCCTCTACGGTGCGCTGGTGTTCCTCGTCTGCCAGCTCCTCACCCGCGTGCCCGCCATACAGGTCATCCAGTACCTGCTGCGCGACAAGCTTCAGGCCTCCCCGCCCCTCCTCATCGGCTGGCTGGCCATCGCCGCGGTCACGGCCGGCCTCTTCGAGGAGGTGGGCCGCTACCTGGGCTACCGCTTCCTGTGGCGGAAGGAGGGAAAGAGCTGGGAAAGGGGAGTGATGTACGGGGTGGGGCACGGAGGGCTGGAATCCATGCTGCTGGTGGGCGGGCTAGCCATCATGGGACTGGTCAACGCCATCGCCCTGTCCAGCATGGACGTGAGCCAGCTTCCGGTGACGGGAGAGCAACTGGCCCAGATTCAGGCGGCCAAGGCCCAGATCGAGGCCCTGCCCTGGTGGCTGCCGCTCGTGGGTGGCATCGAGCGGGTCTTCGCCATGTCCGTGCAGGTGTCCCTGTCGGTGCTCGTGCTCCAGTGCTTCCTGCAGAAGAGTCTCAAATGGCTGTGGATCGCCATCGGCTACCACACCCTGGTAGATTGGGTCGCACCGCTTCTCAACCATTTCATCGGGACGGGGAAAGGGATGGGGCCAGGGGTGCTGTGGGTGGAAGCGGTGGTGGCGATCTTCGCCCTGTTCAGCCTCTTCCTAATCCTCAGGCTGCGGGGTCAACCGGCCAGCGTCTCGGCGGGGGAGGGGGGATGAGACAGGCCACGTTGTGCTTTCTGCTCCGGAAAAGGGATGGCAGGCCAGAGGTCCTTCTGGCCTTGAAGAAGCAGGGCTTCGGACAGGGGAAGTGGAATGGGATCGGAGGAAAGGTGGACGCTGGCGAAACACTGGAGGAGGCGACCAGGAGGGAGGTCATAGAGGAAATCGGCGTAGAGGTTGGCTCCCTGGAAAAGGTGGCCGTCCTCACCTTCTATTTCATCCCCCCTGCGAGCGATCCCGACTGGAACCAGGAGGTGCACGTCTTCCTGGCCAGGAGTTGGAGGGGGAAGCCTCGAGAGTCGGAGGAGATGAGGCCCCAATGGGTCGCCTACGAGGATGTACCCTACGGGGAGATGTGGGCTGACGATCGGCTCTGGCTGCCCAGGGTGCTGCGAGGAGAGCGGCTCAACGGGGTATTCACCTTCTCCGACACCGAGACCATCGTACAGCAAGAGATCACTCTCTTGGGGGAATAGCGAGGCTTGCCTCGCATCAGAGCGCAGCAAGCACCCTACGGGTACAAGCTGCGCTACACCTTACACACACCTGAGTGAGTCGGGGAAAAGAAGATGAAACCTAAACAGCTTCTGATCGTTTACTTTAGCCAGACCGGTCATACGGAGGCGATGGCCAGGGCCATCGGCGAGGGAGCCCGCTCGGTCGAAGGGGTGGATGTGCTGGTCAAGGCAGCCGACGCCACAGCAAACGACGACCTGCTGGCCGCCGACGGGATCGTGCTCGGCTCGCCCACCTGGTTCCGCCTGCCCGCCTGGCCCCTCAAGCGGGTGATTGACGAGTCCATTGCCATCTACCGCCAACTGGCGGGCAGGGTGGGCGGAGCCTTCACCTCCACCGGCACCTTCGTGGATGGCGTCACCTGCCTGCGAGCGCTGAAGGATGCGTTGGAGGAGCATCGCATCCAGATGGTGGGCAAGGGGGTGGTGGCTATCGGTGCACCGGACGAGGAGGAGTTGGAGTACTGTCGGGCCTACGGGCGCGACGTGGCCGCCTGCATTGCGGGCCACATCCAGCCCTGGCAGACCTGGGACCGGAGCACCCACTACACAGCGCTGTACAGGTGAGAAGGTCTCAGAACATGGATTGCCCACCTTCGGCTTGAAGTTGCCCTTCGCCCCCACCTGGGGTTTGGAGGTGAGAGTAGGGGCCTAGCGCACTACGCCCCTACTGTTAAAATGGAGGGTAAGCTGATGAAGAAATACAGACTCTTTGAGCTCCAAGACGCAGGAGGCCACCACTTTCTGGCTGGGATCATGAAAGACTCTAAGCTCCACCACGGTGGCCTGCACTTCTACGATCCCGGCGAGTACAGCCACCCCGAGGGCTGTCACATCCATCAGGACGAGGAAGTGTTCGTCTGTCTGCAGGGGCGGGCCAAACTCATCGTGGAGGGCGTAGAACACGAGATGCGCAGGGGCGACATCGCCCTCATCGAACCGGGGGAGGAACACCACCTGCTGGCCGATGAGGAGGATCCCATAGTCAACCTGTGGCTCCATGCGGAGTAAGGGCTGATGATGGCCGGACCTTTCCCCATCTACCAGGCCGCTGACGGGGAGCTGGAGGGCTGGTTTGAGCCTCGGACCTCACTGCCACCGCCGGAGCGAATTGTCGGCGTGGTCGTCCTGCCCTTCCTGGGGGCCGATCGGGTGGTGATTGTGAGGGTGCGGAAGCGGGGTGAGTGGGAATTCCCCGGCGGCCATGTGGAGGATGGCGAGGAGCCGCCGGAGGCCGCCCGGCGGGAAGCCCGCGAGGAGGCGGGTGTCGAGCTGGGGGAGTTGCATTTCATAGGACGGAAATGGTTCCGACTGCTGGACCCTCAGCGGACCGAGCTGCGCCGCTACGATGGCCGCTGCCTGCTCGTCTTCTGGGCCGACGTCACAGCTCTGCGCTATCTCCCACCAGATGGTGAGATCAGCGAGCGGCGCGTAGTACGGACACAGGAGGCGATGGCTATGCTGGGAGGATATACTTGGCCTCCGCAGCATCTGACGGAGATACTGGAGTACGCTATGGCTGAGCGCGGAAAGTGAGGTGGGCATGGCCATGACGTCGCGGGAGCGCCTGTTGTGCGCGCTGGAACTGGGGCAGCCGGACTGACTGCCGGCTACAACTACCCCGCTGGAAATGGGTGGCGACGTCCGTCTGGCCGAGGTCAAGTGGCGTGTGGGGGACCAGGTGTGCCTGATCGGGGGCTTCGACCAGTTCCACGGCCTGCAGGATGGCACGCCGGAGCTCATCCGCCAGATGGTCCACCAGTGTTTCCAGGAAGCCGGTCCCGGAGGCGGCTACATCATGGCCCCCAGCGGCCATTTCTTCTACGCCTCTGAGGAGAACTGCAGGCTTACGCCGACGCGGCACGGGAGTGTGTGTATGAGAGACCCTCGCCTGCATCCCTCATGGGTATGCCAGGAGCGTGGTATTGATGTCATCACCTCCGCCAGGATCACCCTTGCATTCTCTAGCGCCCAGTGCATGGTCCATACGGCTCCTGTCCCCCCTGGACCAGAGAGCATCGTTGCAGGCTTAGAGAATTGTCTATTGCTTTTGCTGGCCTGCCACAACACAGCCGCCAACACCGGCAAATGCGCCAGCCAAGGACACAGGCAGGTGTGTGCTGCGGCTGGTGTGTTTGTTTGTAGAAGCCAACCTTCATGTAGGTCGTCCAGAATGCGCTACACCATCTTGACTGAATCCGCGAGAAGCGCTATAATTCCCCACAGACAAGTGATACAACATCGCAGCCACCATCGCCTTGACCTCCGAATCGCCGAACATGCTGTGAATGTCATCAACTCGGTTCTGAGGCGTGTCGGAGACGAACCCGCGTTGGTTGAGGGCATGACGCCCTATCCTCACCTTGAAGCCAAGCGATTGCAGGTGTTGTACACCCCGTTCGACGCGGTGGGGAAACATACCTGCCCCACCCCAGGAGGGACTGACAAGGCCAACTGTATCTCCGGGCTGCAATCTTGGTGGTCTAATCACTCCGTCTCCTTCTGAGAGATCCTTTCAAGTTCACAATCCTTTGAGTCCGCCCAACGGATGGGAGCTAACCCGCCGCCGAGTTTGCCGACGCGCCCAACAATCCAAACCACGACTCGTAACCAAAACCGGCATCAATAAAGTTCTCGATTAGGCGGTCGGGTGGTAGGGTCAGGGGATGGCGCCTGAGACTTAGGTGAGGCAGGCCGGTTACTCTCCGTTTCCTTTGAGAGTGCCTCACTTACCTATACCCTATCCTGGTTTCCATCCCCTGCCACCTCGAACCGTACGTGAGGTTTTCCCTCATACGGCTCTCCGACAACCTTCTTCCGGCGGCTTTCGAGGTTATGCCGCGCACATTCCTGCTCTGAAGAAGTACTCCAACCCGCTTCGTGTCATTAGAGTGTTGAACGCCTTCTCATTCCAGCGTCCCCTTGCCCCTTTGATCCATCGTACCCACCGTCTCAGTCTCTGCCATACGTACCGGTCTAAGTCCTGAAACTTCTTGGTACTATTCCCGATGCGAAAGTA
>CAYRNM010000048.1:0-16608 GCA_964425465.1 uncultured Anaerolineae bacterium | reverse complement strand
CAGAAGGGCTCCCAGCAGCGTGCTCTTCATATCGCCCAAAGGAGCGCGGTCTACGTGGCTATGCTGGAAAGTGGCTCTCACCGTTGTCCCCTGCCCGGGCTGCGATTCCACGGTCAAAGTTCCATTACAGCGCTCCGCCGCCGCAGCGAAGAGGGGCAGGCCCAGTCCCACATGACGGGTCTGCCGGGTGGTGAAGAAGGGGTCGAGCACTTTGGCCACCGTCTGCTCGTCCATCCCGCGCCCATTGTCCACGATGGTGATGGTCAGCCGATCGGTGGTCAGGTCTTCGTCAATGGTCAGCTCGATGCGCATGGCCCCTGCCTCTAACGAGTTCTCCACAGCATCCAGGATGTGGAGGGAGAGTTCGCGCATTAGCCCAGTTCCCGCATGATGTCCACCATCCGCTCCGGCACCAGATGGCCCACCACCTCATCATCCACCATAGCCGTGGGGGACAGGCCACAGGAGCCCAGACAGTAGACGACCTCGTAGGTCAGTCGGTAATCGGGTGTGGTCTCCCCCGCCTTGATTCCCAGCTCCTTCTCCACTACCTCGATGATCCTGGCCGCCCCGCGCACATGACAGGCAGTGCCATTACACTGCCGGACGATGTGCCTGCCCCGCCGGGTCAGGTAGAACTGGGAATAGAAGGTCACCACGCCATAGACGTGGCTGACCGGCACCCTCATTTTCTGGGCGATGGCCTCTAACACCTGCCTGGGCAGGTAGCCGTAGACAGCTTGAGCCCGCTGCAAGACAGGGATCACTGCTCCCTGCTCTGTTTCGTACTCATTGAGGATCTCGTCCAGGGGGGTTAGATCCAGGGTCTCTTCCTCCACAGTCTCTGCTCCTTTGTTCAGGTGGTATGTGAAGCTAGTCCACGACGACCCCTCGGCCTTGGCCTCCGGCCAGGGCCAGGAGGAGCTCGGCAATCATTGGTGCTTCGATCTGAAACAGCGTGCGGGCGGTCATCTCCTCCAGGCGGTGGGCGTCTCCGGAGGCGATGAGGGTGTAATCGGCAATATCTGGAAAGGCCCTGCGCACCTCCGAGGGAATCGCCTGGCGGGAGATCTCCAGTGCCGGGAAATTCACCCCCGGCGGGATGAAGCCCAGGTTGGCTAACAGGCTATAGGAGGGCCGATCCACATGGGCTGGAATGCACAGCCCGGCCAGGTCCCGTACCCTTTCGACGACCTCCTCCACAGAGAGCGAGATGGAGGTCAACAGCAGACGGTCATTGGTGCGCACAAACTCGCCCGCTGCGTCTACCACGAACTGGGCGCCGAAGACCTCTGCTCTGTTTTTCAAGGGTGGCAGGTAGTTGTGCACCCTACCTTGCATCGTCAGGACCTGCTCCAGGGTATCGAAGAGGCACAGGAGATGTACTTCTTCGCGAGTCTGTACTTCCATCCCCGGCAGCACAGCCAGGTCGCTCCCCCGCGCGGCCTCCATGACGGCCGCCACATTCTCGGCGGAGTTGTGGTCGGTGATGCCGATGATCCCCAGCCCCAGCCGCAGGGCCCGTTCTACGATGAGGGGAGGGATCATCTCCACCTCAGCACAGGGGGATAGGACGGTGTGGAGGTGCAGATCGGCCCGCAGGCGGAGCATCAATCCACTCCAGCCACCCCCAGTTGCACCAACTGGCCCACGATGGTGAAAGTGGAATGCGCTGTGCTTAGAATGGGAATCCCCTCTTGGTTGGCCTTCTCTATCGTGACCGGGTCCAGTTCCACATCCTCGGCGACGATGATGCCCGCCAGTTCCAGAAGACTGGCGACAGCCACGATGTTGGGGTGGGCCTGGATGGTCACCCACAGGTTGCCCCTCTTCGCCCTGGCCATCACCCGGCTCAGAAGATCCGAGGCGTAGCCGCCAGTGATCTCGACGCCCAGTTTGTGCGGTGCCGTCCGCACCGACAGGGCCAGCCCCACTGTGATCTCCTCCAGCTTCACCCTACCCCCCTTTATCCAGATAGATGATCGTCGTGAGGTGGGTCCCCTCCTCCACCTTCGACTGCAGATCCATTTCATCGGCGCAGGCCTGAATGTTGTTTAATCCCATCCCCGCCCCAAAGCCCATCTCCCTCACCCACTCGGGGGCAGTGGAGAAGCCGGGTTGCATAGCCTGCTCGATGTCTGGAATGCCGGGCCCGTTGTCAATGGCCTCGATCTTTATCCGCCCCGGCCTGACCTCGGCCACGAGCTGGCCTCCCCCGGTGAAGATGACGATGTTCATCTCCGCCTCGTAAGCCGCGATAGCCACCCGGCGGATGGTGGGGGGAGCAATGCCCAGCCGGCTGAGGGTTCTTTTGAGCCCGCTGGAGGCCTCGCCTGCACGATTGAAGTCCTGGCCCACCACACTGTACTCGAAGCGGAGGCTAGTACGGTCGGCAATGATGTCTTCGAAGATGTGGCTAGCCCGATAGCGGTGTATCTCTTCCTCGTGGTAGTCAATCTCCAGTTCCCGGAGTACTCCTCGTATGATGTCCCCCTGGGTGAGGATGCCCACCAGCTTCCTCTGGCGATCAATGACGGGAAAACGCCCGAACCCCTCGCGGGTGAACCGGCCGATGGCCTGGATGAGTGGCTCGTCGGAGTAGAGGGTTTTGACCTCCCTGGTCATCTTCTGTCCCACCGTGGCTTCAATGTCGCCATTCGCCAGGGCCTTGATGAGGTCCTCAATGCTGATGATGCCTACTAACTCGTCGTTTTCCATAACCGGTGTGCCGGAGAGGCGGTTGACTCGCATGATCTCCCTGAACTGGCTCACCGTGGTTTGCGGGGTGACAGTGACCACCTCCCTGGTCATTGCCTGCTCAACTTTTAATTCGTAGACCAGTTCCTGGACCTTGGTGACCTCTTTCCCCCGCTCCACCTGAATGTCCTTATATCTTCTCGAAGGCTTCGCGCCAGGTGCGCAGGCTGAGCTCGAAAAGGCCGCAGCTTGGAAGCCCCGCCTTGTACAGTCGGCCGCAGGTCTCGAACATGGTATACTTAGAGGCCAAAAGGGGGATGTCCTTCTCCCTAGCTAGGGAGATGGTCTCCGGAGGAGGGAATTTCCCCCGCACGAAGACGATAGCCGCGATGCCTGCCACCTCGGCCGTCCGGATCACTTGAGGGTTAGTCAGCCCGGTCATGAGCAGCGTGCCTGCGTGGGTGAAGGCCAAGACATCGCTCATCAGGTCCGATCCGCAGGCCATTTCGACCTCCGCGTCCAAATCAACGTCTGGGGAAATCACTTTCCCCTCTATTACTGACAGGACCTCTCGAAGCTTCATGCTGCTCCACATCCTGCTGGGGATCACGCCCCTGAGCTCACTGCTTCCAGCAAAAAGTCCTTGCCTTCCATGCCTCTTCGGCACAGTTGCAAAGGACTCGGCCAGGCGCGAGATAGGCTTGGAATAGATAGAAAAGAGAGAACGATGACCTCTGATGACTTACAACCGTCGCAAGATTATATCATGCAATATACCACCGGTCAAATTCGTCTCACGGTGTGTGATAATACCCAGCAGGCGACTATCTAACCTCAGGTGGAATGAGACACCGACCCAACGACTACCCTATACACCGACGAGAGTTCAGCATACAGTTGCATCACCACTTCTCCTATGCCTATTTCCCCTATGGGTAGAGGGAGGTCTTTCCATGTCAGCCTCAGTGGGTGACAGCGAGTCGAAGAGAATGGCAGCCAAGCAACACAAACCGCTCCGACTTGTAACGGTCGGGGCAGTGTTTTGGTATCCTCGGGCGGATCAGATAACCAGCTCCTCCCTGTGGGGAACGTTTCACTACCTCCTACACCTTCTATGCTCATCGTCGCTGCTGAAATGCCCATTCTAGCAGCTTCTCTAATATCCTTTCCTTCCAGCATCCCTTGGAGGAAAGCCGCGTCGAAAGCATTGCCAGCACCTATGCTGTCAACGAACTGTTGTGGTGGTACGGCAGGTATTTCCACCTTTTCCTTATCGTCTTTGACCAGAGCGCCTTTCTCCCCTCGTTTTATGGCGATCGTCTTGAGGCCTTCCCGCGAAAGTACATCTGCTGCATCCTCGACTGTATCCTTTCCCGTGATGGTCAGGGCCTCATTCTCGTCTACCATGAGTATACTTTAGTTTCCGCTAAACTGTCCACCGCTGGCGGGCGGTAGCACCCAGCCCGGAATTTTCAGAAGCGGCTGAAATGGCTTCCGGGTCAGGGAAAAGTCTGAGAAATGGAGCCCCGGCGGTATTTTCAGGTGCTGGTGGCCTGCTTGGTGCGCCGATGACCCAAAATACCCTTGGGCAAGTGCTCAAAGGCGGACTCCTTTTCCTGAAGTCGCTCCGGCAAGGAGTAAGACTTGGGAAAATGCACCCTCGCCAGCAGGCGGCGCAGCCGTCCGGGCGTGGGCTTGGGGTTGCGATCCCAGAACCCGGTGGGCACGGCGGGCAACGTGGCGGCCAGATAGGTCACGATGGCCCCCGCCAACAGGTTTAACTCTGGCAGCCGCTGGCAACTCTCCGGCGCAAATACGAATTGACGCGCACCGCCCAGCATCTGCTTGCCCGCCATGGGGAGTTGTTCCGCGGGCCAACGATCCCGATACAGCCCACGAAAGGCCTTGCCGCTGAGGCGCAGCGGACAAGCCAGGAGCCACGGCTGTCGAAAGCGCAGGTCGTGAATCGCCACCACGGTGAAGGTGGGATGGTCGGGATGCACCTTGACATCAGGCAGCACTAAGCCATCTCAAAACTCCGCCCGGAACTCCATTCCCTCTTCCCTCCAGGTTTCTACTTGGTCGGGAGGAGTGGCAGGAATGAGTTTGCCCTCCCAGGTACGAGCCAGAGGGCGCACCAGTTCGCCATGCTCAGGCCGGCGGCCGTGACCTGTGTAGGGGGGTAAGACGTTGCGGCGAGCGGTGAAGTTCACCGCTAACCGCACAAGGTAGCGCGACAGCTTTGCTCCTTGCAGTTCGCGGATTTTGAACCCGGCGTCAAACACGGGTATCTCGTCCTCGTCTAGCGTCTTGGCTGCCTGATGCAGCACCCGAGTCCGCAAGGAGTCTTCGGAGGGTTATCCAGGTCCCCACACACCAGCTCGGTGATGAGCGCTACCCTTCGCCCATTAACACTTCCCACACGGGCGATGAGGCCCAGCACTACAGCGGAAAGCGCTTTGCCTGCCGGCGGATAGTAGTGCTTGCTCTTCAGCCCGCACAACGTGGAGCGCCAGTAGGCCACCAGGTCGACCGCCTTGGGGCGATAGCCCTCATATTGATGCTCCTGCCACTGCCCCTGTTGGGTGACATAGTTTTCCCAGGCAGAGAGCAGCTCCTCAATCTGCCAGGAGCCATAACGGAAAGCAGCCCAAGCGCGACGTATGGCCACTGGCAGTAACTCCATCGCTTGCAGCGCAGGGAAAAGCACTCCGCGACTGGGCAACAAGGAGCCGCTGATTAAATCCACAGGAAATGTAAAAGGGCTAGATTGGTTCCGATGGGTAGCCCTTGCGTGACGGCGCACAGAGCTTCCATCGTTTGCAATATCGCAGTAGAGAGTAGTGACATTCGGCTCACCTCCTGGCAAAATCGAGTACGCCCCTATTTTGCCACAATGTCAGCCGAATGGCCACTCATAAAGAACCAGAAGAAATGCTAGCACTTCCACCAGAAGAGTAAGGAGACCCCACAGCGCCCCTGTCCGCCTATGCTGTGCTCCGCTGTAGGTATACCACGTCCCGCCTCTTTTGTCAAAGTGCACTCGTGGCACTCAAGTCTCCTCCTTCACCGATCGTTCATCCAACACCACTTCCTCTGCAAACTGTGCGTAACTCGAAGTAGCAACGGCATCAATTCCACACCAACACCATTGACAACACGCTCACCGTGTGCTACCCTGAGCAATAAGCGATGGCTTGCCAGGAACTCAACCTGGCAAATGGGAAACACCGGTGAGACTGCTGAAATGGAAGACCGGCAGCAGTTCCTCAGGCGTTTCCCTTCCTCATCTGCAAATTCCCCCCGGCTCTATGCCTCACTTGACTTAATCGCAGAACTGGTTACAATACCAATAGGTGAAGGCGGTGAAAGTGCTACGGATTTAGCGTGGCCTCTTTCTCATGGAACACAGATGCGCTCAAGAGCCATTACGCTGCTGTTGGTGACGGGGCTTGTCTGGCGGGATGTCATTCGGCCACCACACCAGCTCCTGAACCAAAGCCCGGTCCAACCATGACCCCCTTCCCAGAGGCGGACACCCCTCTGGTGGACTCCTTGTTTCACGCAGAGCAGGAGCTGGCAGGCATGATGGTCCGCATTACTAACGTGGCCTTTGGCCATCTGGGACAGTGGCCCCAGGGGCTGGAGATCACGGCCTACAACTGGGAGTATTGGCTGGGGGTGCCCCAGGCGCTGATCTTGGAAATGGAGGTGGCAAACACCTCCGACCGAACCATCAACTTGGGGGCCGCTCAGGGGATCCTGGTCACCCCGGATGAGGAGAGCGTGGCCGATTACCGGAGCTCCGACAAGGTGGGAGGGGAGTTCGCCCCCGGCGTCACCAAGCGCGGCATCGTCTTCATCGCCCTTACCCGAACCAATCTGCTCCATCTGAAGCGCATGCGCTACGTCATTGATGGGCCACGGGATGACAAATACATCCCCCTCACGGCTCAGGACTTCGACATAGAGATTCTCCTGGAGGAATGAGGGCCTGGCCCACCAATAGAAAGCCCCGGTGCGGATAAAAGCCCCGGGGCTTTTGAGTTGGGGTCACTTATCTCCGAACCTGGGCCTTGATGCGCTTCAGCACCTTCATCGCGTCGTTGGCCCCCCGGCCAAAGTAGTCGTGGAGCTTGAGGTACTCGGCGAAGAGCTGGTTGTAAACCGCTTGGTGAGTCGGGATGGGCCGGTAGACGGCATCCTGCAGGCTGGCCATGTGTTGCACCGCCTCGAAGATGGTGTCGTAGCCGCCGGCCTCGGATCCGGCAGCGACGGCGGCGAACATGGCCGATCCGACGGAGCCCGCCTGGGCGGTGCGGGCCACCTTGATCTCCCGCCCCGTCACGTCAGCATAGATCTGCATGAGCAGCTTGTTCCGCTCCGGCAACCCGCCACAGGCCACGATATCCCTCACCGGTACGCCGCTGCGCTCAAAGGCCTCGATGATGACCCGTGTGCCGTAGGCGGTGGCCTCGATGAGTGCCCGGTAGATGTCCTCCGGTTGGGTGGCCAGCGTGGCCCCTACCAGCAGCCCCGTCAGATCCACATCCACCAGCACCGAGCGGTTGCCATTCCACCAGTCCAGAGCCAGCAACCCATGCTCCCCCGGCTGCTGCTGGGCCGCCTTCTCCTCCAGCAGTTGATGGAGGTTCAGCCTGCGCCTCTCGGCCTCTCGCTGGTACTCGGCGGGCACACAGTGGTCCACGAACCAGGCGAAGTGATCGCCCACGCAGGACTGGCCGGCCTCGAAGCCGAAGTATCCGGGAATAATGCCATCCTCCACCACGCCGCACATCCCCTCCACCCTCCTCTCCGCCTCGCCCAGGACCATGTGGCAGTTGGAGGTGCCCATGATGATCACCATCCGCCCCGGCTCGGTGACCGTGGCCGCAGGAACGGAGACGTGGGCGTCCACATTGCCCACCGGCACCGCCGTGCCGGGCAGGAGCCCGGTGAGGGCCGCCATCTCCTCGGTGAGCCCCCCGGCCCGCTGGCCCAGGGGGTAGATGTCGCGGGACAGCTTCTCGTCCACCACCTTCCGCAGCCGGGGGTTGAGGGCGGCGAAGAAATCGTCGTCTGGATAGCCCTCCCGCTTGCTCCAGATGGCCTTGTAGCCGGCGGTGCAGGAGTTTCGCTTCTCCTGGCCCGTCAGTTGCAGGACGATCCAATCCGCTCCCTCGATGAAGCGATTGGCGGCCTGATAGACCTCCGGGGCTTTGTTCAGCGTCTCCCAAATCTTGGGGAAGAGCCACTCCGAGGAGATCTTCCCGCCATAGCGGGTCAGCCACGTCTCGCCGCGCTGCTGGGCGATCTCATTCAGCCGGTTGGCCTCCGGCTGGGCGGCGTGGTGTTTCCAGATTTTGACCCAGGCGTAGGGGTTCTCCCGCCACTCCTCCTTCATGCACAGCGGGGTGCCCTCTTCGTCAATGGGCATCATGGTGCAGGCAGTGAAGTCGGTGCCCACGCCAATGACGTCCGCCGGATCTACTCCGCTCTCCCTCAGCACGGCGGGGATGGTGGTACGCAGTGTCTCGATGTAATCAGCCGGGTTCTGCAGGGCGAAATCGGGGGGCAGGGGAATGTCGCTGCCCGGTAGGGCCTCATCTATCACCCCGTCAGGGTAGGGGTAGGCCGAGGTAGCAGTCTCCTCCCCATCGTTCACACGCACCAGCACTGTGCGCCCCGACTCCGTGCCGAAGTCTATCCCAATGGTGTATTTTGCGTCGCTCATGTCTGTTCCTCCTTCGGTCTTTGAGCTATAGACGAATGAATGCTTTGACCACCCTGTCTGTATAGTGCTCCACCAACTGAAAGGCTTTCTCCGCCTCCTCCAGCGGGAACCCGTGGGTGAGAAGCGGCTGAAGCTCAACCAGGCCCCGTTGGACGAGGGCGATGGCCCGGGGATAGGTGTGCTTCATCCGGCGCACGAGCTTGATGGTCAGCCCTTTGCGCCGGGCGCTGGAGGCGCGGAACTCGGTCCGGTCCTCCACGGGGATGCCGATCAGACACACGGTGCCCCCGCGTCTGGCCATTTCTACCGCCTGTGCGGGGGTCATCGCTGCGCCTGCCGCGTCAAAGCTCACATCCACGCCGCGTCCCCTCGTCTGCTCTGAAATCCAGGCCGCGGGATCAGCCTCTCTTACGTTTAGCACATCCGTAGCCCCGCATCGCCGCGCTAAGTCGAGTTGGTATTCCCAAAGGTCGGTGGCGAAGATGCGTGTCGCACCGCAGACGCGGGCCATCTGGATCACCAGCAATCCGATGGGGCCACAGCCCAGCACGGCTACCTCGCACCCGGCGCGCAGTTTCCCCAGATCGGTCGCGTGAATGGCGATGCCCAGCGGCTCTAGCAACGTTGCCTCCCCGTAGCCGATGGACTCCGGCAGGCGATAGGCCAGCCGTGCGGGGTAGGCCATGACCTCCGCCAGCGCGCCGTCATCGGGCATCATACCGCAGAAGTGGAGGTTTTGGCACAGGTTGGGGTGTCCCTTTAGGCAGAACTCGCACGTCATACAGTTGCGGGCCGGGTCCACGGCCACCCGGTCGCCGGGCCTGATGTTGGCCACATCATCGGCGACCTGGACCACATCTCCGCTGAACTCATGCCCTAGGATGAGGGGACTCTCTAGGCTGATGCCGCCGATCTGCCCATGGACGTAAATATGCACGTCCGAACCACACACCCCCACCGCCCGCACTCGCAACAGCATCTCGCCGGGGCCGATGGTCGGTTCCGGCCTCTCCTCGATGCGCAGGTCCTTTGGACCATACAACAATACAGCTCTCATGTGAGTCCTCCTCTACTCATCCTCTAACTCCTCCAGCCACTCCCGCACCCACTGGGCGCGGGGGTCCTCGATGGCCTCGAAGATGGACAATTTACGTGTCAGTCTCGCAGTTTCCCCTGCGCTGCCTTCAGAAGAGTAAGTACTTCCTCAAATTCCCTTTTGGCCTTGGCTGGGGGAATCTGATCATCGCCCTTCCAGAGGCCGTGCAGCATTTTGTCATAAGCCCTTTGCAAGGCCTCTCCGAGTTCCAGAGTGAATAGATCCCAGATCTCATCCCTGTACGCATCGAATACGGAGGATCTCCACCCAGAGGGCCTAGCTGCTGTTACAGGGTATACTTCAGGGTCTTTGCCTTCCAACCGTAAGCGTTCCATTTCCTGCTGATAGAGCTTCACTGACCCTTGTGCCAAATGGATGTTTCGATCCAGCTCGAAAGCTAGCTGTGCCTCAGTGCCTGACAGCGGATCTGGTCTCTGCGACCTACGAACTCGGCCAGAGGGCGGGGTGCCTGGCAGGGAGCGCTGGGCGGCAGTTCACCCACAGCCTCGCCCTCTCTGCCTCTGCCCATACACAATGTCAGGCCGAGAATGATGAGAAAAGCGATGACGCCCACCGCGAAAGCGGGCCAGAAGCCGCCTGTCACCCAGAAGTAGGCGACAATGCCGGTGACGAGCGCAGCGAGGAGTGCTCCGATGAGTTCGGGAAGTGCTTTTCGTAACGCGCTGCGGATTACTTCCACTCAGTCACCTCTTGCGCCATTGCTCACTAGTGCTCTCCGCCCCCGTCATTGGGCCCGGCCGCTCCCTGTGGGTGGAGTGAGACAGGGATTTGACATCCGCCCAAGTCTGGATACAATAACAGCACTGTAGACTGTGAAATGGAGTGTGACAATGAGCGTGAAAATTATCCCCATCACCGACCTGCGCCGCTCGGCGGCTAGCGTGGTCGAAGAAGTTGTGCGAACCGGTGAGCCGGTCTACATCACCCACCGTAGTCGGCCCCGGGCCGTTCTCGTCGGCTACGAGGGGTACGAGGCCCTCATTGCCCACCTACGCGATCTGGAGGCCCTGCTGGCCCAACAGGGGGACGAATCACCCTCTGGCCGCTTCTCCGAAAGCGCCATCCCTTTCGTGCGCCGACTCATTGACCACAACCGTCCCCTGTTTGAGCAACTGGCCCGCCGGTGAGCCAATCGCCGTCCCCACAAGCCGAGGAGGTGGCCGATCTCCTGCTCCGCGTCTACGAGATGTACGAGGTCATCATCGCCGACACCGGGGGGCTGCCTGGCTTGAGAGATGTGAACCTGCTCCGAGCGGCTGTGGCCCGTCCCTTTGCCACTTTCGGTGGTGAGGAACTGTATCCCTCTGATTTCGACAAGGCGGCCGCCCTTTTCCACTCGCTGACAAAAGCCATCCCTTCCTCGATGGCACGAAGCGCACCGCCTTTACCGCGGCCCTCTACTTCCTCGACCGTTGCGGTTATTCCATCCCCGAAGAGCTTCCTCACCGCGAAGTCGTCCAGTTCTGCATCGAGGTGGCCGAAGAAGGGGCTCGTCAGGCCCATAGCGAACCAGTTTCTCCCAAGACTGTCGAGGAGATTGCAGCCTGGTTTCGCCAACTCTTGGGTGTCTCGACTGCCGAATGACTTACGGCACCAGCTGCGAAATGGGTGTCCTCGTTGACCCGTTCATTCGTTGCCTTGTCACCCATCACCCAGCCTGCCCCACCAGCGGCCCGAGTGCCCGCTCAATGTCCTTCTCATCTGACAGGTCGCAGCGCACGCCGTCGAAGAGATACCAATGCTCTACATGGGTGGTGGATTCGCCCGGCTCCAGGTAGGCCAGTGGCCCCAGCGTCTCCAGCTCCAGGAAGCAGTCGTTAGTGTAGCTCTCCACCGTGCAGCCATTGTCGGGGTAGATGGCATCCACGAAGACGTCGAAGCACTTGAGGAAGAGGGTCTCCCCGACGAGGCAGGCACACCAGCCGTCGTCGGCGCTCAGCCCCAGCTTGATGGGCTGCTCGATGGCCGGGTCCTGGCGAAGGAGGATGAACTTGTGCCCCCAGTGGACGCGGGGATCAGTCATGTCGGTGTAGGGCCACAGCATGAGCGTCCTGTTAGGCAGCAAGGCTTGAGGGTCTCCCTGCGGCTGGGGGATGATAGCCACGCTGTTCACCGCCATCACTGATAGCGCCCAGGGTGCCACCTCTACCGGCCACAGCCCTTCGTTGTTCAGGGTGTGGGCCACCTCGACGTGGTCCTCGGTCAGCTTGACTTCCAGGGTTTTCTGCATGCCCGTTGTGGGCTCCGTGGGCTGAATCAGGCGCAGTGTATTCCCCTCCTCGCTTTCCACCTGAATGGGACTGTTGTCGGGATAGTAGGAGCGAGGCCTGGCCTCTGGCGAGTGCCAGAAACGGTGGCCGCCGTACAGCTGCCACTCCTCACCGCCCACCAGGCCGAACTGCTCCTCCAGCCCGCTGAACAGGTTTTCACCTCCCACGAAGCCCAGCCGCACGATGCGCGGCCCTACATCGCTGGTGGCGATCAGCTCGATCCTTCCGTTCGTCAGCCGGTAGCAGTTGGGCCAGCCGGCGTAGGATACCTTTTCGATCATCGGAACCTCCTCATCCGTAGTTATGAGTCAACGAGTACCGGGGCAACGAGGGGGACCAGATCCTCGTTACTCGTTGACCCATTGACTTGTTGACTACAGGCTAGAGCGCCCGCAGCCGTCGGTTCTCCCCCACGAGGCCCACGTAGGCCCCCTGCTGGACGAGGGCCTCCGCCTCTGGATGGACGATCAGCCACTTATTGCGGGCGAAGAGCAGCGCCGATTCCCCTTCCCTCTGGGGCTCGAAATCCAGCGGCAGGTTGGTGCCTTGGGGCAGGACGATGAGCGCGCAGAAGCCGGCCTCCTCGCACACATGGCAGGGGGCGAAGTGCAGGCACCAGGGGTGCAGTTCGACGACGGTGCCCTGGGGCAGGAAGAAGGCCTCCACCTGAGCGGTGTCATAAGTGATGCGCTCCCCCCAGTCGAGGTCCTCGAAGTGGCCCAGGAGCAGAACCGGGTCAGTCACGGCCACCAGTACCTCGATGCCCTTGTGGTACTCCAGCCCATTGAGCTGCAGGTTTCGCCCGTAGCACCACCCCACCTGCACCACCATGCCACCGTACACCTGCTGGCTCACCGCCCGCACGAATTCCTCATCGGCCTCTAGGCCCGCTACGCTGGGCTCGTAGATGACCCTCTCGCCGGGGAGGGCGTTACCCCGAGCGAAGGCCACCGCCTCTTTGGGCGCGAGGCCCTCAAGTATCCGGCCGTAGCGCGCGAAGCGAGGAGCCGTGGCGGCCAGCACCTCGAAGTCGGGATTTTTCTTCTGCAATGCGACCAGCGTTTCAGTCATGTTCACTCCTCCATACGAATATGCGAATCAACGAATCAGCGAATCTGCGAGTCTGCGAATTATTCGCCCATTCGTTCATTCGCTGATTCGCCCAGATACTGCTGTCGGCCCAGATAGGGCGGATGCTGCGGCGTGGGCTTTCGACCCTCCCGCAGCCCGTCCTGAGCCTGCTCGTTCCGCGCCAGGTAGTCAGGCAGGAGCTCCAGCCCCATCTCCTCGATGATCTGAGCCACGGTGAGGTCCTGGCGATGGGATTCGATGGTCATCAGCGCCTCGTCGTGGTAGATGCCCACCGCCACGTCACGGCCATACCGGGCCCGCAGGGGCTCAAGTTGCGCCCAGTTGAAGTCTCCGTGGAAGAGCCCCTTTTCCAGATCAATCTGCGCACTGACAACGGGGCTCGCACGGCCCGTCTGTTCCAGGATCTCCCCTGTCAGGTCAATGATGCGCGAGTCACCATGCGTGGAGGAGACGACGTAGTAGTTGTGCAGAAAGGCGTAGACCTGGAGCGGGAATCCCCCGTTGTAGGCCGAGGGCCAGAAGACAACCTCTGCGCCCTGTCTCTTCAGCTCCGCCCACTCCTGCGGCCAGTTGATGTCGAAGCAGATCAGGATGCCCAGACGGCCAAAGTCCGTCTCGAAGACCTTAGCCTCCTTGCCCGGCGTCACACCGTGCTCCAACACGGTGTAGTCGGAGCTGGAGGTGACGGGGTGGATCTTTTCGTAGATGCCGGCGATGTGGCCTTGCCGGTCTATGAGCACCGCGCTGTTATAGACCCGCCCGTCGCGCGCTTCCATCAGGGGGCAGATGACGCAAGTTGAGTGGTGGCGGGCGACCTCGGCGGCCATGTCGGTGATGGGCCCTGGCACCGGCTGGGCCACTTCCTCTACACCTTCGTACTCCGTACCGACGGAGGCAAAGACCTCTGGCAGGCAGACAATGTCTGGCTGTACAGCACAGGCCGCCTCCAGCAAGTGATGTGCGGCCTTGAGGTTCTCCTCCACGGTGGGCTTGCTCGTTCCGTGGAATGCAATGGTGCTCACCCATATCTTGCGGGGCATCTTTCCCTCCATAAGGCGAGGACTGAGCCTCGCTTACTATCTGGGCGAGGGCAAGCCTCGCCCCTACGCCGGCGGCTCCGTACAGGCCTCGTCGGCGATCTGATCAATCAATTCCAGGCAGTAGAGATAGTTCTCCAGCGGCACATCGGGGGGGATGCGGTGGTCTACAGTGGGAATGTAACCGCCCTGGCGGATGAGGGTCCGTACCTTGCCCATCACCTCTTCCTCGATCCGCTTCTGGTCCCCCATCAGCGCGAACTTGTCCACCGCGCCGATGATGAGCAGTTCCCGGCCGAACTGCTCTCGCAGGGCCAGGGGATCGTTGCAGCGGCCCTCCATGGGGAACATGACGTTGACCCCCGCCTCCAGCCAGCAGGGCGTGAGCTCCATCATCGTCCCATCGGAGTCCACGACGAGGATGTCAATCCCCGCCTCCCTCAGCACTGAGGTCACCTTCTGGTAGGGGCGGGTTAGGAACTCGCGCCACATGGACGGGGAGATGAGCGAGGCTTTATTGAAAGCCATGTCCTCCCAGAAGGAGGCGTAGTCCAGTTCCACATCCTTCAGGGCCCGCTCCATGCAGGCCACGTAGTGGTCGGCCAGGAAATCGAGCATCTCGTGCACCCACGCTGGGTCATCGTAGAAGGCCAGGGAGAGATTCTCAACCCCCATCCAGCGGCGCAGCTCCCCGTAGAAGCTGCCAGCAGAGATCCCCAGGGGGTAGTCCCGCTCCCGCCACAGGCGCACCTTCTCCTCCCAGTAGAGGGGGTATCGGGCTGGCGAATGGGGGTTATACCGTTCCTTCATGGCTTCGAAGTCCTCGCGCGTCTTGACCGGAAACTCGACGAACTTGGGGATGGAGGAGGTGCGCTTCATTTTCAAGAGCTTCACTCCATCGCGGTCCACCATGAGCTGCTTGTCCGCATCCTCTTCCAGCACCTCCTCCTCGAAGGGGGGACACATCCCCACATTCACCCCCACATTCTCCCACTGACGGTCACGGTGGAAGAAGGCCTCGGGGTGCACATCGCCGGGCATCCCTTGCTTGCGCCACTCGGGCAACGTCTCATCCCAGTAGCCGAAATCCCAGAAGGGGACGCGCTCCACGGGCTCGAAGTGCAGGGTAGCTAGAAAACGCTCGCGCTCATTCACGGGTCTCCTCCGGTGGTGAGTAACAAAGCAACGAGGGACTCAGTGACTCATTAGCTTGATACGACGAGCGTGCTCCACATTCCCTCTCTCCTGTTCGTGGGTCTGGGCGGCCCACTCTTCGAAGAACCGCTCCCGCTCGCGGCGGTACGCCTCGCCCCGCTGTCGCCAGGCAGCCGACTTCTCCCGCATCTCCGCATTTGTCTCCGGCGGCTCTCGCAGCGGCTCCGTCGGCGCAATGGGCACCACCCCTAGGTCGCCGTGGCGGATGGGCAACCGCTTCTCCATTGGCAGGATACCAAAGGGCTTGTGGGGAAGGGTCTGATACCAGTAGGCGGTCGAGGCCCAGTCATTCACCGAGTGGTTGCCGTGACCGTGCTCGATGGTCACCCGGATGCTCTTGGAGAAACGCACCGGGTTCACCAAATGGAAGATGTAGCTCACCTGGTAGCCGGGCACGTCATCCTCGTACAGCGCCGAGCCATTCATGGGGTAGGCGTTGGCCTGCATGCCCCAGGCCTGGTTCAGGTAGTCCTCGCTGCCGGTGCCATGCAGGGAGGGAGGCCATTCCTCCCCGTCAATGAAGATCATGTCATCCCCCTCACCCCACCAGGTCCCCTGGAAGTTGGTCACCGAGAGGTTGCAGCCGATATAGTGGCCGCGCCCCTCCGCCTCCAGGATCAGGTAGTTGCCCCGCCCATCCAGATTGGCGATGTCCGCCTCGGGGCAGTTGACCTGGATCTCGGGGTCCCAGCCGTCGCAGGGGTTCTCCCGCCGCCACTGGGCGTGGAAGTAGAGGATATCCTCCGGCAGGGGCTCGCGGTACAGTTCGTAGTCCACATAGAAATACTGGCCGTAGGGCACATCATTCTGGTTCTCGATCTGCACCAGGGCTCGCTGGTTGAAGGGCATCTGCAGGTAGCAGTTGAGCGCCGCCGAGCCGCCGAAGTGGTGGTTCTGCTCGGGGCGGGCGGAGACGGTGAAGGGGAGGGAGGCAAAGTTGGAGGCGATGGAGTGCCCCAGGCAGAAGAAGTCGCCCAGGGGCACGAGCACGCTGGGGTGCTCCTGGCTGTCCCAGGTGATCTTGAGCAGCACCTTGCGGTAGTAGTCGGGGTCGGTCACCTCCCAGTGGGGACCGACGATGCGCCGGCAGAACTGGGTCATCCAGAGGTGGGTGATGCAGCCTGGACCCTCCAGATCGGCTAGTGTAGCCGTCTCGCCGGGCAGGATGATCCAGGCATCACGGTTGCGCCCGGTCTGATCCCAACTGGAGGCCCGCCCGCTGCGGGCATGGTGATAGCGTGTGAGGTTGGCCAGAAGGCCGCCAAAGGGTCCAGCAGTCATGGGAAACTCCTTTCAATGGGTGGAATCGTGTGTTGGGGGGCTAAAACAGCAGGGGTGCAGGGGGTGTCCCCTTGTCCCTCACCTATCCCCAACCCCCTCCCTCTCCCACTGCGGGAGAGGGAGGGGGTTGGGGATAGGTGAGGGACAAGGGGACACCCCCTGCAC
>CAYRNM010000047.1:13928-17250 GCA_964425465.1 uncultured Anaerolineae bacterium | reverse complement strand
GCAGTTACAGCTAGGGTATTAGTACTACAACGTGACTTTTTGAGGTATAATCCTCTCCAACCATGTGGAACAGGAGGAGAGGAATGGACATAAACAACCTGGAGATCATCGAGGTAGACAGCACACCTCCACGGCTGGAACTGACGCCGGAAGAGATTGAAGCCCTGGCAGATGAACTGGTGGCTTACCACGCCGAATTTGCTGATCTGTACTACCGGGTGGAGCAGGCGCATTGGGGCTACATATATCTGCAAGGGTTGATGGCACCCATGGAATCGAAGGCCATCCAGCCGATGGCCATGGCCGTGGAGGGGGGCAACATCCAGGCCATGCAACAGTTCATTGGTCAAGGGCAATGGCAAGACGAGAAGCTGCTGAAGAAGCACTGGCAGTTGGTAGACGAGACACTAGGCGAAGAAGACGGCGTGTGGATTGGCGATGGGTCCGAGTTTCCCAAGAAAGGGGAGCATTCGGTAGGGGTGGTGCGCCAATGGTGCGGCAGATTGGGTAAGGTCGATAACTGTCAGGCGGGGGTATTTGCTGCTTACGCCAGCCGCAAAGGATACACCCTGTTGGATCGGCGGCTCTATTTGCCGGAGGAATGGTTTGAGGAGGATCACCGACCGCGATGGGAGAAGTGTGGCATCCCAGATGACACCCCTTTCAAGACCAGGCCTCTGTTGGCCTTGGAGATGCTGGAAGCGGTGGTTGCTGAGGGCATTCTGCGCTTCCGCTGGGTGGCATGCGACGAAGACTATGGGAAGGATCCGGCCTTCTTGGATGGTGTAGCGGGACTGGGCCTGTGGTACTTCGCAGAGGTTCCCCACAGCACGCGGGTTTGGGAAGCGCCACCTCACACGGCGGTACCTAAGTGGTCGGGCCGGGGCCGGCAGCCGACTCGGGAGCGGCTGATACCGGGTGAACCGACAGCCCAGCGGGCCGATGCCATCTCAGCAACGGTGCCTGTGGAGGAGTGGGAGATCTATCGCATCCAGGAGGGCAGCAAAGGGCCGATGGTAGCCGCGTTTGCCTTTCGACGGGTGATAGCCGTGCGAGAGGGCTTGCCAGGCCCTGAGGTCTGGCTGGTGCTGCATCGTTCCTTGGCAGAAGAGCCGGAACTCAAGACCTACTTCAGCAATGCACCCCCACACACTCCGCACGCTGAGTTGGTGCGGGTCTCGGGAATGCGTTGGCCGGTGGAGAGCGCCCTTGAGGACGGGAAAGACCACCTGGGGATGGATGACTATATGGTCCGCACTTGGCTGGGCTGGCATCATCACATGACGGAGTGCATCCTGGCTCACCATTTCCTCGTCCGTGTCCAGGAACGGCTAAAAAAGGGGCGCCTGCACTGACTATCCCACAGGCTCGTTTGTTGATCGCGTCGGTCTTGCCTCTCAAGCGGCTTGACCCGCAAGAGGCAATTGAGCGTGTTCGGTTCATTCAAAAGCAAAATCACGCCGCCTACCTTTCCCATCGCAAGAGCACTCTCAGGCGCCTGGACGGTCTCTGAGAAAGTGACGTTGTAGTGTTAGGACAGGTGTCCTAACTGAAAATCACTCAAATTGTCCAGGTCAAGGCCAATAAACTTGACATAAATATCGAAATAGTTCTGCCTCCGAATAAGGAAGTCGGTGAGACAAATCCATCCACCGTCTCCTGGCTATGAAGTACACTGACCGTAGTGAGGCTGACTTCGGCTTATCGGCCAGTTTACATAATCTTGGCTATTTGCCAGCGAGATAGACACCCAGTGGGGTAGGGGACTAGGATTCCTTCTCAGCCTGGTGGTCTCCAAAGGCTTTCTCATAAGCCTTGCGCAAAGTCTCCGATGAGAGCCTGGCGTAAATGCGCGTCGTGCTGGGCGAAGCATGACCCAGTAGATCCTGAGTGGCGCCCAGATCGCCGGTGGCCTCCAGTACCTTGGTGGCAAAGTAGTGGCGAAAGGAGTGGGGGGTCACATCGTACTCATCCACGCCTGCCAGCTTAATGAGGGCGCTCAACATCTGACGCACCGTGTTAGTGGAGAGGGGAAGTATCTTCTTCCCCGCCCCTCTGTCATGACGGGCCAGCACAGGGAGCCTGCCCAGCGCTTGTCCGGTAGCGCCATCCTGGCGAGCCCTCAGGTAGTTCTGCAAGGCCTGCCAGGAGGTCTCATCGAAGTAGACAACTCGCTGCTTGTCACCCTTGCCGGTGACGATGGCCGTATGATCCTGGGGTATCAGGTCTCCGCGCCGCAGGGAGATCAGTTCCCCCACTCTCATCCCGCTGGAGCGCAGCATCTCCGCGATGGCGATGTTGCGCAGGTAGCACAGGCGCTGCCGTCGGTCATCCGGATCATAGGGCGCTGCCCGCGCCGCAGCCATGACCCGGGCCACAATCTCCTCCGGGGGCACTTTAGGTAGCTGCTGGCGAGGGGCCCTGCCTCGGATGGTATGCAGCCGGTGCCGAAGCTGCTCGTGCTCCTCGGCTGACATTCCGATGAGGCCCTCCAGAACCAAGTGAGAGTAGAACCGCAGGAGGGCGGTGATGTAGGTGCTGAGGGTGATTCTGGCCAGCTCTGGTTGCCCTGTACCGGGACGGTGCCCCTCATCGAGCCAGCGCACCCAGTCCAGGGCATGATCGGGCGTGAGCTCGGTCACTGGTGTGGTGGTCGGATCTAGGGAGCACTGGCTGAGGAACTCGCGGAAATGGTTCAGTGCGGTAGTGTAGGTGCGCACCGTGCGCTCTGCCTGGCCGATGGCCAGGTCTCTCAGGAAATGTTCGATTGCCTCTTCGATGGTCATAGGGTTTCCAGCTTACGGATAGCCTTCGCCTCCCTTGAGCCGTGGCTGAGCTCTCGGCTCAGATAGCGAGCTATCCCTTGGGAACAACCGAGATGGGAGCGAGTAGGGGAGGCAGGGGCTTTTTTCACTTTTCGTATTTATGGTTAGTATAAGTAGGCTTATACTAACCTTAATTCTACCACATCATCAACAGGAAATCAAGTTAGATAGCATGATTCGGCGCGCACGGTTGCCGGCCCACTGCTTATCGTAGGCGTTGGCACCTTTATCGAGCGTGAACCTCGTGGGCAGAGCACAGAGAGACCACTGCACTGCGGAATTGGCTAAAACCTGCCCTCGATTGTCCGCACGTGCGGACAATCGAAGCAACCCATAGCGAGCCTGTAGTGACAGTGCAAGGTAGCTCTTCATCGGCTCTCCAAGGGTCCGGCATTGGGTATGACGGCGTACAGAAGCCTAGTACTGTCCGCACATGCGGACACTCAGCACACAACCCAGGTGGCATGGCTCTGGAACCCCTATTTGACAATCCCATT
>CAYRNM010000047.1:0-13828 GCA_964425465.1 uncultured Anaerolineae bacterium | reverse complement strand
CTCAGCACACAACCCAGGTGGCATGGCTCTGGAACCCCTATTTGACAATCCCATTCGCTCATATTGGAATAGCATGCGCTGATGCCATGCCATGGGGACGTCGTTGTCCACGGTATTCCAATAAGAGCGCAATCCCCTTATCAGGCGTCTCACATAGCACGCGCGCAGCCCCCCAGCACTGTCCGCACGTGCGGACATCTGCTACTGTTTCCCATCTCCAGATCTCCCGAACACTGTGACTTTGATATTTATGTCAACTAGTTATTTATGTCAACTACAACAGCCAACCCTGAATGCTTCCCGCATCTTGAAGCTCTGTTGCTGCTCATAAAGTTTGATCACCAGCTGGACATCAATGCTTCCTGGGGAGCAGGCTGTACCTGACAGCGCATACCTGCCCCCTACCAGGCCCCCTACCCTGATCACCCTGCCTGTGTGTCACGGTGTTCTGAGCATGATCCCACTTTGAACTCTACCTCAACAGAATGTCCAACCAGGCCACTCAGTGTCCTGGTAATGACACGGGATAGTCGGTTAGCCAGCCACTCGGCCGTGTATTCATTCTGCACTCGGATCACGAGGCAGTCCTCTTCTCCACTGCCCCGGGTACCAGGCCGATAGTCAGCGATCCATGTATCCCGCATCCAGGTAGCGAAGGTAGCCTTGGTCATCCGGAGCTTCAGATCTTCCAAGGCTGAGTCCCACAGCTTTCGCGAATCCCCGTAGCCGGGTATCAAGAGTTGAGGAATCTGGGGAGTGAATCTCCGCTGCACCTTCTCCCCGGCTGCCTCTCCGTGAAGCCCTCTTGCCATCTCGGCCTCCGGATGGATAACAAGCCCAACATTCACTTGCTCTTCTCGTCCCAACCGCTTGATCTCGGATACGAAGATCGCTCCCAAGTTGGCCGAGGCATCCATCTCCCCTATTCTCACTGCTGTGCCTACCGCTTGCAGAAAGAGATCGAACCGCTGTGCTCGGTACAGAGCTTTTAGGACCTTGTACAGCATCTGGGTACTATGGTAGTCAGAAAGCACATCCTCTGTAGCCTTGACAAGGGGAGTCAACTGACCTCGGATCCTTCGGCCGTCAGTCAAATTGAGATCGAGACTGCCAGCTAGCTCTTCTATTCTAGTTAGATAATTCGTTCGTTCGTTTAACGTTCCTATAGGATTTTCCAACTTTACGGCTCGTGAAATAGGTTTTTCCTCTATTACACTCAATTGTGAAATTGACTTTTCCTGCTTCACAGTGGACTGTGAAGCAGGTTTTTCCCCGTTCACACTTTCTTCCTGTGAAATAGGGTTTTCCGATTTGATGTTTCGTGAAGTAGGTTTTTCCTCTTTTATACTCTCAGTCGACTGTATGAGAGGAGCTTGCTCCATTCGCTCTTGAATGAGTGTAGCTGCTACCTCCTCCAAGCGTGCCTGGTCCTCAGGTATCAGCGGCTCATCCATCCGGATATAGAGGGCCAGTCCCGTCCGTCGTGTTTTCCCATCCCCTCGCTTGTAGGTGTACCGCAGGCGGGGGATGAAATGGGCCAGCGCCTTAGAGGCCTCATCGACCGGGGAGATTTTCCGCCAGCCCTTGCGCCCGGGGATAGGCTCGCTCTGAAGCCATTGTCCAATCGTGCCTGGCCAATCAACACCCAATCTCTTGGCCAGTTCCTCACGTGTCGTTTCCAGTCGTCGGGTACCATCCGTGGCCTGAGACGCATCCATAGCCAGCCGACGGAGTAACTGGACCAGCGCCCATCGCTGTACTCCCAGGCGGGGCAACCAATGGTCCACGTTGTAGACGGTCACCGGTACTTGTTTCTCCGGCTGGATGATAGCTGCCTCGGGGCTTCCGTAGGTGCGCTCCAGATAGATTCGTTCTGTCATGCTGCATCTCCTACTTGACAACTGCCCCCGCTTGTGCTATAATACAAAATGCAGAGTCGGGGGTACATGAGACACAGAATCCCCCTCCCCACTTAAGGGGCTCTTCGAGAAGGGCGAAGCGGCAACTTCGCCCCATATCTTGTCTGGATCCATTCCTGATCAGGACCAGGAGACCTGCGGCAACAGGTCTCTTTTGTTTTCTAGCCCTCTTGGAGCCGCTTTTCCAGCTTCTCCAGCACGAAGTTCGCTCTGGCTATGAGCTGCTTGAGTTGGTTGAGCAGCTCTTTCAATTCCTTGCCCTGGACTGCTTCGGGGTCGAAGCTGGCGAGGGCCTGGTTAGCTTGGATCAGAAATCTCATCGGCGAAGGTCGCCCCCGGGCGGATTGGGGTGCGGCCTTTTCGCCTCTCTCTGCCTCCTTTGCTGCGGTGTCCGCACGTGCGGACACTGGCGCTTTTACTTCAGCAATGACCCGGCCCAGCGCCTCCTCGACAGGGACCTCTTCTTCCGCCACTTGCTGGACGGCCTGCTGTACCTGTCGAGCAGTCACCCTTTCTTTGATCACTCTATCTTCAAGGACCGAGCGAGTCTCCTCATCGGGGATCCGGGAGATGTAGCTGGCTGCCCGGAGGGTATCAGGTCGAGCTGCCACCATCTTCTTGACATCCTGAGGGGCCCGGTAGAGGGCCAGGCGATCCTCAACCCAGGATTTGGGCTTGCTCGTCTTGCGAGCTATCTCACGCACACTGAACTCTAGCTCTTCATGCATCCGCCCCACTATCTCGGCCTGTTCGTATGGGGTGAGGTCTTCGCGAATGAGGTTCTCCACAAGGGAGACGAAGAGGAGCTCATTGTCATCCCAATCGTGTAGAAAGACCGGTATAGTTTGGATACCGGCAGCCCTGGCTGCCAGAAGGCGGCGAGAACCGTAAGCTAACTCTACCCGACCGTCGGGCAGCTCCCGACCATCCAGAGCTCCAATGAAGCCGTGCTCCTGCATGGACTGGATCAGCTCATCCAAGCTCTCTTTTGAGTAATCCTGCCTGGGGTTAAACCGGTTGGGCACCAGAGAATCCAAGGGGATAGGCCGCTGCGCAGCCTTTTCGCGTTCTGCGAAGACTGCCGTGATAAGCTCGCTTTCCTTGAATATCTGGTCAGTTCGCTCAATTCTTTTTCTTCTAGCCATGGTGGATCGCCTCGATCTCTTGTGCTAGCTGGCGATAAGCCTTAGCACCTCGACTATTAGGGGCGTAGCGTAGTACAGTCACGCCTGCTGCTGAGGCGTCTGCCAGATCCACGTTGATGGGAATCTCTGTCTCGAACACTCGCACGCGCTTGGCCAGAGCCTCTCTGGCTTCCATGGCGATTTGACGACTGTGGATGGTCCGTTGATCCACCTGGGTGATAAGCACTCCCAGAACTCCCAGTCGATGGTTTAGAGTCTGCTTTACTTGCAGGAGAACGCGAAACAGTTGATTCATGCCCTTGCTGGCGAAGAAGGCTGTCTCGAGAGGGATGATGACAGAGTCAGCGGCCGTCAAGGCATTCAGGGTTAGGATCCCCAGGTGGGGTGGGCAGTCAATCAAAATGTAATCGTATGTCTCTAGAGAAGATAACACGATGGCCAGTCGGCGCTCCCTGCTCACGGCGGATGCCAGGGCGAGATCAGCCTCACTGAGTTCCAAGTTACTGGGTACCAGATCAAAGGGATTATCATTTGGACGGTGCACAATTGGAATAAGATTAGGGTCGAAGGACCTCTCCTCCCATAAACTGTCAAGAAGTGCCTTGAAGTCCTTCTCGTCCATAACGTCGGGCTCGAGTGGCTCCACCGCTTGGTCCATAACTGACCAAATGGTACGCTCCTGCTGCTCAGGCATGAGGCCAGTGTGGAGAGTGGCGTTGCCCTGTGGATCCAGGTCGACCACCAGGACCTGGCGTCCTAGCTCAGCCAGTGCGCCGCCCAGGTTGACAGCAGTAGTGGTTTTTCCCGTTCCACCTTTCTGGTTAACGATGGCGATGATGCCCATATGCCTGGCCCCGGGGGAATTTCAAGATTTGTCAACAAGTCGATTGACCAGCGATAGCAGGCGTTGGTACTCCTTGATATCGACCAAAGCGGCAATATCACGGCCGCGGTTCTGCACAATGATGACATTCTTGCGCAGAACTTCTTCCATTAGCTGACCAGGCCGACGAGCCAGGTCGGTGCTCGATATGCGGGAGACATCATCGATCGAGACAAGTGCGGCATTCATATCCTTTTCCAACTCCATTCAAGTCAAGTACGTCCCAATCTGCGAACTGTAGAACATGGCCTCGATCTTTCGCGAGTTTCGAAAGTCACGAAATATTATAGCAGTAAGTATCCTAATTGTCAACACCGCCGAGTATCATCGGTAACTCCCCGCAGATGCGGCTCCATCTACCGTGGGAGTGTTGGTCCGTTAAGCTATGCTTCCTTTTCCCCAGCCGCTCCATCCTGGCTTTGTACTGTGCCAGTGAGGTTGTATCCACCATCCACGCGTTGGCGAACTTCTGTCCCTCTATCTTGTTGGCCAGCAATAACTGGCGGATATGAGAACCAGAATAGCCGAACCTCTCGCTGGCCTCTTTGACCGAAATGAAGTTCTGTGCCATCTGGTAGTGAACCCCCAAAACTGGACACACCCGTAACCAAAATCGAGATCATGTGTTATCCAGTTTAGGAGGGTTCCAATGACCAAACGACGTACATTCTCAGCTCAGTTCAAGGCGCAGGTGGCCCTGGAAGCCCTGCGCGATGACAAGAAGCAGGCAGTCCTGTGCCGGGAGTATGACCTCGCTGCTGACCTTGTGTCACGCTGGCGACAGCAGCTCATCGAGCGAGCTCCCGAACTCTTCGCCACCCACGCCAGCCGGTCGGCTGAGCAAGCTCGCATTGCGGAGCTAGAGCAGCTGGTGGGCCAACTCACCTTCGAACTGGCGGCGGTAAAAAAACTCTCGACGCTCTTGAACTCCCACTCGACCAGAAACGGCAGGTGATTGGCATGTTAGCAGAAGAGTACCCGGTACGCCTGCTGTGTGAGCTCCTGGCCTGTGCGCCCAGTTCATATTACTATCAGCCCCAGGGCCGAGATGATACTGAACTCCGGGACTTGATTGAACAGATCGCCCTGGAGTTCCCCCGCTACGGCTACCGCCGCATGACAGCCGAGTTGCACCGGCGAGGGCACATCGTCAACCGCAAACGGGTGCTGCGCATCATGCGCGAAGAGACCCTGTTGGTGCAGGTGAAACACTACGTGCGCACTACCTTCAGCCGGCACGGGCTGGGGCGGTATCCGAATCTCATCAAGGACCTGGAACCGGAAGGACCTGACCACATCTGGTGCGCTGATATCACCTACATCCGCTTGCGGGCCGAGTTTCTGTATCTGGCCGTGCTGATGGACATCTTCACCCGTGCCATCCGGGGTTGGTACTTGGGCCGCAACCTGACGGAGGAGTTGGTGCGCACGGCGCTGGAGCGGGCCCTGGCCATTCATCCCGCCCCACGCGTCCATCATTCCGATCAAGGGGTTCAGTACGCTGCTCACGGCTATGTCGCCCTCTTGGAGGCCCACGGCACACAGATCAGTATGGCCGCCGTCGGGCGCCCGATGGAGAATCCCTATGCCGAGCGGCTTATCCGCACCCTGAAAGAAGAGGAGGTGTATCTGAACGACTACGAGGACTATGAAGATGCCTATAGCCGCATCGGTCAGTTCCTCGATGATGTCTACATGACCAAGCGTGTACACTCAGCGTTGGGCTACTTGACGCCCGCCGAGTTCGAGGCACTTCAGGTGGCTCAACCGTGGTCCTGATCTGCCGCCCGGTTTGACAGATCCTCCTCGCTGACGTATAATGGGTGCTGACCCCGACGGAAGGCGAGAGGGATCGGTCACCTGGCCGGTTCGTCTCGCCTCTCAGCTTCGGGCCAGTTTGTTGGTAAGAAAGGCCCAGAAAGTGTCCAATCAAAGGGGTGCACTTCCCTCTCTTTTCAGTAGGCATACAGCTTCACCGTTCACCTCGTTGCTGAAGGAGGTGCTGAGAATGACAGCCAGACGCCCATTCACCATGACCCTAATCGTTCTCTGCCTTGTTCTTCCTCTTACCGGGGCTATCCTGTTCACAGACGCAGGTGCACCATTAGCCCCTACTCTCTTTTCCGCTGCTATTAGCGGCGGCGTGGATAATGCAGCCACCCAAGGCAGCTCAGATTGGCAAATCGAGACTGTGGACAGTGCCGGGAATGTAGGCGATTACTGCACCTCGCTGGTCTTAGATGCTGAAGACTATCCCCACATCAGTTACTTCGACCGGACCAAAGGCGATCTAAAATACGCTCACTGGGATGGCTCGGCTTGGCAGATCGAGATGGTAGACAGCCTAGGGAGTGTGCAGCTAGACAACTCACTGGCCTTAGATGCTGAAGACTATCCCCACATCAGTTACTTCGACCAGACCAAAGGCGATCTAAAATACGCTCACTGGGATGGCTTGGCCTGGCAGATCGAGACCGTGGACAGCACTGGACATGTGGGTGAGTTCACCTCGCTGGCACTGAACGAGGCTGGTCATCCCCACATCAGTTACTACGACCGGACCAAAGGCGATCTAAAATATGCCCACTGGGATGGCTTGGCCTGGCAAATCGAGACCGTGGACAGTGCCGGGAATGTAGGCGACTATTCCTCACTCGAGCTGGATGGTGAAGACTATCCTCACATCAGTTACCTTGACCGCAGCAACGGTGACCTGAAATACGCCTACTGGGATGGCTCACAGTGGCACATTGAGGCAGTAGACAGTGTTGGGAGTGTTGGCTGGTACACATCGCTGGCACTGGATGGTGAAGACTATCCCCACATAAGTTACTTCGCCTACTACGACAAAGACCTAAAATACGCCCACTGGGATGGCTCGACTTGGCAGATCGAGACCGTGGACAGCACTGGATATGTGGGCGAGTGGACCTCGCTAGCGGTGGACATAGCAGGTCATCCCCACATCAGTTACTACGATAATACCAACAACGACCTGAAATACGCTCACTGGGATGGCTCGACTTGGCAGTTCGAGATAGTAGATAGCAGTGGTTTCATAGGCGAGTATTCCTCGCTGGCACTGGATGAGTGGGGAAACCCCCATATCAGTTACTATGACCGGAGCAACAAGGACCTGAAGTACGCCCGAAGGAGCGGGCCAGCCGGTTGGATTCGCTTAACAACAAACCCAGGCGATGACGGCGGGCCGACTTGGTCTCCAGATGGAACGAGGATAGCTTATATGGCATCCCTATCCAGGGGCGGGTGGAACCGGGAGATCTGGGATATGAACCCTGATGGCACTGGTCACAGACAGCTAACCACCCTAGGTGTTGCAGGAATGGCTGACTATTCCCCAGATGGCTCTAAGATCTTGTTCTGTCACTATCACAATGATTGCAGGTTCGACATCGTTGTAATGAATGCTGATGGGACAGACATAACGCCCATTATTACCTCAAGATACAACCAAAATCCCAGGTGGTCCCCCTGTGGGGATAAGATCGCATTTGCCTCCGGGGATTGCTTAGGCTCCCCCCACGACGTCTATGTAGCGAATGTTGATGGTACAGGCATAACCCAATTGACCTTCCTCGGAACAGCTAGCTATCCTGTATGGTCACCTGATTGCTCCGAAATAGCGTTTTCTGCGGACCCGGACCTGGATGGACAATACGACATCTACGTCATGGATGCAACAGATCGAACGATTCTCGCCCAGCTAACGGATGACCCTTATGGGGATAACGTCTGGGACTGGTTTGGCAACAAGATTCTCTTCTACTCTAATAGAGTTGGGGGGCAATGGCATATCTTCATGATGGACGAAGACGGCACAGATGTCATGCAGCTTACTGACTCGACTGGCATTGAAGCAGCTCCGCGGTTCTCACCAGATGGCACCAAGATCGTTTTCATGGCAGATGTGGAGGGGAATGAGGACATCTATGTGAAGGGTATTGCCCTAGAGGACACCACTGGTCCCTCCATCTCTTCCGTCGTTGAATCCGACGATCCTATCTACACAACAGGCTGTCCTGAACCCACTACTGTGACGATTACTGCGACCATAACTGATTTCTCAGGTGTGGACCATGCTTGGCTCTATCACCGTCTGAATGGCGGAAGTTGGGAATATGAAGTCATGAGTGCTTCTGGGGATGACTATTCTGCCACGATCGGGCCCTTTGCTGAGGCGGGGACTGTCGAGTACTACATAGAAGCTTGGGATGAAGTTGGGAATAGTTCGACATCTTCTAGCTATACGGTTACTGTTAACGAGTGTGCGGGGCCCAGTATTGTAGCATTACCTAGCTCTCTCCCGGCCGATGGCGTGTCCACCTGCACCATCACCCTGCTGAATGCACCTGCGAGGCATCTGGTGCGTGTACTCTCGAGTCGGGGGAGCGTAGATACTTTCACGCAAGTCAGCGGCACCACCGATGCCAGCGGCTGCTTTGTCACTACTGTCCACTCCTCCACACCAGGTACGGTAGTCATTACCGCTGAGGACCTGAGTACGGGTCGAACCTTCGCCACCTCAGCCGCATTAGTATTCACTCCAGTGGGTGGAGAGCCGCTTCCTCCACAACCACAGACACACGACCCCATTATCACGAGTGTTGAAGGGAATTGTGAACAGATTGATTGTCCCATAGATGGGTTCTTTATGCTTGGCCTGGATGGGCTACACTTGCCACTGCAGGTGAGCGTGGATTGGAGAGGACAGCCGATGGGGTCCGTCGAGTTCTCTCTGAACGGTCATACAGACTCCATTGCAGCTACCGGCCAGAATGTGAGCTACGAACTGGACATCAACCGCCACCTGCGCGAACCCTCCAACATCTTGCGTATCATCGCACACAGCGGCGACAAGTCGTCTGTGCCCTTCGACCTGCCGCTCTTTGGCTACCGGCTGCCCCAGTGGATTATGGACGGTGTCAATACCCTGCCGGCCATCGGCAACCAAGCACTGGTGCTGGAGATCACACTTCCCCCCCAGCCCTTATGCAAGCACGAACAGGGTCGAAACGAGTGTGAGGATATCCGGTGGGGATTCCTCTCTGGCGATCTGAACCGTTTCCAGTGGCAGACCAACATCAAAATGAGCCTGCCCACACGCGGTGGAGCGTTTGAGGTGGAGATCAGCCGGGAGCGGGACCGTGCCACGACCGGGCGAAAGCCTCAAGCTTTTCTCAAGCTGATCGGCCATGAGTGCGATCTGGAGTACCACGGCCGACTGAGCGGTGTGTTAGGAGCCAAGACGCCCTACGTGGTTGTGCAGGAATTGGAGATCGGTGGTTCGGTGGCTCGTGAATTCGAGAAGGACGTGGGGGTAGTTGAGGCTCTGAATGCCTTGCCCCCCTTTGGCACAGCAGCTTACGCGTCATTGAGTGCGGTTCCCCCAATCCGTGACTGGCTCAACGACCGTGCCAAGTTTTATATCAAGATCACACCGGAATTATCGGGCGAGTTCACGCTGGCCTTTCAGCCGCATTGGCACATAGCTGACGTGCAGGCAGGATTAGATTTCCCTCTGGAATTGGGTGCCCAGGCGGACCTGTGGGTCGTCGAAGGGTGCATCTATGGCGGCCTGGGGGCAAGGGCACCTTGGGGTACTCCGCCGACGAAGTGTACATCGGTTCACTTCAAGCATACGGCTTCGGCGGGTACACGTTCAGGGTCACTTGGTTCAGCCTCGAAGGTCGCGGGGACTGGAAACTGGCCGAGTGGCCAAGTGGATCGGGCCGGGTGGCGCTGACATTCCTCGTGCCAGTGGAAGCACCGCCGACGTGGCATCTCATCGGCCATAATGCCAGCCCCACCTACGCCACCTTCCAGGCTCTGCCCGGCAGACTCCAGGCCTTTGGCCCGGCGGGAACAAAGCTCAGCATGTCGGGCCTGGCTGCCCAGAGCACGGTCACCAGCGTGTTGGTCAGCAACGTTTACACCTATCCGGTGCCGTCGCTTGCTGTGGAGCCGGCTACCGACAAATCGCTCTTGGTCTGGGTTCATGACGACGTGGCCAAGCCCGTCGGTCAGGCGCACGAAATCGCCTTCAGCCGGTGGAATGGTTCCTCGTGGAGCACACCCGCCAGTGTGACCGATGACTATCTCTTGGATGACGCACCACAGGTAGCCTGGGCGAGTGACGGCCATGCCGTGGCTGTCTGGGAGCGTCTAAATGACACATTGCCCATCACGGCCACCTGGAATGTGACCACCGCGAAGAAGATAGAGATCGCCACCTCGGCCTATAGCCCCACAGTCGGCACTTGGTCAGTTGTCTCACTGCTGACGACCAACACAGCACTCGACTTCACGCCACAATTGGCCCGCAGCGGTACTGGAAACCTACTGGCGGTGTGGCGGGAGAATCCAGCCGGGCTGCTGGCTGGCACAGCCGCCGACCCGGACCGCATCATGGCGGCCTTCTACGACGAGGGGTGGGGGATACCTGCGGTGGCTGTGGAGGGCATCCCTGGCTTGGTGGATCTGGCGGCTGGCTCTGGCGATGGTGTCGCCACCATCGCCTACACGCGCTACCTCACACCCACCGGCTATCCCACGCCTACGCTGCAGCTGTTTACCAGTACGTGGAATGGAGCCATCTGGTCGTCCCCGGTGCAGCGCACCGATGACCGTCTGGGGCACCGCAGCCCGCAGGTGGTCTACAATGGGGCCAACCAGCCCCTCGTCATCTGGGTGGCAGGGGATGAACTACGGTTGCACAACCTGACCACTGGCAGCATAGTCAGCCTGACACTGGAAAGCGGTGCAGTGATCGACGAGTTTCGCGTGGTGCAGGACGGCACCATTGCCGCCGTCTTCACCGCCCAGAATGCACAGCGCGACCTGCACCTGGCCCTCTACGACCAGGCGCACCATCTGTGGGGGCGGCCTCTAAAGTTAACGGACGATCGTGCGGCCGAAGCCTGCCCCTCGGCCGGGCTCGACTCGGCAGGGCGGCTGTTGGTGGCCTACGCCGCTAGGGCCATTACCTCGATCACCCACACCATGACCATCTCCGGCACAGGCGAGGTCGTCACTTACACCCTGCCGACCGAGGGACAGACCGACCTGCTTCTCCTCTCCCATGTCTTCACGCGCAATCTGACATTGGAGAGCGATGCTCTCAGCGTGTCGGATCTCCACCCCGCACCGGGCAGCACCATTGTGCTCAGCGCCACGGTGCTCAACAGCGGGGATCTGGCCCTGGACGGCGTGGTGGTGAGTTTCTACGACGGAGACCCCACGGTGGGCGGGATGCTCATCGGCACCAGCGATCTCTCCGTGCCCCTGGCAGCTGGTTTTACCAGCACCTTGACGACGACCTACAATGTTCCCGTCACGGGGGGAGTGCACATCCTATTTGCCGTGGCCGACCCGGCCCATGTTATCACTGAATCCAACGAAGCCGACAATACGGTCAGCCTGGCAGCCTTTGGCCCAGACCTGGAGATCACCAATGCGGGTGTGGACTACTGGGGCGGGAGCGATGTCGGGGTGCGCGCGCTCATCCGTAACATCGGCACCAGCAGTGCGCCAACGACCACGCTGACCTTCTACCGGGACAGCGTCACCGGCACGCTGGCGGTAACCGATGCGGTTCCAGCACTGGCGGCAGGTGAGGCCATCACTTTGACTACACCCTGGAGCTTCGGACCGCTGAGCAGGGGCGTCTACCCGCTTGTCGGCATTGTCAACCGAGGTGACTTCACCGAGACGTTCACCTCCAACAACCTGTACACCTTCATGCTGGATGTGCGACCGGATCTGATGGTCAGTCCCTATTATCTGTGGACGACCTCCCCGACAGCCACGACCGTGCTGGTGACAGCGACAGTGTACAACATCGGTGCCATCACGGCCACCGATGTCCTGGTGGGTTTCTATGGTGACGATCGCCTGAAGGCTGGTAGTACACTGCTCACGCAGACCATCCCGTTGTTGGCACCGGCTGGCTCGGCCACAGTGAGCGGACAGATAGCCGGGCCCCTAGCCTGCACTCTCTATGCCTACGTGGATCCGGATCGGGCTATCACCGAGACCACACGCGCGAACAATGTGGCCGGCATCACCTATCGGGGACTGTGCCGACAGGTCTACATTCCCCTCATCCTGCGCAACCCATGAGAGGCATCAACAGGATACAGCGCAAAGAAAACCCCTAGCGGAAGTGCGCACGTCCTTGCAGTTCAAGCGGTGAAGAAGGGTGCTGGTTCAACGTGAGATACGGGTCAATCAGGTAGTGCGCTACCGATGAATTGCAATCTCAAGGGGCAATCTGAGCCTCATGAGCCCGTTTGAGCTGGGCTATGACCCTAAGCGATCACCATGACAACGATATCCTCGTGTTTTCCTATGTCTACCAGAAGTACTTTCCTCTCATCGCGAAAAGCTACAGTGAGTAGAATAGTTGAGCTTTGAGAAACTGGACAGGCAACTCGAGTTTAGACAAAGTGTGACATGCTCGGAAGAAGCCGAGATGAATCAGGTTCTTTAACAAACGAGTTTCGCGCCGAATTCAGGCCAGTTAGGGCTTCTTCTTGGCCTTCTTGACCACCGGATGCCGCTCTGGGCGTGTCCGTGGCTGGCCTTTGGGCCAGCCGGGCGACTTTCCCCGCGTTTGAGGTGCGTCTGCCGGGGTGCTAATCTCTCGAAAAGTCGCTCCCAGGCTCTGGAGCGTTCGCTCTGGCGTCAGGTGCTCTTGAGCAGGCTGCCAGGGTAAAGGGCAATCCCTGACCACGTCCCGGGCCAGGAACAACTCCCACTGAGCGATGCTGACCAACATCGTCCAACGATCGCACCGCTCCGGTTCCTGAAATCGGGGCAGGGTCCAACGGAGATGTTGTTTCTGGAAGCGAGTGCTGGGCTCGACAGGCCAACGCCACTCGAACCCCTGCCACAGCTCTTCCAAATCCTGATCCTCCGGCCTTTGGTGAGGCGGAGGTTGATAGGCCAGCCAGAAAGGGTCGGAGGGCTTATCGCGCTCTAGATGGGTCTGCGCCAAGATAACGCTGAAGGGAGTGGAGGCATCCTGAAGAGCGTGCTTGTTATCCCACCGGCGCAGCCGTACCCGTCCCCACCGCTCGTGTTGCAGCTCCACTTCAGCGTCCGGTTCCCCCCCAGTCCCCGGCTCTTTGAAGGCGAACCGGTCCCCGTGGACCCGCGGTCGGCCCATGCCACTGTAGGGGCCCGGCGGTCCGTAAAGCACTCGGTCACGGCGCAGCCGGACCAAAGCGCCACACGGCTCGTCCTTCAAGGACCCCAGAAAGCAGTGGTTGCCGTACTTGCCATCGCCTACGATGAGATACAGTTCTTGCTCCATCTCCTTCCACCGCAGACGACACAACTGCTGGACTTGCATCACTCCCACCTCTGGCGGCGTCTGCTGGCTGGAGATCCGTCGGACCGAAATGGGTGGCGCCCAACTCTTCTGCGGTTCGGGCACCCAGGCCAGCACCGAATAGGGATGACCGATCATGATGGACCCATTCACCGCTCGGGTGGAACCTCGGACGTATTGCCGGTCAGCCAGGACCACAGCCGCCGGGTGAGGCCAGGGCGTGTCATCCAGCGAGAATATCTGCGGCCCTGAGCTTGGAATCTGCTCAACGAAGTAGCCTTCTAACCATTCCCAGTTCTGGCCGCCCTCCTCAATGGCTGCATAGGCGCTCGGCCATTTACGCCGAAAGACCGGTGAGAGGCTGAGCTCCGGAAAGGAACGAACGAAGGGACTCAGTAGCAGGGCATCAACCAGTTCAAACTGTGCATCCCTAGCCAGCGTGAGCCCTTGCTCGTAGACGGCTTGGCGAAACTCGATTAAGTTGCTAAATTGCTCCATGGTGGAAACCTCCGGTATTGGTCTACCTTAA
>CAYRNM010000046.1:0-17262 GCA_964425465.1 uncultured Anaerolineae bacterium | reverse complement strand
CCTGAAAGTGTAGCCTTGTCCAGTCACCAGCGGTTTTCTGCAAACGCTAGGTCAATCAATGTGCCACGCCAGAAGGTACCGCGCTCACTTTCTGTTGTGCAAAAGCCCCTTTTTGACCAGTTTCTTAAGTTGCTCTGATGGGTCGTGAGCGCTGCTCTAACTGCCTCTGTAGCTCATACAGCTTGGTGATAGCCTCCAAGGGGGTCAGGCTCTCCACATCCAGTTTCTTCAGCTCCTCCAAGACGGGATCGGTGATGGTGAAGAGGAGAAGCTGATGGGCCTCGGCGATGCGCTTGGGGGAGATGGGGCTGCGGGCCTCGGCTTCGAGCCTTTCCAGGATCTCCTCGGCGCGATGGATCACCGGACGCGGCAGGCCCGCCAGTTGCGCCACGTGGATGCCATAGCTGCGGTCGGCCCCGCCGGGCACCACCTTGTACAGGAAGACCACCCTGTCCCCCTCCTCGGCCACGGCCACGTTGTAATTGCGCACCCGGGGCAGCAGCTCCGACAGCTCGGTGAGCTCATGGTAGTGGGTGGCAAAGAGGGTCTTGGCCCGCACGCGGGGGTTGTTGTGGATGTACTCCACCACGGCCCAGGCGATGGAGATGCCATCGTAGGTGGAGGTCCCGCGCCCCACCTCGTCAATGACGAGCAGGCTCCGGGGTGTGGCGTGGTTCAGGATGTTGGCCGTCTCCACCATCTCCACCATGAAGGTGCTTCTGCCCGCGGCGATCTCATCCTGAGCGCCGATGCGGGTGAAGATGCGATCCACCAGGCCGATGGTGGCCCGGTCGGCGGGGACGAAGGAGCCAATCTGGGCCAGGAGGACGATGAGGGCTACCTGGCGGAGCAGTGTGGACTTTCCGGACATATTCGGGCCGGTGAGCACGATGATCTGGCCCTCGTCGTTGGAAAGGCGCACATCATTGGGGACAAAGGGCTCCTCCCGCTGGGTCAGTTCCACCACGGGATGGCGGCCGGCGATGATCTCGATCTCATTCTCTTCGATGAGCTCTGGGCGGACGTAGTTGTTGCGCAGTGCGACCTCAGCCAATGCAGCGTAGACATCCAGCTCGGCCAGAGCTCCTGCAGTGCACAGCAGCCGCCCGGCCGCGGCGGCAACCTGAGCGCAGACTTGGTGAAAGATACGCGATTCGATCTCCAGTTGCCGTTCCTCGGCGTTGAGGATCAACGATTCCTTCTCCTTGAGCTCGGGGGTGAAGTACCGCTCCGCCCCCACCAGCGTCTGCTTGCGGATGTACTCCGAAGGCACCCGGTTCAGATTCGCCTTCGATACCTCCAAGTAATAGCCGAAGACCTTGTTGTAGCCCACCTTAAGGGACTGGATGCCCGTCCGCCTTCGCTCCTGCTGCTCCAGTTGAGCCACCCACTGCTTGGCCTCCCGCGCGGCGGCAAGTACCCCATCCAGCTCCGCGGAGAAGCCAGGGCGGATCACCCCTCCGCTGGCCAGCGTGGCCGGGGGATCATCTACGATGGCCTGCGATAACAACTCAGCGATCTCAGCACAGGGATCGAGGCGAGCCCTCAGCTCAGCGATGGGCCCCTCCTGCGCGCTCATACCTGCCAGCGCCTCACCCAGCTTGGGTATGGCCGACAGGGCCCGACCGATGCCCACCAGATCGCGGGGCCGGGCGATGGACTGCACTACCCGGCCGGTGAGCCGCTCCAGGTCCCCCAGGCCTTTGAGCCACTGGCGCACACCCAAACGGGTTGGGGTGTCCTCTACGAAACGGCTCACTGCCTCCTGCCGTTGTCGCAGCCGCTCCAGATCGAGGAGCGGCTGGTTGATCCAGCGGCGAAGCAGTCGCCCCCCCATGGCGGTGACGGTATCGTCCAGCACCCAAAGGAGTGAGCCCCGCGTCCGCCCGGTGCGGATGGTCTGGCTCAGCTCCAGGTTGCGGCGAGTAGCCGCATCCAGCGCCATGAACTCGCCGACGCTGTAGGTGGCCAGGTTGCGGAGATGGCCGAGCGCTGCGGGCTGGGTCTGAGCCAGGTACTGGATGATGGCCCCTGCCGCGCGCACGGCCAGGGGTTTCCCCTCGCAGCCGAAGCCATCCAGCGTGGCCACCTGAAAATGGTCCAGCAGCGCCCGTCGGGCGTTGCCCAGCTCAAAGCGCCAGGGATCGAAGGGAGTGAGGTGGAAGGAAGAGGAAAGAAAGGGGAAGGGATCCCTCCTTCCTTCCCTTTCCTCCTGGGGCACGATGATCTCCGATGGCTGAAAGCGAGCCAGCTCCTGCTCTACCTCCGGCCAGAACTCCTCCTCGCTGAACTGCGTGGTGGCGAATTCGCCAGTGGTGATGTCAATGTAGGCCAGGCCGGCCCGGTCGCCGTCGGAGACTAAAGCAGCCAGGTAGTTGTTCCGCTTCTCCTCCAGAAGCGTGGGCTCCACGATCGTGCCCGGCGTCACCACTCGGATCACCTGGCGGGGGACCAGATCTCCCTGTTCGGCAGTTATCCTGGCTCCGGCCACCGGTTCTTGGCCCCGGCCGGCCATGGCCGCGCGGCGAAGCTGATCTGCCTCGGAGCCCACCTGCTCGGCGATGGCCACTTTGTAGCCTGCGGTGATGAGTTTGGCGATGTAGGAATCGGCGGCGTGGTAGGGGACGCCGGCCAGTGGCACCCGCTGGCCCTTGGCCACTGGCCGGGAGGTAAGGGTGATGTCGCACACCTGGGCCACGATCTTGGCGTCCTCGTCGAAGGTTTCGTAGAAATCGCCCAGGCGGAAGAAGAGGAGGGCCTCGGGGTATTGGGATTTGAGTTGCAGGTATTGTCGCCGCATGGGCGTCAGGTGGGCCATGGGTCAACCCTCAGATCTCGCGCACATCCACCACCTCCAGGCCCAGCTTCTCCATGGCTCCCACCAACTGCCGCTTGGTGGCCGTCCCCTCCCGCACCTTGACCGTGATCACCCCTGTCGTCAGGTCCTCCCCCCAGAAGGTGCTCAGACTGACGATGTCTCCCCCCAGGGCGGCGATGGCCCCGGTGATGGAGGCCAGCACGCCCTTCTGGTCGGGGACCTCCAAGGTCAGCCGCACCCCTTTCTCTCGGGCGCCCAGCATCTCCAGGAAGACTTTGAAGAGATCGGTCTCGGTGATGATGCCCACCAGTTGATCCCCCCGCATCACCGGCAGGCCGCCGATCCGGTGGTCGGCCATGATGCGGGCTGCCTCCTCCAGAGGGGTGATTTCGTCCACCGTGATCACCCGCCGGCTCATCACCTCCGCCACGGTGAGCTTGGAGAGGAGATATTGCATCTCGTAGATGCTGAGGGAGGTGGCTGGAGAGGGAGAGGCGTAGAGCAGGTCCTTCTCCAGCACAATGCCCACTAACCGGCCCTCTCTGTCCAGCACCGGCAGCCGGCGGACCTTCTCCCGGCGCATGAGGTCCAACGCCTCACTGATGGGGGTCTCGGGGCTTATGGTCACGGGGCGGCGCGTCATGCGCTCTCTCACGAGCATGCCTGGCATCTCCTTGTTCAAAAGCGCGCAGCAAGCTGGCTACTCCCCCTATCGGAGATAGTGTCGCAGTTCCTCCCGCAGTATCTCCTGGGTGAACTCGGCCAACTCCTCGGGGGAGAAGAGGTTGTAGTCTATGTAGTCGTCCTTATCATCTAAGGCCAACTGACGCAGGGCAGCCATGATGCGCGACAGGTCCACCCCTTTGGGGCACTGGGCCACACAGGTCGGACATGTAGTACAGAACCAAATGGTCGAGTTGTCCAGCGCCTCGTCTACGGCGCCGGTGAAGAGCAGGTAGATCAGCTCGCCGGGCAGATATTCGGTAGTGAAGCCGGCCGGGCAGCCGGCCACGCACTCCTCGCACTCATAGCAGGCCAGCATGTCCTGCCCGCTGACTCGCTCCACTGCCCGGACGAACTCATTGCGAATAGTATCGAAAGATGTCTGATGGTTCACTCTCTTCTCCTTCTTCGCTTCGGAGACTCTCCCATTGGCCGCCCTTACAGGACTCCCTCCGGTCGCAACTCATACACCAGCGTGTCAATAAGCCGTCCAGTCGCCTCAATCTGCCGGATGAAGCTCAGCTGCACGGTTTACAGCATCGGCTGCAACGCAGGGCTAGATCGCTTATTACAACCTTAACTTGCGCCTGCCGGTTCTTACAAGGTCCTGATGTACGGACACAATCTCTCCTGCAAGGCGATGGAGCTCGCTAACAGTTTGATTGAACAGCTCTGGCCGCTCATATTCCCACTCGGGTGGTACAGTGAAGTGGTGGTTAAGATGCGTAGGAAATGTCTTGAGAGCAATACAAGCCTAGATATCTATCTGTGAGTTCTAGAAGGTTTTTCCGCTTTTTCTCCAGCTTCGTGTCATAGAATTTGTGTTCGGCATCATTCCACTCATATACAAACCTTTTTAGGTCGTCTAGCTTCCTTCCGTCAAACGCGAATCCAGCCATGTTGTAGGTCTTGATGAATTCGATGGAGCCATTAGACGGAAGAACCCTCAGGAACTCTTGGAATAATTCCTTATCCGGGTTTCTACGTGGACCTTTGGCACTCTTTATTTCCAGGGTTATTAACGTGGCCAGGCAACCGAGGCAAGTCACGGCTGGTTCCCAATCTGGTGACCGAGCAAGCCAAGCAACAGCAAACAAAAGAGCGGCAAGATCGACAATCTTTAGAGCTATCACGAGAGACAAAGCTTCCACCCCTAACAAAAGTGGTGATTTCACCTAAAGTCGCCGTCTGCGCACCGCTCACCCTCGCCGGGGCAATACGTACCCCAGCCGGCGGAGCTCACGCTCGTTGCGCCGCCATTTATACCGCGTTTTCACCCAAAGGTCAAGATAGACCTGGTGCTCCAACAACCGCTCGATCTCCTCGCGGGCCGCCTGCCCAATCTGCTTGAGCATGCGCCCTCCACGGCCAATGACGATCCCCTTCTGAGACTCCCGCTCCACGAAAATGTGGGCCTCAATGTAGATGGGGCCCTCCTCTCGCTCCTCAAAGCGACGTACCTGAACGGCCACCGAGTGGGGTACCTCCTGATGGGTGAAGTGCAGCACCTGCTCCCGGATGAGCTCGGCGGCCAGCGTCCGCAGGTGTTGGTCCGTGACCTGCTCTTCCGGATAGTAGCGAGGGCCGAGGGGCAGGACTCTAATGACCCGCTCCAGGAGCAGGTCCAGGTTGTCGCCACGCGTGGCGGAGAGGAGCATCCAATCCTGAAACTGGGCCAGGGCCAGATAAGCCTCCACATGTTCTTTCACCTTGTCAGGGGACAGGAGGTCCATCTTGTTCAGGCCCAGGATCACTGGCCCCGGCGCGGACTCGGCGATCAACTCCGCCAACTGGTGATCCTCTTGAGAGGGCAGTTCCGAAACATCAGCCAGGAGGAGCACCACATCCGCGTCGGCAATAGCCTGCGCTGCGGTCTCCACCATGAACTCACCCAGCTTATGAAGGGGATCGTGAACCCCAGGCGTATCCACGAAGATCACCTGAGCGTCCGGTCGGGTGAGGATGCCCAGGATGCAGGTTCGTGTGGTCTGAGGCTTGGGGGAGACGATGGCGATCTTCTGGCCTAGAAAGGCATTCATGAGCGTGGACTTGCCCACATTGGGCTTTCCCGCCAGGGCTACAAATCCTGAGCGGTGATCGGCTGGCAGGTCCTCTCGGACCAGCAGTTCGGCATCTTGGGCATTCATAGCCAACTCTATCCCCCATATTCCCTGGCCTGTCGTCCAGAATAGGCTGGCATCAGGTCAGGGGACGCAATTCATTGTACGTGAAAGGGGAACAATAGTCAAACCGCCATTTTGAGTTGCTGCCAAACTGTGCTATAATCTCCCTGTCGTTAGTCATCACTCAACCTCTGGAGGCAAAACCATGCGTTATACAGTGTCCGGTCTGCTCCTTACGCTGTTGGTCATCAGCTTGCTGTCCACGGGCTGCGGCGGATTGGCCACTCCGCCTCCGCCCACTGTGACCCGTATGCCCACCCCAACTCCTACGGTGGAGGCCCTGGCTCAGCGCGCCTCCCAATCCCCGACACCGACGCCCCAGCCCACAGCCATGCCCTCCCTATCGCCGACAGCGACATCCACTCCCGTGCCGACCTCCACACCCACCCCTCCGCCGACACAAACCCCGACCCCTGTCCCGCCGCAGGCGGTGGTGCGAGAGGGGCCGTTGAATGTGCGCGCCGGCCCCGGCACTGCCTATCCCCGCATTGGCCAACTGGAGGCAGGGACGGAAGTGGAGATTGTGGGCCGCAATGAAGAGTCCACCTGGTGGCAGATCGCCTACGAGGCCGGCGAGGAGGGGCAGGGCTGGGTCTCGGCCGAGTATGTTCAGGCGAGTGGAGAGATCGCTGTGGAGGTGGTGGAGGCTCCACCAGTGCCCCCCACGCCGGTGCCCGCTTTCAGCGGCAAGATCGTCTTCCAGGAACGGAGCGGAGGGCGTATTTTCATCATCAACGCCAATGGGACTGGATTGCGGCAGCTCACCCACGGCCTCGATCCGGCCCTCTCCCCCGATGGGACCCAGGTGGCCTTCACGCGCTGGGAGGGCACGGCGGGGATCTATCTGATCAACGTGGATGGCACCGGTGAGCGCCTCCTCAGCGAGGCAGAACAAGCCAAGTGTCCAGAGTGGTCCCGCGATGGGACGAAGATCGCCTTCACCCACCGCTCCGGTGGCGGTTGGGTCTACTACTGGGATTCAGTGAAGGAGCTTCTGATCAAGCAGGAGGACCCTCACTGGAAGATCGGCATAGCCGATGTGGCGACCGGTCGGTTCATTGATGTACCCTGTGACGATCACAGCTTCGCCCCCAGTTGGTCCACCGATGGATGGTGGCTGGTGTACGATGGAGAGAAGGGGCTGATGCTCACTGATCCTACAGGGGAGTCAAGGCGTTGGCAGCAGGTGAGCTATGGGGTCAGGGACATGTCACCCGATTGGTCGCCTGAGCCCAGGGGGGACCCCTGGTCGGCACCGATTGCCTACATGGTCTATCATAATGATCACTGGGAGATCCATACCGTGCTGCCCAACGGGCAGGGGGGCACCCGGTTGACCCCCAGCCCCCTATTCGAGGCTCCGCAGAACAGCGTGGCGCCTGAATGGTCACCCGACGGGAAGTGGATCGCCTTTCTGACCGACCGCCGGGGGAAATGGGAGATCTGGGTGATGCGCTCTGACGGCAGTCGGCAGCAACCTCTCTTCCCCTCAGGCATGCTGGAGGGGATCGAGTTCCGCTACGAAGCTCAGTCGGAACAGGTGCTCGATTGGGGACCATAAGGTATGTTGAAGAAAGTTCTGGTGGCCAACCGTGGTGAGATCGCCGTCCGTGTCCTGCGCGCCTGCCGCGAACTGGGCCTGACAACGGTAGCCGTTTACTCCGACGTGGACCGCAATGCCCTCCATGTCCGCTACGCCGACGAAGCCTACCCCATCGGGCCGGCCCCTGCCAGGGAGAGCTATCTGCGCATTGACCACATCATCGAGGTGGCCAAGCGCTCAGGGGCCGATGCCATCCATCCCGGTTACGGCTTTCTGGCCGAGCAGGCAGGGTTCGCCCGAGCCTGTCGCAATGCAGGGCTCATTTTCGTTGGCCCCAGCCCCGAGACATTGGCCATGGCGGGCGACAAAGCCGCGGCCCGGCGCATCATGCGCGCTGCAGGCGTGCCTATCATTGAGGGCACAGATGAGGAACTGAGCGATGATGACCTGGTAGCTGCAGCCCACCGCATTGGCCTGCCCCTGAAAATCAAAGCGGCGGCCGGCGGAGGGGGCAAGGGTATGCGAACCGTCCGTCTGTCTCAAGATTTGAATGCCGCGCTTCAGGCCGCCCGGCGCGAGGCCGAGGCCGCCTTTGGCGATGGGATGCTCTACCTGGAGAGAGTGGTCGAGGAGGCCCGTCACATCGAGTTCCAGATTCTGGCCGACCATCATGGCCACATCATCCACCTGGGTGAGCGCGAGGGCTCCATCCAGCGACGACATCAGAAGGTGATTGAAGAGGCTCCCTCCCGGGTCGTCACACCAAAGCTGCGACGGGAGATGGGTGAGATGGCAGTGCGGGTGGCCAGAATGGCCAACTACACCAATGCCGGTACAGTCGAGTTCCTGCTCGACAGGGATGGAAACTTCTACTTTCTGGAGATGAACTGCCGGCTCCAGGTCGAGCATCCGGTCACGGAGATGATCACCGGTGTGGATATCGTCAAGGAGCAACTGCGCATCGCCTCCGGCCGCAGGCTGCGCTATCGTCAGGAGGATATCCAGTGGCGGGGCTGGGCGCTGGAGTGCCGCATCTTGGCCGAAGACCCCTACAATGACTTTCTGCCCTCTACAGGCCGCATCACCTGGCTGCACGAGCCCACCGGGCCGGGGGTGCGGGTGGAGAGCGGCATCTACGAGGGCTTCGTGATATCCCCCTACTACGATTCCCTCATCGCCAAGCTGGTGGTGTGGGGGGAGACCCGAGGCGAAGCCCTGCTGCGTATGCGTCGGGCCCTGGAGGAATATCGGGTGATGGGTGTACATACCAACATTCCCTTCCACCAGCAGATTCTGAATGATACCCGTTTCATCGGGGGACAGATTGATACCACCTTCCTGGAATCCAGGTTCTCCATGGCCGAGGAGGACGATCCGAATGACCTGGAGGTGGTGGCTATCGCCGCGGTGCTGCTGGCCCACCGGCGGGGACAGCGCACGCTGACCATGACCCGGCTGCAAAATGGCTTATCGCAGTCCAACTGGAAGCGGGCAGCTCGCTGGGAGGCGATGTACAGATGAAATATGCTGCCGCTGTGAAGGGCCAGACCTTCACCATTGAGGTCACCCCTGATGAGAAAGTGTGCATCGGAGATCGCACCCACACGGTGGACTTGCAGAGCATTGATGCGGGTCTCCTTTACTCGCTCCTCATTGACCACAACTCCTACGAGGTGCTGATTGAAGAGCAGGAAGGAGAGTACTGGGTGCTCCTGCTGGGGGAACTGTACACTGTCCAGGTAGAGGATGATCTCCGGCGTCAGATAACCCATCGTCGCCGCGTGCGGGCCGAGCCCTTGGGCCGGGTGACGGTCAAAGCGCCCATGCCTGGGCTGGTTGCGGCTGTCCCGGTGAGGGAGGGGCAGGAGGTGTCCACGGGGGATGTCCTGGTCATCCTGGAATCCATGAAAATGGAGAATGAGGTGCGCGCACCCTGTGATGGGCGGGTGAATCGAGTGCGGGTAAGCCCCTCAGAAACTGTGGAAAAGGGACAGGCTTTGGTGGTGTTGGGCTGAGGAGTCAACATGCGCATGGCAATGGAGCGCGTCCCCTTTGTGATCAGTATCTTCGCCCTGATTTTTGAGGGGGAGGACCATGTGCTCCTGGGGCGTCGGCGAGACCACGATATCTGGAACCTGCCCGGCGGGGGGCTGCAGCGGGGCGAAACGGTGACAGAGGGGATCGTGCGGGAAGTGGAGGAGGAGACGGGAGTGGTCGTTGAAGTCGAAAGGTTGGTAGGGGTCTACTCCAAGCCCTATAGGAATGAGGTGGTGTTAACCCTTCAGTGCCGCCCGGTGAAGGGCGAGTTGCGGCCCACCGAGGAGGCCGCTGAATGGCGCTATTTCTCCGTGGATGAGCTGCCTCGTAACCTCCTGCCCAAGCATCGGGAGCGCATCCTGGATGCGGCCCGCCATCAGGCTCCGGCCATCCTGCGCGTACAGCACGGCCCCGCTGACCTGGAGGTGCTAGGATTGGTTTGAAGCAGCACCGTAGCATCGTTGCGGCTATGACGCTTAGGCGATTGGACGCTGTGACGCTTGTTCACAGCATCTCGACGAACTCTGTGCTTTCCCTGGCAAGGAGATGCTCTATGATTAGACGGATCTTTATTGTGTTGTTGCTTGCGGCCTGGCTACTGCTAACCGCCATTCCTGCTCTGGCCGAACCCGCTCGGGGATCAGGGGCAACGGGTGCTTATGTCACCTACATGGTTAAGCCTGGCGATACCCTTTACTCCATCGCCCGGCGCCACCATGTCAACCTATGGGAGTTGGCGCGAGTCAACGGCATCCGCAATGTCAACCTCATCTCCCCCTATCAACTGCTTTATATCCCCTCCGGCCATCCCGCCATCCGCATCACCAGCCCCCAGGCAGGGGCCACCGTCAGTAGCCCCATCACTGTCACCGGGGAGAATGACACCTTCGAGGGGCAGGTAGCGGTACGGGTGCTCGATGCCAACTGGCGGGTGATTGGCCAGGGGGCGGGCATCGGCGGCGGATGGGGCACCTACGCCCCCTTCGCTGTGACCGTGCCCTTCACCCTCACCGTAGAGCAAAGGGGGCTGGTGGAGGCCTGGTGGAATAGCCCTAAGGATGGCTCGGAGATGGACACGGTGAGCGTTCCCGTCTATCTCTCCCTACGCCCTTCCGAACCGCGAACCTACACCGTGCGCCGAGGGGACAACCTGTTCCGCATTGCACTCCGCTTCGGGACCACGGTGCAGGCCATCGCCGAGGCGAACGGTATCCTTAACCCCCATCTCATCTATGTGGGGCAGGTATTGCTGATCCCGTAGGGAAACAAGAAGCTGCGACGATGAAAGCGCTCTGGATGTCGCTTCTACCCTGGGGCACAGGGGTCATCCTGGCCATCCAGTCCTGGTCCCATCCCCTGCTGGATCTATTCTTCACCGGCGTGACCCTCCTGGGCACGGAGGGGTTCTATCTCCTGCTCCTGCCGGTGCTGATGTGGTGCCTGGATAAGAGGCTGGGGTTGCGGGTAGCCCTGTTGGTGCTTTTCTCCACCTACGTGAATGAGACGTTGAAAGCCCTCTTCCAGTCCCCCCGCCCCGATCCAGATGCTGTGCGCTGGATCGCCTCAGCGGGCGGCTGGGGCTTCCCCAGCGGCCACGCCCAGACGACCACCGCGCTCTTTGGGTATCTGGCCCTATGGTTCCGGCCACGCCGCTGGGCCACAACCCTGTGGCTGGTTCCCCCGCTGGTGTCCCTCTCCCGCCTCTACCTCGGTGTCCACTACCCCCACGATGTCGTAGGGGGCATGCTGATCGGCCTGGCGCTGTTAGCGCTTTTCAACTTGATGGTGGAGGGGCCACCGGCCAGGTGGTGGGAGCAGTTCAGGGGATGGCAGCAGGCCGGAGCGCTGGCGCTCATTACCATTGGCTTGGCAGCGCCCAATCCCTCCTCTCACGCTGTAACGGCCATGGGGGCCCTGCTGGGGATAGGGTGCGGCGCGCTGTGGGAGCGCCACGCGGTGCATTTCATGCCCTGGACTTCTGTGGGGAAGCAGGCCCTCAAGCTGGTCATCGGCCTGCTTCTCCTGCTCTTGATCTACGGGCTGGGGAAGGCCCTGTTGCCGGAGGCTCCAGCCTTTCGCTTTCTGCGATACGTGGTCTTGGGCGGGGTAGCTACGGGAGCGCTCCCCTGGCTCTTCCTGCGCTGGGGCTGGGGGGAGTCCACATCTGATGAAAGGAAGTTCGCATCATGCGCGATGCCCTAAGTGTATACGGTCGGGCGGTCCTCGACCTGTACGAGGAGTGGTTTTCCCTAATTGGGGCCAATCTCATCTGTTTCGCGTGCTTTATCCCTGGGTTGACGGTCCTTTTAGGGTTGCTGGGGATGGCGATGCAGAGGCCGGAAGCCGGACAGTTTTGGGCACTTCTCTTTCCCCTCACCCTGATCGCCATCCTAGCTGGCGGACCGGCGATGGCCGGCGTCCACAACCTGACCAATCCCATCCCCCACGAGAGGCGTATCGAGTTCTCCTACTTCTGGGAGGGGTTCAGGCGCTACTACTTGAAGAGCTGGCAGACCCTGGGCCTTTGGGTGGTGGGAGTGGTCACTCTGGCGGTCAACATCTGGTTCTACCGCATGTGGTGGCAACAGGGAACCCAGATCGCCATCGTCCCCGTTATCCTCTTCCTGTGGATCATGGTGCTGTGGCTGGGGATTCAGCCCTACCTCTTCCCCCTGCTGATGGAGCAGGAGGACAAGCGGGTCTTGCTGGTCTTCAAGAATGCCATCCTCCTGGCCCTGGTCAACCCCGGCTTCACCGTACTGGTGATCGTGTTGCTGGGGGCAACGCTGCTGCTCAGCCTGATCTTTCCCCCACTTCTACTGCTGGTCACCTTCAGTCTGGCGGCCCTGGTGGACAATCGAGCTATTGTGCAATTGATGATCCGCCTGGAGGAACAGCGGGCGCGCTACGGCTTGACTGAGGGGGAAGAGACAGAATCCGACGAGGAGGAGGACGAAGAGGAGGATTGACCGGCCAGAACTGAGGGTAACCGGATTCAGTGAGGCACAGATGCGGCGCACTCCAGTCAGAAGCCGAGTGCGCCGCAGATCACCACGCGGACGAAGAGAGGATGGCCTTTAAGCTCCTGACGTGGGCCTGGAAGCTGGGCCAGGAGCGCCGTGGCGGTCTCACCACGCCGCAGTTCGTGCGGGCTGGCCTGATGCGACTGGGGATGAGAGAAGACTGACGCACATCATCCACGGCGACATCGTGCGCCCCATGGCATCGGTGGAAGTCGTCAATCTCGTACACAACGCGATACGGCCCTACACGGATTCGACACAAGTGTTCGTGCCCCACCAGCTTGCGGACCCCCGGCGGGCATGGATTGGGCTCAGACCATCAATCGCCGCGCCGATACGATATTTCAATTCCGTGGACAGGGAGCGAAACCCTTTGGCTGTCGAAGTCGCGAACTTGACCTCATACGTTGCCACTCGTGGATACCTCGCTCGCCAACTTCGCCTTCAGCGTTTCCCACGCAACAGTCGGTTCGTCCTTACGCGATTCGGACACTAACACATCATAGAAATCCTCCCAGAATTTTCCCCATTCCTCCAGGCTGATGACCACGGCGATGCGTTTGCCTGAGCTATCTACAAGGTATTGCACACCTTTAGAAGAGCCTCATCTGCCGCTCTTCTACAAGCACCCCTCTCGGGTTCTGCTGTTTCCAGATTCTCTCAACAACTACACCCATCTTGCTTTCAACAGAATTTAAGTAACTGAGAATCCTTTCTAGATCGCGTGTTCGGGACAGGATTGTGATCAAGCGGGCCATCATGATGACGATGATGTCGCTGCGGCTCAACCTCCTGTTCGACCTGTTGAAGACTTCAACGAGCTCGCTCGTTTCCTCAACACACTCACTGAACAAGTCTACTGGCACCTCCGGGAAGGGCTCTATCGAAGCGAGTTTCCGGCCCACGATGATGATGTCAATGTCTATGGGGCTTTTAGCTTGCTGCTTCGGTATCGAGACCGACATTTCTGATTTCACAGGATGGATGGCTTCAATGTAAAACCCCGTTTCGTGGAGGGCTTCCAGGATTGCCGACCAGCCTTCTGGTCGTGAGTGATGATAGGTGAAGATCAGCAGCCCCTCATCTTTCAACACCCGGTGGCAGTCCCTGAACACGGCGGTCAGATTGTCCGTGAAACGTCGAGAGTCTGTTTGTTGGACCTCCTCAGTTGAGCGCGTGGTTTCTGCCTGAAAGATCCCCTCATGGCCCATCGTTTCCCGTATCCAGACGTAAAAGAAATCGGCCAACTGGGAATAGTGCACGTTGTCGAAGAAAGGCGGATCCGTGATGACGGCATCCACCACACCATCTTCAATATCCGTCTGACTTGAACTTCCACACGACAGGTAGATGTCCAAGCCGCCCCTTTGAAAGTCCTCGTACGTTGAGGCTACCTCACCCCCCATCTTGCGGTTGATGTTAAACACCTTCTTGCTTCGTCTTTTCCCTTTCACCCGATCAGAAAGCTGCAACTCAAAAGGATTATCCCTGTATTCAAGGGCTCGCAGAATACGGTGCTCGAACAAGGTTGAAAATGCCCCTGAGGATTCAGGCGTTCCCCACAGGTTCGCTTCCAGCGGTGTGCGTTCGGGTTTGAGAATGTGATGGGAAAAAGTGTGCCGCACTGCCCCTGTTCCCTCTCCCTTGAAAGAACAGAACATACTGTTGAACTCGAGGCACCCCGACAGCAGGCAGGCAAACAGATCACGAAGGGGGTCTTCTTCGATATTGCGAATCCGCTCGCTCAGAATGCTCAAGCATAGCAGTTGACGGTCGTTGAACATCTGGTGCCAGTGGGTGTAGTTGTAATTCAGCACCTGATCGGTATTGTAGCCCGGTTCAATCGCCACCTGAGGATATACAAAGTGTCCCCTTTGGAGTTCCGCCGAAGCTTCTCTGTAGAGGGCCTGATCGTACTCGTCAATGGGGAGATATGCTTTACTCCCATCGGGCTTGAGAACCACCTTCGCGTACATGCGGTGATGTGGTGGATGATCCAGAGCTCTTACGGCTTCGATGATGGGGAACGTGCATTGACACTCGGGGCATATTGCATTCGTCCGGCCCGCTGCACCTTTTTGGGGATTGTAAGATGTGCCGCATTGGTCACATTGGACTTCTGTCTGATATACCAAGATCGAATTAATCGCCTCGCAAAGAGGGCACAGCGATTTTGCCTCTGGGTATTTGCTGGGGCGAGCGTGCTGGGCAAAGATGCGGTTGTTGAATAAATCCACCTGCGTGCCGCAGCAGGGACAGGGGACCCATTTCACCCAAAAGTAATAAAGCACATCCACGAGACCGTGATGTTCAGTCCATGCTTTGTAGTAGGCCTTGATTCTATGGCTCACGTCCCTTTCAATGGCCTTGAAAGTCTGATGCACTTCAGCGATGTCGTGCGTACTCAGTGCTGTCTTGACCATAAAGTAGGACACGGGATTGATGTCCCGCCCCATGACGCGGCATCCCAGCTTATGCGCTTCCCCAACTGTCGTTCCACTTCCCATAAATGGATCGTAGATGAGGGTATCTGGAAACTGGACAGGTTTGTAGAACAGGTCGAGTATGTCATCCGAGCCCCTATCAGCAGCGCCTCCCGCAGGGGCACAGGCCCCCAACACGATGGCGCGAAACACGCTACTCAAGCGTCTGGCCCACCACTTGTGAATGTAGTAAACGGGTTGGTACACATCCTTACGCCACGACTGCCGCTCGGCGATCTCGCTGATTTCCATGAAGGGAAAAGCCTGCTCAATGACTTTTCGATGTTGGAGCGGATTGCCGTTGGCGTAAACAGGACGCACCTCAGCTACTTTATGCGTCAATGCACTCATTGCCCAACCTCACTCTACAAGGGCTCAATCGGGAGCCTGAACCGGCCTCTGCTCTGTGTGAGGGTGCTACGAGATAACGGTGTGGGAAAAGGATCCTTCAAGTCGGTTATGAGATGGCCTGTTTCAATATCCGCAGCCAGGCGATAACAATAGAACACCCGCTCTCCATCCTTGACTGTTCGGATCAGTCGGTAGGCCATTCGCAAACCCGTCTCCGATTCCGCCAAGGTTGGGTTGGGATGGATAAGAGTGGTCGCGTTATCCAACTCGGGTATGCCAAGTGGATTGGTGAAAATGAACATCGGCCTGTGTCTGTTCGCTCCATCCTCATACGTTCCAAGCCCGATATCCTTTTCCCGCTGGCCGACGGCTAAGAGATACAGCTCAAAGTCCTCATTCAGCACATTGCCATCACAGAGGGCCAGAGCGCTGAGTTTGTAAGTATTCTCTGCACCCGGCTCTTGCTCCTGACAGACGAAGAGATAGAAACCCCGTATGTCGAGCGGATGGTCATTCGCGTCGTACACACGAATCGTTCCACAGGGGGGTGTCGTGTTGTAGTCGAGGCCGGATCGTCTCGCCACTGACCCCGACTTCGTGCGTTCCAGCTTCTTGATTTCGATCCCAACAATGCTCGTCAAGTCGTCCCGCAAGGCTGCTTTGGAAACGCTGTTACACTGCTCTGGACAAAGTAGCACCAGATCAGGGCTGATTAACGGTCCAGGAGAGGGCACACATTCGCTATCCCATAGACGATTGCGCAGCACGCCGCAGATGTACTCGTCCAGCGGATTGTCCTGTGTGTTTCGCTTTTCCCTCAGCGGAAAGGGCTTTGACGCGCTCTTTTGATCGAAAAAGTGCTCACGGAGAATGATAAACGCTTCGAGGGTCAAGTCGGCATGGCCGGTCATTGATACTGTACTCTCGCTTTCTACAACGCAGCCCATTCCGTCGTCCTGTAGGTCCTGGCCTCAAAGTCTGTCATCACAATCTCGTAGACACCCCGACCCAGAACGCGCTTGAACTGGCCATCCTCAAACACGGCACAAGCAGGTTCATCAATGCCCAACCCCCTTCGCGTCTGGGTCCTGGCCATCACCTCAAAGACACTGGGTAGGGTGTGTCTTTCGGTGAAGTGAACGCCGACGACGAGATCGCTGACCAGACCCAAACCGGCTACAATTTTGAGGGAACCGTCGCCGGTCTCATCAGGGGTCAGCGCACATACCTCGGGAGCGATCAAGGCTCCGGCAGAACACCCCGCAATGGGAACACCTTGGTGATAGCGCTCTCGGAGCATGCTGCGGATGGGTTCTGAGGCGTACAATCGGTGGTAGGTCGGCGTGTGCCCCCCGCCGATGAAGATGCCGGTTGCCTCGCGGAGTTTGACTGATACGGCGTCCAGGTCCAATGCCCCATCCTCGCCAGGTACGATGGGATCATAGCGGGATACACCTTGTCGTATCCAGGGTTGAGTGTATTCCGGCACGTACTTTCTCCATCCACATCCCCCTTGCATCAGCAGGGCCATCGTGGCCTCACGCCCACCCGCAGCCGGTACAAACTCTTCAGCGACCACGTCAAAGGCGGCACTGCCACCGAGCAGGAAAAGGAGTCTGCGAGGCCTCATCCCAGGCGACAGCACAGGTTATCGGTAAACTTCCCGCCGGTGCCGAACACGTGTAATACGAACGAGCTGCTCCTTGTCGTTAATCTCATACACAACGCGATACTGCCCCACACGGATTCGATACAAGCGTTCGTGCCCTACCAGCTTGCGGACACCTGGTGGGTGCGGGTTTTGGCTCAGACCATCAATCGCAGCGCCGATACGATACCTCAGCTCTGTGGACAGGGAGCGAAACTCTTTGGCCGCCGAAGTCGCGAACTTGATCTCATACGTTGCCACTCGTGGAAGCCTCGCTTGCCAACTCTGCCTTCAATGTTTCCCACGCAACGGTCGGTTCGTCCCTGCGCGATTCGGACACCAACGCATCATAGAAGTCTTCCCAAATCTCCCCCCATTCCTCCAGGCTGATGACCACGGCGATGCGTTTGCCTGAGCCATCTACAAGGTATTGCACACCTTTCAACATAGTCT
>CAYRNM010000045.1:0-17518 GCA_964425465.1 uncultured Anaerolineae bacterium | reverse complement strand
CCCGGGGCACGGTACAGGTGAAGAGTGAGCTGTGGAGTGGAGTGGCCGAGGAGGGAGAGACCATCAGGAAGGGGGAGCGGGTGAGGGTGGTGGCTGTGGAGGGAGTGAGGCTGAGGGTGACGAAGGAATAACTTATAGAGCACAGGGGGCTAACTTGCTCCAGCTCTGAGCCTAAGGCTCAGAGCGCTATGCTACGAATGCATCTGAGGAGGTGCGAAATGTTACTTGTGTTTGGGAATATCGTCGGTCTGGGCTTGTTCTTGGTGCTGGTGGTGATTATCCTCAGCCTGGCCATCAAGATCGTGCGGGAGTACCAGCGCCTGGTGGTCTTCCGGCTGGGGAGGTGCATCGGCCAGAAGGGGCCGGGGATCGTCTTCCTGATCCCCCTCGTGGATCGGCCCGTCGGGGTGGACCTCAGGGAGCAATATTTGGAGGTGCCCCACCAGACCTGCTTCACCCAGGACAATGCTTCCATCTCCGTTGACTTCCTGATCTACTGGAAGGTGGTCAACGCTGTGGATAGCATCATCCAGGTGGCCAACTTCGCCGGCGCTTCGCAGGGCATCGCCACCACTACCCTCAGGGCGGTGATCGGGGACATCATCCTGGACGACGTGTTAGCCAGACGAGAGCACATCAATGAGGTCTTAAGGGTGAAGCTGGACGAAGTCACCGAGCGGTGGGGGGTCAAGGTCACCGCCGTGGAGATCAGGGAGATCCTGCCTCCGCGGGAGGTTCAGGACGCCATGACCCGCCAGATGACCGCGGAGCGCAACCGCCGGGCCATGGTCCTGGAGGCCGATGGCAAGCGCGAAGCGGCCATCAAAGTGGCCGAGGGCGAGAAGCAGTCGGCGATCCTCAGGGCGGAAGGGGATCGGCAGGCCGCTATCCTCCGTGCCGAGGGGTTCTCCCTGGCCTTGGACAAGATTTTCTCCGTAGCCAGGACGGTGGATGCCAAGACCATGAGCCTCCAGTACCTGGAGACCCTGAAGGCCCTGGGGTCCGGCCCGGCCACTAAATTCATCTTCCCCATGGAGTTCGCCAACCTCCTGAAGCCCTTCACCCAATTCACTCAAAAGGCAACCGGGGGAAGCTCCGAAAAGGCACCGGAGTGATCAAGAGGTGTGAGGTTCCAGATGGCAAAAGCCCAAAGAGTGACGACTGCCCAAGTGGGAGAGAGGCGGAACCAGGTCTCACCTGTCTCCCCGCCAACAGTGACGGCCTGACTGAATGTGAAAGGGAAAAGAGAGGAGGCACGTACTGGTAGTCCGATGGTTGTGACTACCGGATAGGAAATCCAATGACCAACAAAGTGAACAAAGTTGTCCTGGCCTATTCCGGTGGGCTGGATACCTCCTGCATCGTCCCCTGGCTCAAGGAGAACTACGGCTGCGAGGTGATCACTTACACCGGCAATATCGGACAAGAAGAGGAACTGGAGGGCCTGGAGGAAAAGGCGCTGGCCTCGGGGGCCTCCAAAGCTTATATCGAAGACCTGCGAGAGGAGTTCCTGCTGGAGTACGCCTTCCCCACCCTGCAGGCCGGAGCCATCTACGAGCACAAGTACCTGCTGGGCACCTCCTTCGCCCGGCCCCTCCTGGCCAAGCGACAGGTGGAGATCGCTGAGCTGGAGGGAGCCGATGGAGTGGCCCACGGCTGCACCGGCAAAGGGAATGACCAGGTGCGCTTCGAGCTGACCTACAAGGCCCTCAACCCCTACCTGAAGGTGATCGCCCCCTGGCGGGAGTGGCACATCCGCTCTCGGGAGGACGCGCTGGCCTACGCGGCAGCCCATGACATCCCTGTCAGCGCCTCAAAGGAGAAGATCTACAGCCGCGACCGCAACATCTGGCACATGAGCCATGAGGGCGGCCCGCTGGAGGACCCCTGGCATGAGCCCGACGAAAGCCTCTTCGTCTTGACCTCTGCGCCTGAGGATGCACCCGACGAGCCGGAGTACGTGGAGATTGACTTCGAGCAGGGCGTGCCCCGTAAGCTCAACAGTGTGGCTATGGGACCAGTGGAGTTGCTCACTGAGCTCAACAGGATGGGGGGCCGACACGGCATCGGCCGGGTGGACCTGGTGGAGAACCGGCTGGTGGGCATGAAATCGCGGGGTATTTACGAAACTCCCGGCGGAACCATCCTTTACACCGCCCACCGCGAACTGGAGAGCCTTACCCTGGATCGGAACACCAGCCACTACAAGGCTCTCCTGGCTCAACGCTACGCCGAGCTGGTCTACTACGGCCGCTGGTTCACCCCTCTGCGGGAGGCGATGGATGCCTTCGTGCAGGAGACACAGAAGCGGGTCACTGGCACCGTGAGGCTCAAGCTGTACAAGGGCTGCTGCCATGTCGTAGGGCGCAAGTCACTCTACTCTCTCTACCGAGAGGAATTCGCCACCTTCGGCCAGGAGGATGTCTACGACCAGAAGGACGCCCAGGGATTCATTAACCTCTTCGGCCTGCCACTGAAGGTCCAGGCCCTGCTGGAGCTAGAGGGAATGCCCAGGCCGGAGCTGGAAGCGCCTGATTACACTAGGTTCAAGAGGGACTGAGATGGAACTCGCAACGGACATCCTAGAACTGATTGGCCACACCCCACTGGTGCGCTTGAACCGGGTGGCGGAGGGGTGTCCCGCCACGGTGCTGGCCAAGCTGGAGAGCCTTAACCCCGCCGGCAGCATGAAGGACCGCATCGCCCTGTACATGATCCAGGACGCAGAGCGAAGGGGGATCTTGGGGCCCGGCTCTGTCGTGGTGGAGCCCACCAGCGGCAACACCGGGATGGCCCTGGCTTTGATCTGCGCCATCAAGGGCTACCGCATGATCGCGGTGATGCCTGAGGCCATGAGCGTCGAGAGACGCAGGATCATCGAAGCCTACGGAGCTGAGGTGGTATTGACTCCCTGTCGTGGTGGTCCTGAGGGACCCTGCGGTCGGGAGGACATCCAGCGAGCCAAGGAAGAGGCCCGAAGGCTAGCTGAGGAGTGGGGTGGATTCCTGCCTGACCAGTTCACCAACCCGCAGAATGTGCGAGCCCATCGGGAGACCACTGGCCAGGAGATCCTGGCCCAGACCGGGGGCCGCCTGGATGCCTTCGTCATGGGTGTGGGCACGGCTGGCACACTCATAGGTGTCGCGCAGGCTCTGAAAGCGCACGACCCCTCCATCCAGATAGTGGCTGTCGAGCCAGCCAACTCAGCCGTTCTGTCCGGTGGTCCGCCGGGCTACCATCGCATTCAGGGCATCGGCGAGGGGTACGTGCCGGAACTGTTCGACTGCGACCTGTGCGATGAGGTGATCGCTGTGGACGATGAGGAGGCCATCGGCATGGCCCGACGGCTGGCGCAGGAGGAGGGGATCTTCGCCGGCTTCTCCTCCGGGGCCAATATAGCCGCTGCCCTACAGGTGGCAGCAAAACTGGAGGAGGGACAGAGAGTGGTGTCCATCATCGCTGACTCGGGTCTGAAATACCTGAGCGCATTCCCTCTGAACTCGAGGGTTCATCACCCTCTCTCATTGGGTGCTCATCGTAGCCATGATCGCGTCACTGGACCGGCTACAGTCTGATCTGAGGGACTCATGAGTTTACAAATTGGCATCGTAGGTCTGCCCAACGTGGGCAAATCCACACTCTTCAATGCCCTGACCCGGGCTCAGGTGCCGGTGGCCAGTTACCCCTTCACCACCACGGACCGACATGTGGGCGTGGCCACGGTGCCTGACCACCGGCTGACCGACATCGCAGCCCTTGTGCAGCCCGAACGGATCGTGCCCACCACGGTAGAGTTCGTGGACATCGCGGGCCTGGTGCGGGGCGCTCATCGGGGGGAGGGACTGGGCAATCAGTTCCTGAACCACATACGCAATGTGGATGCGATAGCGATGGTCGTTCGCTGCTTCCGCGACGGCGATGTCCCCCATGTGCATGGCCAGCTTGATCCAGAGACCGATATCCAGGTAGTAGAATTGGAGTTGATCCTGGCTGACCTGACCACGGTGGAAAGACGCCTGCAGAAGGTGCGTTCCCAGGCCAAAAGCCGGCCCCGAGAGGTCGCAGCCGAACTGGGTTACCTAGAGCGGGTGCAGGAGCACCTGCAGGGTGGACAGGGCGTGCGCTTACTGGAACTCAGTGAGGAGGAGATGGGCTACCTTCGTGACCTGAACCTGCTGACGGCTAAGCCCCGGCTGTATGTGGCCAACGTGGAGGAGAAAGACCTGCCAGAGGGTGGGGAACTGTGCGCTCCGGTGGCTCGCTTGGCCCAGCGCGAGGGGGCGGAGATGGTATCGCTGTGCGCTCTGCTGGAGATGGAACTGGCTGAGTGGCCGGAGGAGGAGGCCGCTGCCTATCGCGCTGAGGTGGGGGTAGAGGGGTCGGGGCTGGATGTGCTGGTGCGGGCTGGCTACAGGCTGCTGAAACTTATCACCTTCTTCACCACCACAGGCGGACATGAAGTGCGGGCCTGGACACTGTCCCAGGGCAGCACAGCGCTCCAGGCGGCGGCCAAGGTGCACACTGACATGGCCCGCGGCTTCATCCGGGCGGAGGTGATCAACTACGCGGAGCTCATGGCTGTCGGCTCCCTCGCTGCGGCGCGAGAACAGGGCCGGCTACGAGTGGAGGGGCGTGACTACCTGGTCCAGGACGGGGACATCATCCACATTCGGTTTCAGGTTTGAGGATGTGAAGGGTGAACATCCTGCTGATTGATGGCCGAGATGAGTTCCGCAGGCGCCTCAGCGCTCACTTGCGAAGGGCAGGACATCAGGTGCAGGCCCTGTCGGAGCTGGAACCAGCGCTTATATGGCTGGAGAGCCATCGTCCCGACGCGGTGATGGTTGAGCAGGGAGTGTTGCTTCAACAGGGAGAGCCTTTGCTGCTGGCCATGGTCCGGTGCGAAAATCCTCCAGCTATCCTCTCTACTCCCCGAGGGCCAGAGGAATCGGAACTAGCGGAGGTGAGGGAGCAGATAGACCGGGTAGAAGGAGTGCGTCGGCAGGTGCAGGAGGCAGCGAAGGCTCTCCCCATGCGACTTCAGATTGGGGAACTGGTCATTGATCAGGCCAAGCGACGAGCTATTTTCCAGGGGCGGCTCCTTCCCCTCACCCCCACTCAATATCGTCTTCTCTATTGCCTGGCCCGCTATACTGGGCAGGTGGTTGGCTATCGGGAACTCTTGTGGCAGGTGTGGGGCTTCGACGCCGAAGAGGCAGAGGCCCGCGATCTTCTGAAGGCCCATATCCGCCAGATCCGGCGCAAGATGGGGCTGGATGCGCAGCGGGCGGAGTATTTGCAGTCCGTGCGCGGCTTTGGTTACATGCTCATTGACCCCCATGAGGATGAACTCCTCTAGTCCTCTCAGTGTAGGCCGCCTTTTTCACCGAATCTTCACCTAACCTTCACCCTTTTCTCTATTGACAATCGAGGTGTTTTCTGCTATGATAGGCACGTAAAATTCCCCGGATGAAAGGAGGAAATGACCATGCCTAGAGGTTTCTGCCCCGACTGCGATGCCATGATCACTGTAGGCCGTGAGGTCAAGGTGGGAACCCTCCTCAACTGCCCCGAATGCGGAGTTGAGCTTGAGGTGTTGAGCCTTTCACCCTTTGAGCTGGACTACGCCGATTTCGAGGAGTGGGAAGAAGAGGAAGAGGAGGAAGGGGAGGAATGGTTGGAGGATGAGGAATAACCTTCCGCCCTAGCCTCCTCCGACTTGTGTTTCCATCTGGCGAAGCCGGCTGATGGAGGCTGAAATCAACCTGTGCTAGCCGACTTTGCAGATCTTGGCATCAAGAAACCCGGCTTCTTAGCTCGCTGGTGCTCAGAAGCCGGGTTTTTCTGTGTTCCTGCCCTGGAATCCTGGTTTGGCAAAAGAGTCTCTCTATGCTATAATAAACTCTTGTCACCCCGTTGATATGACTACATTCATTTCCGCTTTCGGCGGGGGTCCCCTCACCTCCGACCGGGGGCAACTCCATAGAAAGGAGAATCATCCCTGCATGCGCCATTACGAACTGACTTTCATCACCCACCCCGCCCTCGAAGAGGAGGCCCTGGCGGAGATCAGAGAGCAGATCGGCAACCTGATCACCTCCAAGGGGGGGCAGGTGACGGGCATGGACCTGTGGGGGCAGCGGCGGCTGGCCTACCCCATCGCCGACCAACTGGAGGGCCACTACGTGCTGATGCGGTTCGAGCTCGATCCTCCTCACTTGCCCGAGTTGGAGCGGATGATGAGGCTCGACAGCCGGATTATCCGCCGCCTGTTGGTCCGAACTGACGGATGAACTCAAGCAGAGCTCCAAAATGATGGTAGAGGGAGGAGAGGTAGAACAATGCCCAGAGGCTTGAACAAAGTCATGGTCATCGGCCGCCTGGGGAGGGATCCCGAGATGCGTTACACACTCAGTGGCAAGCCGGTCACCTCCTTCAGCGTGGTGACCAGCCGCACTTGGGTCACCACCGATGGTGAGCGCCGGGAGGACACGGAATGGTTCAACATTGTGGCCTGGGGAAATCTAGCGGAGATCTGTAGCCAGTATCTTAGTAAGGGCCAACAGGTCTATGTCGAAGGGCGGCTTCAGACGCGCAGTTGGGAGGACAGCGAGGGCAAACGCCACTCGCGCACCGAACTGGTCGCCCAGGAGATGATCATGCTCGATGAGCACCACGGCCCTGCTGCTAGGGAGGGAGTTGGTCGCCGCGCTGAGAGCTCAGGAACCAGGTGCTGACCACTTCATGTGCCTTTGCCCCTGCAGGGCCTGTTCAGCCCCGTTCCTCAGCTCAGCAATACCCACAGGAGGGGAGGGCTCTCGCCTTCCCCCATAGAGTTTAGACAGTCGAGGAGGAGATATTGGCTATCCAAACACGGGACGACAGCGATCAAGATACTGTACGGCACAATAAGAATGTCTGTGCATTCTGCGTGGATCAAATCCAGGTGGACTACAAGAATGTAGCTCTCTTACAGGGGTTTCTCACCCGAGAGGGGCAGATCCTGCCTCGCCGTCGGACAGGCACCTGTGCTAAGCATCAGAGACAGTTAGCCCAGGCGATCAAACAAGCGCGCCACCTGGCGCTGCTTCCTCATGCTCCCCAGCACACCTATCAATACTAACTACTCATAGTCGTCCGAAGCGGGAACATGAAGACTCCCCTACGTCCCAGGGACAGGTAAGCGGGCGGGCCGTCGTATGACGGCCTCCTTTTTGGAGAGTAGGAAGCGAGATGGCCAGACGCACACAGAGAAGGGCAAAGGGCACAACAGAGGCCCGACCCACCCGAAAACAGCTTGCCCGGCGAGAGCGAGAAGCGATCCAGTTGCGCCGCATCTGGATCGCTTTGACCGTGGTGGGCATGCTGGCCATCGGGGTGTTGGGGTTTGGGGCCTATCAGGAGTTCATCGCCAAGCCCAATGCGCCGGTGGCGATAGTTAACGGCGTGCCCATCCGCACCAGTGATTACCAGCGCATGGTGCACTATGAGCAGTGGCGGCTGCGAGTTCAAGCGGCGGAGCTTCAGCAACGCCAGGCACAATTGGACCCGGAGGCCGAGGGCCAGGAGTTCATGGCCCAATATCTGAGCCAACAACTCCAGCAGGTTCAAGCCATGATGCCCCAGATGCCACGCCAGACTGTGCAGAGGATGATAGATGATGAACTGGTGCGCCAGGAAGCCCAGCGGCGCGGGATCACGGTCAGCGATGAGGAACTTCAACAGGCCATCGAGGAGCAATTTGGCTACTACCGCATCCCTCCGACCCCTGTTCCCACTCCGACGCCTGTTACCGAGACCCTGTCCATCGCCACTCCGGTGCCCACTCCAACTCCACTCACCCTGGAGCAGTTCCGGGAAGCCTATGACAACTACGTCAAGATCATCCGGGAGCAGACCAGCATGTCGGAGGCGGAGCTACGGGAGGTCTTCCGCGACGCGCTCCTCCGGCAGAAGCTACAGGATGCCCTGGCCGCTGAGATGCCGACTGAAGCCGAGCAGGTCCACGCCCGCCACATCCTAGTGGAGACAGAAGAGGAAGCACAGCAGGTGTTGGAACGGCTCAATAAAGGGGAACCCTTCGAGCTGCTGGCGCAGGAGTTATCCACGGATGAGTCCAACAAGAATGAGGGGGGAGACCTGGGGTGGTTTCCTCGGGGGCAGATGGTATCCGCCTTTGAGGAGGCTGCCTTCGACGCCGAGGTGGGGGAGGTGGTCGGGCCGGTGCAGACCTCCTTCGGATGGCATGTTATCAAGGTAGAGGGACACGAGAGGCGGGAGCTGGAGCCCACGACGCTTCGGTTCCAGCAAAGTCAGGCGCTTCAGAACTGGCTGTCCGAAGCGCGGCTGGGGGAGGGGATAGACAACCTGTGGAGGCCCGAGATGGCCCCGCCCGCAGAAGAGTAGAGGCGGTTCGCGAACCGCCCCTACTTCACCAGCCTTCTAGCCTCCAGCACGTTGGGCAGGGCCTCGATCTTGGTCAACACACGGCTGAGCTGGGAGATGCTGTGTATCTCCAGGGTAGCAATCATGTTGGCCAGGTTTTGCCGCTTTTGGGTGCTGATGCTCACCGCGCTCATATTGATGTTCTCGTTAGCCACGACCCCGGAGATGTCGTGGAGCAGGCCATCGCGATCGTAGGCCAGGATGTGCACCACCACCGGATAGGTCTCCACTACTCTCCCATTCTCCCACTCCACCTCGATCACCCTTTCCCGATGCTTCTCCGCCAGGTAGAGAATATTGGGGCAATCCCGACGATGGACTGTGACACCTCGGCCTTGGGTGATGTAGCCGGTGATCTCGTCCCCCGGCACGGGGTTACAACAGTGGGCCAGATTGGTGAGCAAGTTCCCTACCCCTCGCACCCGTACTCCGGTGGGTGAGGGATAGCGGGGGATGATCTCAGTGGGAATGGTTCTCTCCAGGCTCTCATCGGGCATCACGCGCCCCGCGATCTGCTGGGTGTTGATGTCTCCGAACCCGATGGCCGCCAGGAAATCGTCCACTTTATCGTAATCGAAGCGTTTGGCAATGGCTTCGTAGCTCAGTTCGGTGACCCCCAGCCGCTTCAACTCCCGGTCCAACAACTCGCGCCCTCGGGCGATGTTCTGCTCCCGATCCTGGCGTCGGAACCACTGTCGGATCTTCTCGCGAGCTCGGGAGGTCTTCACATAGCTCAGGGCCGGGTTAAGCCAGTCCCGGCTGGGCCCTCCTCGCTTGGTGGTCAGGATCTCGACCTGCTGGCCATTCTGAAGCGGGTAATTCAGAGAGACCAGCTTCCCATCCACTTTGGCTCCTCGGCAGCGATAGCCGATCTCAGTGTGGATGTGGAAGGCAAAATCCACGGGAGTTGACCCAGCGGGCAGGTCAATGATGTCCCCCTTGGGGGTGAAGACGTAGACCCGTTCCTCGAAGACGTCGCTTTTGAGTGAATCAACGAACTCATAGGCATCGGTGACTTCCTGACGCCATTCCATGAGGGATCTCAGCCAGGCGATCTTGGCCTCGAAGGTGGGATCCCGCCTGGCGTGCTCCTTGTAGCGCCAGTGAGCGGCGATGCCATATTCCGCCCGGCGGTGCATTTCGTGGGTGCGGATCTGCACCTCCAGGGTCTTGCCCTCCTCAGTCACTACGGCGGTGTGGAGGGACTGATACATGTTGTCCTTGGGGGTGGCGATGTAGTCATCGAATTCGCCAGGTATGGGACGCCACAGGCTGTGCACCGCTCCCAGGGCGGCGTAGCAGTCCTGTACCCGATCTACCAGGATGCGTATGCCGCGCACATCGTAGATCTGGGCAAAGCTCACCCCTTTACGCTGCATCTTGTCGTAGATGGAGTAGATGTGCTTGGGCCGCCCGCCGATCTCGGCCTGGATTCCGGCTTGGGCCAGCTCCTCTTTCAAGAGGCCGATGATCCTTTGGAGGTAGCGTTGCCGGTCGGCCTGTCCTTCGGCGACCAGGGCCGCGATCTCACGGTATCGGACCGGCTCCAGATAGCGCAGGCTGAGGTCTTCCAGTTGCCATTTGATCTGCCAGATGCCCAGGCGGCTGGCCAGAGGGGCGAAAATTTCCAGTGTCTCGGCAGCAATGCGCTGCTGTTTATGGGGAGGCACGGCCCACAGGGTGCGCATGTTGTGCAGTCGGTCGGCCAGTTTAATGATCACCACCCGCACATCATCGGCCATGGCCAGGAACATCTTGCGCAGGCTCTCCGCTTTCTGCGGCGGGATCTTCCCCGGCCCGACCTGGCTCAGTTCGTCAATCTGCTTCAGTTTCGTGACCCCATCCACGAGCGAGGCCACTTCCGTCCCGAATTCCTCCTCCAGCTCCTGATAGGTGATGGCAGAGTCTTCGACGACGTCGTGGAGCAGGCTGGCGGCAATGGTCGCCGCGTCAAGCCCCAGATCGGCCACAATCCGTGCCGTCTCCAGGCAATGTTCAACGTAGGGCTCTCCCGAGGCCCGGTTGGCGCCAAAGTGAGCTGTGGCAGCCCAATCATAGGCCCTGCGGATAAAGGCCCGCTCCTCAGCGGAGAAATCGTCTTTCAGTTCTGCCAGCAACGCCTCGAGGTCCATAACTCAGCTCAAATCAGCAAACTCCGACCAACATTGCCTTGACACCATCCCCGAATCAAGCTACAATAATGGGCGAAAAGAGAGGAGGTGATGTCCATGCCCATCTACGAATACCATTGTCTAGACTGCGATCGGATCTTTGATAAACTCCGCTCCATCAGCAGGGCGGATGATCCCATCGCTTGCGCATATTGTGAGAGCTTCAACACCCGCCGAGCCAGGATCACCCCCTTCATGGCCCTGAGCAAAAACTCTACCACCGGGGAGAGATCATCCCTGGCGGGCACACTGGAGGGGTGCAAGGGCCCCTGTGCCAGTTGTGGCCGTCCCTGTAGTAGATAAGGCCCGTGCCTTCCCAGGAACCAAGAACGGTCAGCGCGTTTGGATGCTGACCGTTCTTTTTGATTCGATGGGCTGTGCATATTGGAACTGAAGTGGTCGGGTGTATACCGGCAGTACCATCCGGGTGCGTTGCGTCACTGTGGCTCCCTGGCCCTCATGTGCTAGGGATAGTAGCATGAGCAGGCCGCCCTGGCGGGTCAATGCCGTCTCCATATTCTGAGGGTCGCCGAGGGCTTGGAAAACATAGGGGGGAGTCAATGGCTGGCCATTCACCACCAGACCCTCATCGCTGGAAGCGATGACCGATGAAGCCACCAAGCGCTCTCCATTCAGGGCTATCGCCTCGGCCCCCACATTTCGCAGTTCGTTGACCAGGTCCTGCATCTCCAGAGGGCTGAGGGGCCCTTCAATATGCACCTCCACCCCAGGGCCCATGATCTCCACCAGGCCATTCGCAATGCGCAGACGGTTCAGCTCTTCCACCAGGGCGGTTAACCGTTCCTGACGCGAGGTCGGCTGGTACTCCGCAATCTGAGAGGTCAGGGCGGCGCGCTCCTGGCGGAGGCGAGCGTTGGCCCCCACCAGCGTGCTGAGCACCACCATGGGCGCCGGTCCCGTAGCGGTCGAAGTACGTCCCACCGCCCCCTGGGTGCGGAACTGAACGACCAACAGCACACCCAAAAGCAGGCAGACCAGTCCGGGCACCCAGGCTCCCAGCCAGAGTCCCTGTTTGCGGATTCGGGTCTGGACCTCAAGAACTACACCTTCTACGCCGGCCATGCTCACGGTCCTCCTGCCTGCGCATACTCGAAAGCGAAGCCTCCCTTATAAGCCGGCAACACCACTTCTTTGCGCCAATCAATGGTCAACTTGAGTCCATGCTGTTGTACTCGGCGGCGCAGGTCCCTCAAGTAGGCAGGGTCCATCGCGACAGCGTACAGGGTTGCCGGATCACCAATAGCCCGCGCCATATAGGGCGGTGACAAGCGGGTGTCATTGACCATGATGGTGCTGCCCACACAGTAGATGGAGGTACTGGCCACGATTCGCTCCTCGTTGACCGCCACCGCCTCCGCGCCGGCCAACCACAGCAGGTTGACCACATCCCGCAGGTCATACTCATGGACAATATAGGGGTTGAGATCCGTGTCGGGAGGCAGGGCGGCGGCATCGCTGTCATCCAAGCTGACCATCACTCCCGGTCCTTGAAGGGCCATCAGGCCGGCTCTCATCCTCTGGGCAGCCAGTTCATCTCTGAGCTCATGCAGCGTTTCTGTCTCCGAGGCAGCCAACTGCTGGTGGTGCTCCAACTGCTCTCGCAGATGAGCAATCGCCTCTTTCAGATCGAGCTGTTCTCCCTCCAACTGTTGGATAGCGGTGCGAACCTGCGCCTGCTCATAGTTGGAGTCCACCGTCGAGCTGGCAGGAGTATACACCTGGACCTGCAGGAGCAGGCCCAGACAGACACCCCCCAATATCAATGCCAGGGAACGGCCCCATACAGGGGCCCACCTGCCCATCGCAACTCCCTCTCCGTGTATGTCAATGGACTGGATGTCAAAGAATTTGCCTTCTCGGCAAGTTCTTTGAGGATCGGCCGTCAAATGCACCCCTTAGCATGCGCAAAAGGCTGTGAGGGTATTACCTCAGCCGCTCACAACTGCGGATTTGGACAGGAGCGATGGGACTGTAATCGGTCAGGGCTCTCTCAGCGGAGAGGTGAAAGCGGAGGCCGGTTTCTGTACCGGCTCCTTGATGGTTAATTCATAGATCTTGGCATTGTTCGCCAAGGCCCGCTCTCCCTCAGCCGGTGACACCTCCACCTCCAGCCGGTACGCAGACTGATAGGGCACATTGGAGATGCCAGTGAAGCGTACCACCTGGACCTCACCCGGAGCCAGACTCGTCAGGGTGGTAGACTGCCTTAACAAAGTTTCGGACTGGCGAGGGGCGCTGAGTTTGGCGGAAACCTTCACCTCTTTCTCCTGGGATAAACCCCGATTCTCCACCGCAACCAACAGTGTCACTTGGTCCTGTTCAACCCACAAGTCTTTGTAGTCCAACGGAGGGTTGAAATCAATGGCCAGAATCGCCAGGTCATGCTCGGCTGGTGGGAACGTCTCCCTCGGTGATGCCTCGGTGAGGGGTGCCGGCACCTGTTCCTGGATCTCCATGCGACCACAACCCGACAGGGAGAGCAAGCATAACATCGCGGCCAACAACACCAGGATGAGGTGCAGCCTCGAACCTTTGGGCTTGTCCATGGATATGACCTCCTCAGAAGGATTGGCTCCTCACGATAGTACGGAAGAGCCGCAGCAGGGCGCAATCCTTTTCTCCTCCTCACAGGAAGTCCCACTGCTTACCCAATGATAATCCTTTTCTTCGATTTTGTCAAATCGCTCCTCATGCGCTCCAACCCCGCGTTTGCCTGAGCAGGACAGGCGGGTTATAATGAGGTAAGAGAGCACTTCAGTAGAAGGGGAGGTCCAACTATGCACCGTGCGCGGACCATCACATCGGCGGCTGAGCTCACCAGGATGATTGACCACACTCTGCTCAAGCCAGAGGCTAGAGCCGAGGAGATCACTCGCCTTTGCCAGGAGGCCCTTCAGTACCGCTTCGCCGCCGTATGTATCCATCCCTGCCGCATCCCTCTGGCGGCGCGCCTGCTGACCAACACGCCGGTGAAGGTAGATACGGTCATAGGGTTCCCGCTGGGGGCTACGCTCCCTCAGGTGAAGGTCTACGAGGCGGAACAGGCGCTCTTGGCCGGGGCTCAGGAAGTGGACATGGTGCTCAACATCGGGGCCCTGAAGGATAGCGATGATCGCCTGGTGCAAGCTGATATCGCTGAGGTGGTGCGAGCCTGTCACCGCAAAGGTGCTATCTGCAAGGTGATCATCGAGGCCGCGCTGCTCACAGAGGAGGAGAAAGTGCAGGCCTGCCGATGGGCGCAGGCAGCGGGGGCGGATTTTGTGAAGACCTCCACCGGCTTCGGGCCGGGTGGGGCGAGGGTGGAAGATGTAGCCCTTATGCGTCGGACGGTGGGGCCGGAGATGGGGATCAAAGCTGCCGGGGGGATCCGCGACTACCCAAGTGCGCGGGCCATGATCGAGGCAGGGGCCACGCGCATTGGGGCCAGTGTGGGGGTGAAAATCGTCGAGGAGGCGCGGGCGGTGCTGGGGGAGCAGTAAATAGATTTGACCGCTGCTCCTGTTGACGGTACAATTAAACTGTGACTTGCCCCCATCGTCTAGAGGCCTAGGACACCACCCTTTCAAGGTGGCGACAGGGATTCGAATTCCCTTGGGGGCATTCCCCTGTATCCATAACATTCCTCGCAAAAGGGAAGCGGTAGTGCATTCTGACCTCTTCTCTAGTGGCTATGATCTCTCTGATGTCCCACGCCAGAGTCGTGGCTTTCTGTCCCCCCGCTTGGCCCTTTGGCTCTTGGCGCTGGGGGCCATTGTTCTCTTGTCCGCCTGGCTCGCGGTCGAGGTGGTTGTCGGGCGCTATGAGGGCCGTATATGCCCCCACGTTACCGCCTTAGACGTGGACCTCGGTGGGCTCAGGCCCAGTGAGGCGTCGGATCGTCTCACGGAAGCGTTCAGCCACTACGATGCAGGTCTGCTCACCTTGACGGACGGCCAGCGAGCCTGGGCCGTCCCCTGGGTGGAGATCGGATTGCGCCTCGATGTAGATACCGTGGTCCAGAGCGCCTTCGCTGTGGGACGCGAGGATCAGGACCTGTGGACCCTCTTGAGAAGCTGGGTGGAGCACCACGAGATCGCTCCTGTCTTTGTCATTGATCCCGCGATTGCCCGAAGTGCGCTAGAGCGATTGGCACCCGAGGTGTCCGTGCCTCCCACCGACGCGACGCTCCGCCGGGAGGGAAACCAACTGGTCGCCGTTCCCAGCCAGCCGGGTTGGGCCTTGGACGTCGAGACCACCCTGGAAAGGCTGATCGCTACCCTGACCTATCCGGATCCCGACAACCAGTTCGCTCTAGCCTTCCGGGCTGTCCCACCCCGCATTGCCGATGCCAGTCCAGCTCTTACCCAGGCTGAGGAGGTGTTGAATCGCCAGGTTTACATTTCTGCCTACGATGTGTTGACCGACGAGGCTTTTACCTGGAGGCTGGGGCGGGATGGGGTGCTCACCTGGCTGCGCGTGGATCGGACGCAGGACGGCAGGGGCCTGAACATAGGGGTCGCTAAAGAAGCCGTGCAAGCTACACTGGCGGGCCTGGCTTCAGAGTTAGGGGAAGATCGAGGCTTCCGGCTGGGAGAGGCTACCGAACAGGTGCTGAAGGTCTTTGAAGCAGGGGGCGGGGCAGTGGAGATTTACCTGACGCACTCCCCACGCACCTATGTCGTCCAGCCAGGTGATACCCTCACCACGATCTCTGCGCGGGTGGGAATGCCCGTGGGACTCATCATCGAGGCCAATCCCGATGTTGACCTTAACGACCTGCACATCGGCCAGGAGTTGACGATTCCCTCTCAGGATGTCCTGACCCCATACCTCCCCGTGCCTGGCAAGCAGATCGTCGTCAGCATCGCGAAGCAGAGAATGCGCGTCTACGAGTGGGGCCAACTGCTGTACCAGTGGCCCGTCTCGACGGGCATGGCGAGCTCGCCCACCCACACGGGTATCTTTCAGATCCTCAGCAAACAGGAAGAAGCCTATGCCAGCCAGTGGGACCTGTGGATGCCCCACTTCATGGCCGTCTACCGCGTTGGTGGCGACGTCTACAATGGTATCCACGCTCTACCCCTCCTCTCCAGCGGCCGACGGTTGTGGGAAGGGACGCTGGGCTCGCCAGCTTCCTACGGCTGCATCATACTGGGCATTCAGGAGGCCGAGACCCTCTACAACTGGGCCGACATCGGCGTGTTGGTGATCATCGAGTAAGGAGGGTAAGATAATGCGACGAGGCGCATCAGTGCTGTTGTTTGTTATGGTATTCCTATCCGCCTGTGTTCCTACTCCTGCCGTAATCATCCAACAGGTGCCACAGACCGTCATCGTAACGGCTACCATAGCCCCGCCTACCATCACTCCCACACTCGAACCCAGTCCGACCCCATCTGCGACTGCCCTACCAACCTCAATCGAAACGCCTCACTTCAACGCTGTAGTGGCTGGGGATGTGCTTAACCTGCGCTCAGAGCCTGACGTTGATTCCGAAGCAATAGGCGCACTGGAGAAGGGGTGTGAGTTGCAGGTGATCGGTCGGACCGAAGGGGGAGACTGGCTGAAGGTCGAATTTCAAGGCATTGAGGGATGGATGACTGCACGCTATGTTGAACTCTCCGTTTCGCTTGATACCATCCCGATCGTCGCTGAAGTTCCCGGGCCTCCTAGTGGCACCACACCCATACCGCCTGAACATGGAGTCTCTGCTGAAGTCCTGCGAGTGATTGATGGCGACACCATCGAAGTTTCGATCAATGGTGAGACCTACAAGGTACGCTACCTCGGCATCGAGACCCCTGAGATCGAGCATCCTGAGAAGCCGGCGGAATGGATGGGACCAGAAGCAGTGGCTCAGAATGAAGAGCTTGTCGATGGCAGGACAGTCATCCTGGAGAAGGATGTGTTGGACACGGACGAATATGGCTGTTTGCTGCGTTACGTATGGGTGGGCGATCTCATGGTCAACGCCGAATTGGTGAGACTGGGCTATGCCCAGGTAAGCGTCTATCCGCCCCATGTCAAATACCCAGATCTCTTCTTGCAATTGGAGCGGGAAGCGAAGGAGGCGGGACGTGGGTTGTGGAAGGCACCTACGGCTACTCCCGAGGCCACCCATACGGTCACTCCTTCACCTACCATCTCTATACCCCCTCTATGCCCTAATCCTCAGGCGCGATTGACCTACCCCACCCAAGATGCCAAATTAGAGGGCGTGGTAGAGATCCGCGGGTCGGCTGACACTGACAATTTCTGGTACTACAAATTCGAATTCCGAACCGAGGGAGGGGAATGGGCTTTCCTTGAGCGCTTCGATAAACCGGTCACGGATGGAATCCTGGGCCACTGGGATACAGCCGCTCTACCTGAGGGATGGTATGATTTTCGCCTCGTCGTCGTTGACAACACAGGCAACTATCCTCAGCCTTGCGAGGTGCGAGTTTTTGTGGAGCACTGACAACTTTCGTGGCGGACGAGCGGATCAGGAGGTCTTAGCTGGGGCCACTTCGGCAGTTCGCTTAGGACCTGGACATTGGCGAAAATCGCCTTAACAACATAAAAATTGGCCGTCTGCCGACCGTCAGTAGGCATGCAACAATAACTGGGCCCCGATGTCCATTTGAGGCCAGTCAAACTGCACATCGGCAGGCTATCGGTGACTAAGCTGCCTGTGCTTCCGGGTGTAGGAAACGCTGGAGAACCAACTCGGTATCGCCGGTTTCCATGGCCATTTCGATGGCGCCTGTCAACCAAGCAATCGCATGCTCGTCCCGATGCCGCCGAATGATGTCGCCGTAATTCTTGATCTGGGCAGAGCACTCCTGTTCGAACTGCCGCTCCACATAAGCCCAAGTCAAGAGCACGACGACCATATATTTGTCCACCGCCTCGTAGGATTG
>CAYRNM010000044.1:7811-17748 GCA_964425465.1 uncultured Anaerolineae bacterium | reverse complement strand
ACAATCGGCCTCATCGTATATCCGGCGTCGGGACAGGTGGCTGTCGAAGGAGCACCACTCTGGCTGTGCTGGCCGCCACCCGTCCCAGAAAGTTCAAATACCCCTCCCAGGTTCGTCGCGCGGAGGCGAAGACGACCAGATCTGGATCGAAGATGATCCGCGTCATCCGGCTCAGCCGCAGGGAGAGGTAGATGTCCTCTCCCATCAGGGTCTGGCCATCGAAGTCCTCAAACCCTCGCACCTGCCAGAAGGCCTCAGCTTGCACGGCGAAGTTGCTCCCCACCCACAGGGTGCACCCCACCTGTTGGAGAGCATCAGCGCCCAGGTGACCGGGTATTGCATGATAAACCGCTCATGGGGCCGGCCGTCGGACCAGTACACCGGGCCATAGAGACCGCCCAGCTCCGGGTTGCGGGCGAAGTGCCCGGCGATGCGGGCCAGCCAGAAAGGGGGCACGACGGTGTCGGCATCGGTGCTGACGATAACCACACCCCGGGCGGCCTCGAAGCCCCGCTGCCGAGCTCGGGCGATGCCCTTGACCGGCTCCTCCACTACCCGGGCTCCGAACTCCTGGGCGATCCGGGCTGTAGCGTCGGTGCTGCCATTGTCCACCACAATGACCTCGAATTGGTCGTGAGGATAGGTCTGGCGGCGCAGCGCTTGCAGGCAGGGCCCCAGATACTTCTCCTCGTTGTAGGCAGGGATCACCACGGAGATGAACATCATCTCAACTCCCTTCAGGATTTCGTTCAGCGTCCTGGTCGGCTTCCGGGCAAGGCGAGTTCCATCCACTCAGTGGGGACGATCACTTCTCCGCTGACGCGCCCCCGCAGTTCCTCTGGATCGGCTTCCCAGGGCGGGATGTCGTGGTGGATGGGGATGACGTAGCGGGGGCTCAGCCCCTTGACCAAGTCGATGAGCAGCCGCTCGAAGCGCTCGCTCCAGAAGGGGACCCGGCGGTAGGGCAGGCACAGGATGTCGGGATTGATCCCTTCCGGCGCCCGCACCCCATCCCCGATGTGCAAGAGGCTCAAATCGTCCGCCACCAAAAAGGAGAGGGGCGTGCCACCTGGAAACCTGTGCCTCCGGCCCCACAATCGAGCCCAGAGTTCAGCGAGCCACCCCACCGAGCTGTAGCCAGGCAGCACCTGGACGTTCTCCACTATGTCCCCCGGCTCCGCGGCGAACAGCCGCTGCATGGGAACCCCCTGACCCCTGGCGATCTCACACACGTCCTTGGCCGCCAACACCGCGCCCGCCTGGACCTCGGCTACCTTGCCCAGGTGATCCTCGTGGCCGTGGGTGATAAAGGTGTAGTCAATATCGGGCAACGGCTCACGCAGGTAATCGGGGTCTATGAGGATGTGCTTTTTGCCGAGGATCTCGATGCAGGAATGACCTAACCAGCGAACTCTCATTTCAACTTCTCCTTGTTTATCCACCAGGCACCCAGAACGGCCAGCAGGGTCAAGGCCAGGGCGAGCCCCGGTGCAGTCGGCGAAAGGCTGGTGCCCTGCTCCGGGTAGGGCCAGCCAGTGGCATAGAAAAAGCTCAGTAGCAGGGTGAAAGTGATCACCCACTCCAGTTGCGACCGAAGCTGGTTGTACGCTTGGCCGAACCGCCGGCTGAGCAGGGTGTGCAACCCCCAGGCTACGGCCAGGGCGGCAAAGCAACGGCTCAAGAAGATCACCCACTCCACCGGCTCACCTCCCACGAGGCCCCGCCCGCCAGATGGAGTACAGCAGGCCCACGCCCATGAAGCTGGCGGCGGCGAAGCCCGCCACCACCAGCCAGTAGATAAGTCCCCGACCTCCCCCTGCCGCCAAGGGAATCAGCAGCGCCATCCCCACGATGAGGGCAGCGAGCAGGATGCTTACCACCAGCCGGTTGGCGATGCGGTCCAGTTTTCCCGTGACCCGGTCGGTCTCTCTCAGGCTCAGAGTGAGCCCCAGCTCTCCTCGCTCGACCTGATTCAGGAGATGAGTAGCCCGCCGGGGGAACAGAGCAAGTAGTTCTCCCCAGTCGCCAGCGCCTTTGGCCAGCTTCCGCCCCCAGACCCAGGGTGAGGCCATCTGCCAGAGGAAGCGACGCACGTAAGGCCGAGAAATCTCGAAGATGTCGAACTCCGGATCCAGCTTCAACCCTACCCCCTCCATCATGGCCAGTGTTTTCCCCAGCAGCCACAGCTCCGAGGGCAGGCGTAGGTGATGACGGAAGGCGATGGGCGTCACCTCCTCGACTACCTCGCGAGCCCGGATCTCCTTCAGCGGCAGGCCGTGATACTTAATCAGCAGTCGCTCCAGGTCCCGTTGCAGTCCTGCCCGATCCACTCGGAGCTCGGTTGCACCCATCCTGATAAGCTGCTCGACGATCCCCTCGCTGTCCAGCCCAACGGAGACGATGTAGAGGCGCACCAACTCATCCCGTAGACGTTGATCCAGGTGACCGACCATGCCGAAATCCATCGCCCCGATGACTCCCCCATCCATGACGAAGAAGTTGCCAGGGTGGGGGTCGGCATGGAAGAAACCATCAATGAGCACTTCTTTGATAATAATGCGAGCGGCGTTGAGGGCTACCTGGTGGCGGTCCATCCCGGCTGCTTCCAGGGCCTCGATGTCGTTAATCTTGATGCCGTGGATCCGCTCCAACACCAGCACCCGGCCGGTGGTGTAATCCCAGTAAACCTGGGGAACGTACAGCGCTGGCTCGGCGGCGAAATTGTGACGAAAGCGGTCAGCATTGCGCCCCTCACGGCGGTAGTCCATCTCGGCCCGCAGGGTGTAGGCGAAGTCCTCGGCGATTTCCACCAAGTCGCAGATCTCTCCTACAGAAGTGCGCTCCTGAACCAAGCGGGCCAAGTCGAAGAGGATCTCCAGATCCACGGCGATGACCTCCTCGATATCTGGCCGCTGCACTTTGACTACCACTTCCTGGCCATTGGGCAGGGTGGCTCCATGCACCTGGGCCAGCGAGGCCGCAGCCAGCGGCTCAACCTCGAAGGAGGCGAAGATATCCTCAATGAGCCCGCCGAGCTCTGCTTCGATTTGCGCTTTGACGGGCTCCCAGGGGGCTGGTGGGACGGTGTCCTGGAGCCTGATCAGCTCTCGGATGTAGGCCGGCGGGACGAGGTCGGGGCGGGTGCTGAGGACTTGACCCAATTTTATGAAGGTGGGACCCAGTTCCTCAATGGCCAGACGGAGGTGTTCCGGCGGGCTGAGGGGCGGGGCTTCGGCCTCCCGGTGCAGCAGCCGGCGGGGCAGGGAGAGAGCGGGCACCAACCCCAGTTGATCCACCAGGCCGCCAAAGCCATGGCGGATCAGGACGCGCACGATCTCCTGGTAGCGCCTCAGATGTCTGTACCGTTTGCCTGGTGATCTCATCTCTGCGTTACTGCCTCTCCAAATTGTTGCCAACAATTGCTTAGCGCCGCCCAGATAGGCGGCACTGCTGCCGCAGCCGCTTCATCTTTCCTTTTTACTTGGTCTTTGACGTGTCTCTAAACGGCGAATGACCCTGGCGGTGAAATCAGTTGAGGGAACTGCCATTGGTGCCTGTTCCAGAAGGGCTGACACCTGTCGTATCGCCTGCCACTCTTGCTGACAGACTGGGCAATGGCTGAGGTGCTCCTCCAGGGCTTTGACCTTTGGCCCGGCCAACATGCCATCGAGTTGCAACGACATCCACTCGCGTGCCGTATCACAGAACATTTGATCCTCTCTCGACCCTGTTAGTGTTTGGGTTACGTTTCCCTTTTTCTCTTTCCCCTCATTAGCCTTTTTTCCTTTCTCATCCTTTTGCCCTCAGCCCTCTCTCGTTGGACCAAACCACCCCAACCAGAGACAAAGTATTGCTGGAAGATCCCGAAGAGATTGCTGGTAACCCAGTAAAGAGCCAGGCCTGAGGGCGCCTGCACGGCGAAGAAACCGAACATCAGGGGCATCATGAGAGTCATTTGGTTCATCATTGCTTGCTGGGGATCGTCGCTGGCGGCAGGCGTAGTCGTCATCTTCTGGAGAACCACTTGCGTTACTACGGTCAAAGCCGGCAGGATCAAATAGGCAGCCACATAGGGCAAATCCCACGCCAGGGGCGATCGGAACAGCCAACTGGCGTTCGTGGGCTCGGCCAAGCTGGGGATCCACAGGAAGCCCTCATGCAGGACTCCTGTCTGGGCCATCCGGAGCAGGGCCTGATAGAGGCCGATCCAGATGGGCATCTGAATCAGCATGGGTAGGCACCCCATAACCGGGTTGGCCCCTTTCTCGCGGTACAGCTTCATCTGCTCTGCCGCCAGTTTCTCCTTATCCTTGCCATATTTCTTCTGGAGGGTTTGCAGTTCCGGCTGAAGCTCCTGCATGACCTTGGCCGACCGAAGTTGCTTCAGGGTCAGCGGCAGGGTGGTCAGCCTCACGATCACCGTCAGGATGATGATGGACAACCCGTAGCTGCCGAAGAGCCCGTGGAGGAATATCAACCCCTGGGCCAGGGGATTCACGACCAACGTGTTCCACAAAGCTATGAACTCCTTCCCGATTCAAGGTGCCTCAGACCAAAAATGGTTCTCGGCGATGACTTCATCCTGGGGAGGGCAAGGGTGGCCGCTTCTTCCCCGGCGGCGATGCACTCCGCCGCTTGGTTGAAGCCAGTGAAGAGGGTAATGCCGTTGTCGAGGGCCGGCCGGATCAGCACTTCAGGCCGGGCTTCGGCCAACTTCTGGGCATTGATTTGCTTTTCCATGATCTCCACCGTGCGGCGCAAGGTCTCGATGATGAGGGGGATCTGGGTCAAGGGAAGGCGTTGCCCCTGAGCCTCTAGGAGGCCAGGCAACCCATCGAAGCCAATGGAAACGTCTACGGCGATGACCACATCGGCCCCCATCCGGCGCATGACATCAGCGGGTAGATTGTTAAGCACCCCGCCGTCCACCAGGAGGCGGCCATCCAGCCGAAAGGGGGCGAAGATGCCGGGCAGGGAAATGGTGGCCCTCACCGCGTCTACGACCCGGCCGCTCCTCAGGACCACTTCCTTACCTGTCTCCAGGTCAACGGCCACCAGGGCCAGAGGTATCTTCAATTCGTCGAAGGTAATGTCCCCCAGATGGCTGGCCAGATACTCCTGCACCTTCTGCCCCTCGAAGAGGCCCAGCCTGGGCAGGGAGCGGTCCATGAGGGCAATGAGATTTCTCCACTGACCCATGCGCAGGGCCTCCTGTTCCATGAATTCAGCGCTGAGCCCGGCGGCATATCCGGCGGCGATGACACCGCCCATGCTGGTGCCGGCCAGGAAGTCAACAGGGATGCCTTCTCGCTCCAGAACGTTGAGCACCCCGATATGGGCCAGGCCCCGGGCTCCACCGCCGCTGAGGGCCAGACCCACTTTAGGGCGACGAAAAAGCTGAACCATTTGCTAGCCTCCTATCTCATTCTTCAACCACCAATTCGTTCACCACTTGCCTTACCCCTTCCACTTCAGCAGCCACTTTGACGGCCGCCTCTCTGCGCGCTGTGGAATCCACCCGACCCTGCAGATGGACCCTGCCCAGGAAGCACCTGATGCTGATGTCGGTAGTCAGAAGCCGCGTCCGGGGGTCGTGGGCCAGCCGCTGAGCCACCCAGAGCTGAAGTTCGGTGTCACTGACCAGCCCGTTCTGCACCTCCAGGACGCCGGGCACGCGCCGGGCCAGCTCGCCGGCCATGTGTTTCATGATAAACGTGCGTACTGTCCCCTCGAGCCGCACCCGTCCGTCGCAGACCTGGACCGTCACCGGGCAATAGAGCGCTCGCAGGGGCTCATAGGATTGGATGGCCTGTCTAACCTCGGCCTCCAGTCGTCGGTTGTCGTTGTTTTGCTGTCTTGTCATGTTCATCCTGATCTCCTCCTTAACTTCGGGTGCGATGAACACTGGCCACCCCCGCCCCCACCACGACCAGGGCTACTAAAAACAGCGCTCGGCGGATGCCAATCAGGTCGGCCAGCCCACCGGCCAGCAGCAACGGCAGCGTGTTGGCCGCGTTCCCCAACGTCAACTGGGCAGCGATGACTCTCCCCCGCATGGCCGCCGGCGGGCGCCCCTGCAAGATGGCTTTGGCCGGGATGGTGATCAGGCCAAAGCCGAATCCCAACCCCATGGTCACCAGCACGAAGAAGAGCAGCCAGCCTCCCTCCATCCGTCGTAGGGCAGGCATCAGGGCCAAAGCCAAACCCAGGACGAAGAGCCCGAGGTTGACCCAGCTTTCCCTGCGGCGCAGGTTCCCTCGTCGCCCCACCAAGGCCAGGCCCAAGCCAAACCCCACTCCGGTTGGTATCATCATGTACGCCATATCCTCAACCCGCAGGCCCAGGATGCGGGCCACGAAGCCAGGGGCCAGTGTCGAGAGCACCAGGGCCACAGTGGAGGTCAGGGTCAGTTGGAGGGTCGCCAGCGAGACCAGGCGGTCGGCGGCGATGAAGCGCCAACCCTCCCGCAGGTCGCCCCAGAGCTTTGCCAATGTCCGCGCCTCGCTTAACCGCTGGGGCATCTCTTCTCTCGGCAGCCAGGAGACCAGGCTCGCCGCCCCTGCAAGCAGGATGGAGCTGACCAGGGCTACAGCCTCGACGCCAGCCAGTTTGATCAGCACGGGAGCCAGGACGACAAGGCCCGCCCCCTGGGCACCCAGGGAAGACAGGTTGAGGAGGGAATTGGCTGCCATCAGTCGCTCCCTCCCAACCAGGCGGGGGAGGGTGGCTCCCTCGGCGGCGGCAACGAACTGTACCAGAGCCGAAAGGGCGAAATTGCACAGGTAGACCGCCAGCAGTAAGGAGGTTGGGGGGAGGAAGTGAATGGCACTCAGGAAGCCCAGAGCAATGAGACTCCGCAACACGTTGCTGGTCACCAGCACTCTCACCCGTTCCCAGCGGTCTACTACCACCCCGGCCAGCAGCCCGAAGAGCAGCCCAGGCAGGGTAGAGGAGAAGATCATCAGGCCCATCTGGGCGCTAGAGCGGGTGATCTCCTCCACCAGGGCCATGGAGGCGAAGTAGATGGCGTAGGTGGCTGTCAAAGAGGTGAATTGGGCAGCGCAAAGCCGCCGAAAATCTTCATTTTTCAGCACAGATGGGGGAACCGTCTTCAAAGACATATCGTGTCTGCATGGATGTTTCTAGCCCAGGGCAAAGACAGCTTTAATGACCCCGCTTCGGCCCTTTTTCGCGACAGATGCCAGGGCTCGTGGATAGTCCTCCAGCTTGAACTTGTGAGTGACGAGAGGAGCCAGATCCACCACGCCCTCGGCCATGAGAGCCAGAGCCACCTGGAAAGTGTGCATCCTTTCCCCCTGGTATAGCTCGATGCCGTAGATGTAGCTTCCTTTGACCTCGATCTCGTTGAGCCAGATGGGCGTCCAATCTATCCTCTTGGGCAGGGCGGCCAGCCCTACCAGGACCACCTTACCCCCACTGCGGGTGAAGCGCAGGGCGTCGTCGAGGCTGTCGCCGCTCCCCACACAGTCGAAGACGAGGCCAGCCCCACCCACCACAACCGGCTTTCCCAGGACAGGTTTGTGACGCCTGGCTCCCAGAGCCTCGGCCAATTCATCATAATGGCCACCGCCACGTGTCAGGCGGATCACCTGATCGGCGCCGTAGCGCTGGATCATCTCCCCCTGGAAGGGGTACTTTGCGAGGGCAATCACCCAGGCCCTGCTGCCCAGGGCCCGCAGGGCGGCCACCATGCAAATGCCGATGACCCCCGCCCCTATGACCAAAACGCTCTCATCGTTATGGGGGTAGTTGCGCATTACCGCGTGTAGGGCCACGCTGAAGGGTTCCACCATGACGCCATTTTCGTCGCTCACCGAAGCAGGCACCTTCAGGAGCTGAGATTTGTGGGCCACGAAGAAGGGGCTCCAGCTTCCGCCTGTGTCGCGGCAGTTGCCGATGAGAAGGCCTGGAGCGATACTCCCCTCAGTGAACCGCTGACAGAGGTTGGTATCACCCCTTCGGCAGGCCGGGCAGAGGTTAGTGAAGCCGCGCACCTCACAGCTTAAAGTTGGGTCCACGACTACCCTCTCGCCCACCTCGAAGCCCTCAACGCCCGAGCCGAGCTCGGCGATGGTGCCCACGTTCTCGTGGCCAAGGGTGAAGGGGAAGGAGACGAAGGCCGAGAGCGAGGGGCTCGTGTGGAGGAAGATAGTGCCCACGTCGGTGCCACAGATTCCCCCGTATCGGACTTTTATCTTAGCCCAGTTCTCGTTGGGCAGATGAGGCTCCGGCACCTCGCGGTACTCCAGGCAGGAGAGTCGGCTCCAGAAGATGGGCTGGTAGAAGGTGCCGATAGCTTTGGAGGGGAGATAGCGGGGGATGCTCTGCACGAATTGGATAGCCTTCATAAAAACCACCTCAGACCCGCGTTGGTTGTTCCATCTCCATACCATTGATCAAGATGTCGGTGAGCTCCTCTCTAGGCCCTCCATAGACAGCCACAGAGCCGTGACCCGGAAGAAGAGCGATGATCACTTTATCCAGAGGGCCTGGCTCTCTAAAGGCGTGGGCCTGAAAGAGCGCCGAAAGCAACTGCAGTTCCGCCTCGCGCACGCCACAAGGGAAATCAACCTTTGGGAAACGCTCTTCGTCTGGATGGACGAGCTCCACCTTTGCTGGATCCTTTATGCTGCCCCTCCTGGGTTGCCGGTGGAAGTGTTCTATAGCCACCACTTTGGCTTCCATGCCGGGGGGAAGTACATCTATGCGGTCGTGTTGGGCAAAGTGGTTCTTGAGGAACTGCAAGAAGCTGTCAAAGCGATCTACAAGGCCGGCGTTGACCAGGGCACCGGCAAGGTACACCATCCCGTTTTCATGCGTCTCTATTGAAGGGTCTTTGAAAGCAATAGGGCAGTCCTGTGGGATGGCCCGCACATAGCCTTCCCGCGTCAACTGACCGATGGGGATAACATGCCCATCCAGCGGGTCAGGGCTGACGTTAACCTTGCCCCCACCTGTTGCCGTCACGCCCATGACGCACAACTTCGGGTCGAGCTGGCTCCGCATACCTTCCCCCAGCGCCCCCCTCTCCAGGAATCTCAGCACCTCCCGTGCCTGTCTCTGCGAACCATATTGATCCAGGGCCACTTCATCCTCAATGATATTGGCTTCCCCCAGAGCGCGCCCCGCCTGAGCAATATCGCGGTGGACAGGCGATTCCCCCCACTCCTGCCACGTTATTCCTGTTGCCTCATCGCCTTCATGGCGATTTACCTTTTCTGCGCCGGCGTGCGCTTGCACACGGAGTGCCAGATCGTCCAAGAGGTCTTCTTCACTGTCTTCAAGCAGGCGATAGTTTCCTGCCATGCTGGCCCAGAGCGCTCTCTTCACAGTCGTTCCCTTCAGGTCGCCCTCAACCAGGATGCCAATGTGGCTGCTTTTCCTCACGAGTTGCTCACGGGCCAGGTCAAAGGGGTTCATCTCCGGGATCCTTTTGACCGTAGTCACCATCAGAACCGTGCCTCGCGGCTTCGGTAGTCGGCCATAGACTACGCTCGGTGTGACCTCCTCACGCAGGCTTGCTCCAAAGCCTATGGCGAGATGGGCCACTGTCCCAAGCCCCGTTTCCTCCCGTGGCAACTGAACAAAGATACACCCCTTGGCCTCAAGCCTCTTCAGCATTTCGTGGAGAACGTGCCACTGAAGCTTGTTGCAAGGGTTCATGCCAACCCAAACGTTCATTGGCCGTGGCTGCCAAATGTATTCCCTTATTGGACGAGCTTCTGTGCTCGCCAAGGAGCGGGCACCTTCGCCGCCTGATGTGATGTCGTGTGTGGACATGATCTTCCTCCATCTCAGTAGTATTCCTCAGCGTACTTCCTGAAGATAAGCACGGCGTTCTGGCCGCCGAAGCCGAAGGCATTAACCATGGCCGCGCGGACAGACTGTTTTCGGGCTACCTGAGTCACATAGTCCA
>CAYRNM010000044.1:0-7711 GCA_964425465.1 uncultured Anaerolineae bacterium | reverse complement strand
TTAACCATGGCCGCGCGGACAGACTGTTTTCGGGCTACCTGAGTCACATAGTCCAGGTCGCACTCGGGGTCGGGGTTCTCCAGGTTGATGGTGGGGGGAATCACCCCATTCCGGATGGCGAGGACTGCTGCCAGGGCGGAGATAGCCCCCGCCGCCCCCAACAGATGCCCCACCATGGACTTAGTGGCGCTGACGGGGATCCGATAGGCGTGCTCCCCAAAAGCCGCTTTGATGGCCTTGGTCTCTACTACGTCGTTCAGGGGGGTGCTGGTGCCGTGGGCGAAGACGACGTTACTCTCCTCGGGTCGCATTTGAGCGTATTCCAGGGCCCGCCGCATAGCTTTGATAGCCCCATCTCCCGAAGGCTCCGGAGCGGTGATGTGGTAGGCGTCGGCGGTGAGAGCCCCTCCGGCCACCTCGGCATAGATGCGGGCACCCCGCCGCCGGGCGTGCGCCTCCGTCTCCAAGATCATGGCGATCGCCCCCTCCCCCATGACGAAGCCATCCCTGTCCCGGTCGAAGGGGCGGCTGGCCCGCTCCGGCTCCTCATTCCGACGGGAGAGGGCCCCGGCGTTGGCCAGGCTGGCTATGACCACTGGAGTGATAAGGGCATCCGTCGCCCCGGCAATGATGGCCTCTGCCTCGCCTCGGCGCAGGATGTGCATGGCTTCCAAGAAAGCCTGGGTGCCGCTGGCGCAGGCGGACGTGGAGGTGATCACCGGCCCCTGGGCACCGGTGTGGATGGAGACCGGGCAGGACACAGCGTTGGCCATGACATTGGGCACAACGAAGGGGCTGACCCGCTCTGGCCCCCTTTGGTCCAGGATGCGCGTGGCTCCCTCCAGCTCACCGATTCCCCCACCGCCGGTGTTGATGACCACGCCCACGTTTTCCGCGTTCGCCCGATCCACGGTGAGCCCAGCATCGGCCAGGGCCATGCGGGCAGCGGCCAGGGCGAAGTGGGTCGAACGATGGGAACGTCTGGCCTCCTTGAAGTCCATGTAGTCCCGGGGGTCAAAGCCCTTGACCTCGGCGGCGATGCGCACGGGGAAGCCTGTGGCGTCGAACTGAGTGATAGGCCCCACTCCCGAGACGCCCGCCGTCAGGTTGGCCCAAAACTCTTCCACGCTCAGTCCGATGGGCGTGATGGCCCCCAGGCCAGTGATCACAACGCGATGCATAGAACCTCCCTTCTTCGACATTGGTACTCGGCGATTGCCTGTACGAGCGTGGTGGTCATGATCCGGTCCTTCTCTAACATGGTTCATTTCAATCCCAGGTACTCCCTCTGCCAAATGTCCTCGGTGAGCTCGGCCAGCCTCCGGTCGTAGGCTACCAGTCCCCGGTAGTAATCCTCATCTAGGAGTGCCTCCCTCGCCATCTCGTCCTCGGGCTCAGGGCGACAGGTCTCGAGGAGCTTGCGACACGTCTCGTGGTTATCCCTGATGGCACAGGGCATCAACCAATTGCTTTGCTTCGCGGCATACTCACGTTGCCACTGGCGTATGGCCTCGAAGAAGGGGTGGCTCCAGACGTCATGCAGGTTCCCGCCGTTCTTGTAGACCTCATGGATGTTGACCGGCGAGTAGGGATAGAAGACGCAGGGCATCACCTTCCCATTCCAGTCAATGTACAGGTAGCCGCTCTCCTTGCCCCCTGCCAGACAGCCGAAGACGGAGGGGCCGGAGTTCCAGAAATCAACCAGGAAGATCCTGCGCGCCCTTATTACCTCCCAGGTCCGCCTCAGCATCCAAACCCTCTGCTCCGGGGTGGGCATCAGCTCCAGGGTGAAGCCACGGCCGATGGGCATGTATTGGAAGATAAAGCCGTAGAGTGCGCCCTGCTCCTCGAGGAAGAAGTCGAGGAACTCGTCGGAGAGGATCTCCTGGTAATTGTCATGGGTGGCAGTTAGCGACACCCCGAAGGGAACGCCTGCCTCCCTGAGATTACCCATGGCGTGCAGCACCCTCTGGAAGACGCCCTTTCCCCTCCGGGCGTCCGTCCTCTCCTCCATCCCCTCCACCGAGATGGCGGGGGTGATGTTGCTCGCCTGGGCCATCCTCCGTGCCACCTTCTCGTCAATCAGCGTGCCATTGGTGTACATGAGGAAAAATGTGTCGTTGTGCTTCTCGAAGATGTCCAACATGCCTTTACCGTTGGATTTATAGGCCATCGGCTCCCCACCCGAGATGGAGATGAACCTTACGCCCCAAAGCTCCTTGGCCTCGGATATGATGCGGTCCGTGATCTCCCAGTCCAGCTTCTCAGGGTTGGTGCTGGAGTTAGCGTAGCAGCCGACGCACCTCAGGTTGCAGGCCTTCCCTGGGCTGATGGTCAGGAACCAGGGAGGGCCGTAACCGTGCTCGGCCCTGAACCTCTCCTTGAGGTCCCGGTCATAATCCTCGACGATGTACCACCGTACCAGGTTATGCAAGAACCTTCGCGCTACCGCATCGGTGGCAAGTCCCCTTCCCAGGGCCCTGTCGAGGCTGTGGAGCAGAGCCAGCCCCAGCAGCCTCCTGTCCCGGTGGACGCCGGGGAGCTGGTTCGGCGGCCTCCGATCGCCGGCCAGGTCTCGCATCGTCTTCCTCTCAAATTGCCGGAGGAACAGGCCCCGCAGGGAATCGCGGCGGGCAAGCCCGTAGATAATCCCCTCCAGAGCTTCTCCTGTTCCTCCATCCATCAACCTCTGGGTGAAGCTTTTCATAACATCCTCCTTTGTCTATAGTGATATTTTGACTCCAATGGAGTGCGGACGCCCGTCCGCCGCTGTGGACGCGGGCCCGCCAATCCCTCTCTTCCATCGGCTGTAGGCCACGAGGGCCTTACGAAGCTCCTCCTCGTCGAAGTCAGGCCAGTAGACAGGGGTGGAGTAAAGGTAGGCGTGGGCCGACTGCCAGAGTAGGAAGTTGGAGAGGCGTTTCTCGCCTCCTGTGCGGATGATGAGATCCACTTCGGGCAGGTCCGCCGTGTAGAGGTATCGCTCGAACAGCCCCTCGTCGAGGGTGTCGAGAGCGAGCTCGCCCCGGCGATAGGTTTCGATGACCCGCTTCGCCGCGTCCACGATCTCCGCCCTCCCGCCGTAATTGAAGGCGAAGTTCACGATAAGCTGGTCGTTGTCCTTGGCCTGCTCTACAGCCCATTTTATCTTCTCCACCAGGCTCTCCGGCAGCCTTTCCAGGCGACCCAGGTGGCGCAGTTGGGCGCCGTTTTGGTGAAGTTCCTGGGTGTATTTGTCAATAAACTTCTCGAATATCCCGAACAGGCCCTGCACTTCTTCCCAGGGCCTTCGCCAGTTCTCGTTGGAGAAGCCGTAGAGGGTTATGATCTTGAGCCCGAAGCCCAAGCAGGCTCCTAGCAAACGGTGGGCGCTCTCCGCCCCGGCGCGGTGCCCTGCCAAGCGGGGCAGGCCCCATTGCTGGGCCCAACGCCCGTTACCGTCCATGATAAGCGCCACGTGGCGCGGGATCTCAATGATCTCTGCCACTGCTTTCCTCCCCATTTGGGCGTTTCGGCATGGTTCATTTCGAGCCAAAAACGGCCTAAATCAGCTTGATACTTTTGGGGCGAGGACCGCTATCAGATGAGGCATTAACGACTTGAAAATTCTCGAAAAGACCGGTTCAGCCGTCAAGAAGCCGTATTTTGGGTGCCAGAACCTCATTGGGTCAATTCATGTTTTCAAAAAAGAGTAAAGGTGTTTTTTGGCTTCTGTGAACCATGCCGGCGTTTCGGTGTAAAAGGCCACGCTTATCGCGCCGGGGCCGGTGTGAGTCCCCACAACCGGGCTGAAATCGGCGAAGTGAAGCTCCACGCAATCGAAGCGAGTTGCTATCTCCTCCGTAAGCCTCCAGGCTTCCTCCGGAACGTCGGCGTGCTGGACGGCGGCGTGGACGGGGTTGTCCCCAACCTTCTCGGCCATCAGGTTCAACATCTGATTCATCGCCTTCCTTTTGGTGCGGGCCTTCCCCAGGACGTCAACGATGCCTTTCTCGGTCGGCACGCAAAGGATGGGCTTGATTTGGAGGACCGAGCCCAGCAGGGCCTTCGTCTTGCCTATGCACCCACTCTGATGCAGGTACTCCAGCGTCTCGAAGACGATGAAGAGGTTTACCTTGGGGACGAGCTCCTCGACCCTCCTCACCACGCCGGCCAGGTTTTCCCCTTCCGCCGCAGCGCGCGCGGCCTCCAGTGCTAGGAACCCCTCGGCCATCAACGCGGTGCGGGAATCAACGATGCGGACGCGGGGCGAATTGAGGGTTTTGCTGGCCGCCACGGCGGAACTGTAGCCCATCCCCAGGCTGCCGGAGTAGGTGATGCAGACGATAGCCTCCGCCCCCTGGCCCAGTTCCCGATAGAGGGCCTGGTATTCCCCCACAGAAGGAGAGGAGGTCGTCGGCAGATCCACGGCCTGGCGGAGCATCTTGTAGAATTGGGCCGGAGTGATGTCCACCTCGTCGCGGTAGCTCCTTCCGCCAAAGTTGATGTGGACGGGTATCACGTGGATGTTGTGCTCCTCGGCCAGCCTTGGTGGAAAGCAGGTGACGCTGTCGGTGAGAATGGCTATTTTGCTCATCTTTGTCCTTCCATCTATCATCTGCGCGGGCTGAGATAAGAGGCATAGATTCCCCTCATTTCTTCTGGTAGGAGACTGGCCAGTCTCAGCATCATCCCATCGGCGAGCGAGAGCCCCTCGGGGATTTCCGGAAGAACCTCTTTTGCCAGGAATGGCCGAGTAGTTCTCAACTCAAAAGTGCTTCCAGCACTTATCCCACGTTCATACTTATCCTTTGGTATGAGCGCCACCGGGAAAAAGCAAATTGAGTTGCCATATCTATCCAGGTGCTCGATACCGCTCTGAGCTTTTTGGAGAGCGCCGTCAGGACTTCTGGTCCCTTCAGGAGCTATAACGATTATCCCGCCAGGTTGACTCAATACTTCCTTTGCCCCCTTAACGAATTTCCGTAGCCACCTTACTCCCTCTCTGTAACCATAGGCGTCTCGATCATAATGTTGAACAACGGGAAATGGTCTTATCCCCAAGGAACTACCTAGCCGCAGTATCGAAGCATTTACCGGGTCCCGGCGGAAGTCATAATGTTTCCGTGATTCAACTGCACTTATTATCCAGATGGAATCGCCTAGATTATCTAACAAAAACGCTATCACCAGCGGTCCGTCTCCCAAAAAGAGGTGATTCAAATAAACAACTGCTGCGTGTTGCTTGAGACAAGCTCTAAGCAGGGCCAAATTCTCTTTTTCATCTGGCTCTACTCGATATCCATACAAGCGTCGAGCTGCAGCGCCCAATACTTTCCCTAATGCCTGGTACCAAACTGATCTCAAAGCGGGTCTTTCAAGATTACCACGATCTATAAACATGGGGGATTCCTTCCTCATCGAAAACGGTACATAGCAGAATTCCCGGCGAGGCGTCACGGCACGGAGTAGATCACAATGAGTGCTATCGTGGGACAATCGGTTTCATCGTATGTCCGGCGTCGGCAGGGGCGGCTGCCGAAGGAACACCACCCTGGCCGTGCTGGCCGCTGCCCGCCCCAGGAAGTTCAGGCACCCCTCCCGGGCTCGTCCGCGGAGGCGTACACGATCAGATCCGGATCGAAAACGATTCGCGTCAACCGGTTCAGCCGTAAGGAAAGGTAGACGTCCTCTCCTGCCAGGGTCTGGCCATCGAAGTCCTCAAACCCTCGTACCTGCCAGAAGGCCCTGCCTCGCACGGCGAAGTTGCTCCCCACCCACAGGGTACGCCCCACCTGGTTGGAGAGCATCAGCGCCCAGGTGACCGGGTATTGCATATGATGAGCCGCTCATGGGGCCGGCCGTCGGGCCAGTACACCGGGCCATAGAGACCGCCCAGCTCCAGGTCGCGGGCGAAATGCCCGGCGATGCGGGCCAGCCAGAAGGGCGGCACTACGGTATCGGCATCGGTACTGGCGATCACTTCGCCCCGGGCGGCCTCGAAGCCCGTCTGGCGGGCCTTGGCGATGCCTTTGACCGGCTCCCCCACCACCCGGGCTCCGAATCCCCGGCCGATCCGGGCTGTGGTGTCGGTGCTGCCATTGTCCACCACGATGATCTCGAAGCGTGAAGCCGGACAGCTCTGGGCGCGCAGCGCTTGCAGGCAGCGGCCCAGGTACCGCTCTTCGTTGTAGGCGGGAATGACTACAGAAATGAACATGGCTCTACCCTCCGAACTCGCAAGACTCTCCCCCGGAGACTACTCCCTGGACCACCTCACATCTCCCAGCGACACGAGGCCCGGAATGCCTTCAAAGCCAGCATCCTGCATCGCGGGGCAGATGTCGCACCGAACCGAGTCAGGCACCTGACCCGCTCCCAGGCGACATTCCATTTCCACTCGGACGGATCGCTTTCCCTCCCCGTTGACTTGCAGGAAAGCATAGACATCCAGGTGCTCGCAGAGCAAAGCATCGCCCAGGTGGGCAACAGGGCAAGTTTGGCACAGCTCTCGCTCCGGCCCTACGGAGTAGAAGTTAACGCCCACAGCGCAACAATAAAGCGAGTCCCCCTGTCGGCAAGGGTCCGTTTCAAGGAACGGGCAGTATTTTCCCATTGGTGAACACTCTCCCTCTTTAATTGGCCTTCCGCTCCCCTGTCTCTTCTGGACCGGATTGTTTTTCGGATGTGTCAGGGATATCACTCATGTCCGAGCCCACTTTATCCTCCAGGCCCTTCAGAGCCCGTTGGAAGTCCCTGATCGTCTGTCCCAGGGCGCCTCCCAACCCGGCCAACCGACTTGGCCCAAAGATCAACAGGACAACACCGAGGATCAGAAGCAATTCTGGAAAGCCGATAGTCGGCAGGCCACTCATTTTCCACCTCCTTCTGGGCTAGGGGTTCTCATCTGAGAACCCGCCCAGGATGTCCAAATCCGCCAGGGGGAATTCCTTGAGGATTCTGGGCAGGAGGGCGTTCATCAACTGAGCCTTATCTTCCCGCCCCAATCCCTCGAGCATCTTGTCGAGGTTTTCCTCAACGAAGGTCTTGATGAAAGTCATCTTCTCCTCTTTGTCTAGCTTGGCCATCATAGGGCCAGAGGCGTCACGGGCGATCTTCATCAGATCCTTCGGACGCAGGAGAGCAACGGCCATCTGAGCCATACGGCTGATCAAGCTCATGGGATTCTCCTCCCGACATGGCAGGCATCGGCTGGTTAGACCCAGTCATGGTGGCCATCCCCAGCCGATGCCTGGTTGAGGTGCTCTACTCGCCGGCCAGCTTCTCGGCCAGGGCGTCTATCTTCGTGCTCAGCTCTTCGATGTCCTTACGAGTCGCTATGCCAGTCTTTGCCCTCTTCAGTTCTTCTTCGATGAGCTTGCTCAGCTCAGCCCGCTCCTCCTCGCCCCTGGAGGTCATCTTATCAATCAGGGCCTTGGATTCCTCCAATCTGACCTCGCCTTTCTTGACCAGCTCATCAACGACCTTCTGGGCTCGCTCCCTGGTCATAGAGAGGGCTCCGATGCCAAGGGAGAGGAGTGTGTTGATCACTCCTGCCATCTCCGTCACCTCCTTTCCGCTCTGGAAATCCTCACTTCGCTTCTTAAAAAAGATAAAAGATAAAGAAAACAAAAAATTATCCGAAAAAAAAGGGCGGGTCAGGTCCCCACGATCTTAATCACCTCCTGGGCGAAGTCGGACAGCCTTTTCTTGTTATCAACGCTCAGCTTGG
>CAYRNM010000043.1:10310-17849 GCA_964425465.1 uncultured Anaerolineae bacterium | reverse complement strand
GTTGGACAAGACCTTCCCCACAAATGACTGCGCCATATGCATCCTGTCCCCCAAGCTGGCTGACTGTTCCCGACATCCCAATATCACCCTCCATACCTACTCGGAAGTGAAGGAGGTCACAGGCTCGGTTGGCCGTTTCAGGGTGAAGATACTCAAGCATCCCAGATACGTGGATGAGGAGAAATGTACCGCCTGTGGCGACTGCGTGGAGGTATGTCCGGTCATACTGCCCGATGAGTTCAACCAGGGACTATCGGAGCACAGGGCGATCTACCGGCCTTACGCCCAGGCGATCCCTAATGCTTACCTGGTGAGCAAGCGGGGGACCTCCCCTTGTAAGGCCACCTGCCCGGCAGAGACCAGTGCCCAGGGATACATTGCCCTCATCGCCCAGGGGCGGTACCAGGAGGCCCTGGAGGTGGTCAAGCAGTACAACCCCTTCCCAGCGACAGTGGGACGGGTGTGCGACCATCCATGTGAGGCGGAGTGCAACCGGGGTAAGCTGGATGAGCCAGTGGCCATCTGCGCTTTGAAGCGCTTTGTGGCGGACTGGGTGTATAGCAGACCACAGAGCACACAGGAAAATCATCAACCATCAGCACCTGACGATCAGCCATCGGCCAGCGTAGCCATCGTCGGTGCCGGTCCGGCGGGTCTGACGGCTGCCCATTTCCTGGCGCGGATGGGATACCGGGTGACTATCTTCGAGGCCCTCCCCGTGGCCGGCGGGATGATGCGCGTGGGCATCCCTGCCTATCGCCTGCCCCGCCATGTGCTGCAGCGAGAGATTGATGATATCCTGGAGCTCGGTGTCGAGCTAAAACTCTACAGCCCCGTTAGTGACATCAACAGACTGTTTGACGAAGGATACGAGGCGGTCTTCCTGGCCATAGGGGCACACGAGCCACAGCACCTCGGGATACCAGGTGAGGATGCGGAGGGTGTGTACCACGGCGTGCCCTTCCTCAGGATGGTGAACTTGGGTGGGGAGATGAGGTTGGGCAGCAAGGTGGTAGTCGTCGGTGGCGGCAACACGGCGATTGACGCCGCCCGCTCCGCCCTGCGTTTGGGAACAGAGAAGGTGATCATTGCCTATCGCCGCTCGCGGGCCGAGATGCCAGCCAATACCTGGGATATTGAGGACGCCGAGCGCGAGGGTATTAAGTTCGAAATGCTCACCCAGCCCGTGGAGGTGCTTTCGGAGAATGGTCATATCAGCGGCGTGCGCTGCATCCGCATGCGCTTAGGCGAACCTGATGCAAGCGGTCGTCGTCGCCCTATCCCCATCCAGGGCTCCGAGTTCATCATCGAGACCGACGCCCTGATCGCTGCTGTGGCTCAGGCTCCAGAGATCTCCTTCCTGAAACCGGATCATGGCCTGGAGATCACCCGACGGGGCACTTTCGTCGTCAATCCGCAGACGCTGGAGACGAACAGGCCAGGCATATTCGCGGGCGGGGATGCGGCTCGCGGGCCGGGGGCACTCATCCAGGCTATCGCCGATGGGCGGCGGGCGGCCTTGTCCATTGACCGCTATTTGCGTGGCGTACCCCTCCTTACCCCCCGTGAGCTCCAGCCCCTGCCAGTAGCTCATCCCACGGACGGGGAAATCGCGGAATTAATCGAGCGTGGCGAGGTGAACATGGGGCCTAGGGTGATCATGCCCACCGCGCCCATCCAGCAGCGCATCCGCGATTTCCGCGAGGTGGAGTTGGGCCTCACTGAGGAGCAGGCCCGCGCCGAGGCGCTGCGCTGTCTGCACTGCGGCATCTGCTCCGAGTGCTGGCGCTGCGTGGAAGTGTGTGGCCCCAAGTGCATTGACCACCAGATGGCCGAGGAGACCCTTGATATGCACGTGGGAGCCATCGTCGTAGCCACCGGCTTTGATCCCTTCGATCCCTCTGTGGTCAGACAGTATGGTTACGGGAAGTACCGAAACGTCATTACCTCCCTGGAGTACGAGAGGCTGATCAGCGCCTCGGGGCCCACCGGCGGCCATCTGGGGCGCCTGTCGGACAGGGAGCCAGCCAAGCGGCTGGGGTTCATCCAGTGTGTGGGTTCCCGGGATGTCAAACACAACCGGTTCTGCTCCTCGGTCTGCTGCATGCACGCCACCAAGGAGGCCATCCTGGCCAATGAGCACGACCGGGAACTGCATTCGACGATTTTCTACACCGATCTGCGAGCAGCGGGCAAGGGCTTTCAGGAGTACGTGGCCAGGGCCGAGAGGGAGTACAATGTGACCTACATACGGGGACGGGTGGCGGAGATCACCCAGGACGGAGATGAATGCCCTGTCATTTGCTATGAGGACACCCCCTCGGGTCAGGCGGGGAGCGAAAAGGTGGACCTGGCAGTGCTGGCCATCAGCCTGGTGCCCCGACATGGCGCGAAGGAGTTGGGCGCTCTCCTGGGGCTTGAGCTGGATGAGTACGATTTCATCAAGACCGATCCCTTCTCCCCAACGGACACCACCCGGCCGGGGGTGTTCGCCTGCGGATACTGCCGGGGGCCGGCCGACATCCCCGAGTCGGTGGCCCAGGCCAGCGGCGCTGCAGCGCGGGCGGCAGAGGTTGTAATGAGGGGTTAGGCTATGGATGAGGCCAGGGTTGGGGTCTTTATCTGCCACTGCGGGAGCAACATCGCTGGCTTTCTGGACATAGCGGAGCTAGTGGAGTACGCTCAGACATTGCCCCACGTCGTCTTTGTTCAGGACAACGTGTACACCTGCGCCGATGCTGGACGGGCGCAGATCGTGAAGGGCATCACGGAGGAGGGCCTAAACCGGGTGGTGGTGGCCTCCTGCACCCCCCGCACCCACGAGCCCCTCTTCCGCACCACCTGCCAGCAGGCGGGCCTCAATCCCTACCTATTTGAGTTCGTCAATATCCGGGACCAGTGCTCGTGGGTGCACATGCAGGAGCGGGAGCGGGCGACCGACAAGGCGAAGGACCTGCTGCGCATGGGGGTAGCCAGGGCTGCGCTCCTGGAGCCCAAGGAGGCCATTGAGGTGGAGGTCATCCCCGCCGCGCTGGTGATCGGGGCGGGGGTAGCCGGCCTGAGTGCGGCCCTCAGCCTGGCCAACCAGGGCTTCGAGGTCAAGCTGGTGGAGCGGGAAGCGGAGATGGGCGGCCTGTTGAGGGATGTGCACCGCCTGTATCCCACCGGGGACGACGCACGAACCTTCATTGACGCGAAGGTGGAGGCCGTCAAGCGCCACCCCAACATTGAGGTGTTCACCGGAACTGAAGTGCGCGATGTCAGGGGCTTCGTAGGCAATTACGAGGTCGTAGTGGAGCAGGGAGAGAAAGAACTGGCCTTCAGCGTAGGGGCGATTATCGTCGCCACTGGCGCAAAGGAGTTCAAGCCGGTGGGAATGTACGGCTACGATGGGGAGAAGGTCATCACTCAAGGGGAGCTGGAGAAGCTGTTGGCCCTAAGAGGTCACGAGTTACGGGTCACAGGTCATGAGGAGACTAGCACCGTGCGACCTGTTGCCTCGTTACCTGTTGCCCACCCCTCCGTGGTGATGATCCAATGCGTGGGCTCCCGCAGCGATGAGCGCTCCTATTGTGGCCGCATCTGCTGTATGATGGCGGTCAAGAACGCACTATTGATCAAGGAAGCGGATCCCAGGGCGCAGGTGTACGTGCTATATCGGGATATGCTGACTCTGGGGGTGGAATACGAGGGCCTGTATCGGGAGGCCCGGGGTCAGGGAGTGACCTTCATCCAGTATAGCCCGCAATCGCCACCGACGGTCAATGATGGACAGGTCGTCGTATACGACGAACTGCTGGGCCAGGCCCTAACCATTCCTTCCGATTTGGTTGTCCTGTCCACCCCGCTGGTCGGCCAAGCCGATGCCCCGAACCTGGCGCAGATGCTCAAGGTGCCGGTGGATGAGTACGGCTTTTTCTTGGAGGCCCACGTCAAGCTCAGGCCGCTGGATTTCGCCACCGACGGCATATTCCTGTGCGGCTCCGCCCACTGGCCATCCGACGTGGGGGAGAGCGTATCCCAGGCCTACGGCGCAGCCGCGCGGGCCTCAATCCTGCTGGGCGGGGGCAAGGTAGGAGTTGAGCCCATCATCTCGGTGGTGGATGAGGAGAAGTGCATCGGCTGTGGGCTGTGTGAGACGGTATGTCCCTATAAGGCCATCGTACTGCGGGACACGGAAGCAGGCCGCAAGGCGCAGACCATCGCCGCCTCATGCAAGGGCTGCGGAGTGTGTGGGGCAGGCTGCCCGGAGAGGGCCATCTCCATGCAGCATTACACCGACCAGCAGCTCTTCGCTCAGATTGACGCGTTGGTTGAGGTCTAGGGTGAGATCTCACCCCCATCCTTGTCTTTGACCCTAGGCTTAGCGTGCTACACGGAGCTGGTAACATGACAGCGACAGGCGGCTTTGAGCCGAAGATCCTGGGCTTTCTGTGCAACTGGTGCTCCTACGCCGGGGCCGACCTGGCCGGAGTGTCCCGCTTCCAATACCCGCCCACACTTCGGGTCATCCGGGTGATGTGCTCTGGCCGGGTTGATCCGGTTTTCGTGCTGAGGGCTTTTTCTCGCGGGGTGGACGGGGTGATGGTGCTGGGCTGCCATCCAGGGGACTGTCACTACGCCACTGGCAACTACTATGCCCGCAACCGAGCAAAGGTCCTCAAGCGGCTGTTGGAACTAGCTGGGGTGAACCCGGATCGCCTGGTCCTGGATTGGGTCTCGGCCGGGGAGGGGGAACATTTCGCCACACTGGTGCGCGATTTCACGGAGCGCATCAAGGCCCTGGGGCCCTTGGGCCGAAGCGAGGGATTGTCTTGGGATGAGTTGCAGAAGCGGCTGGCGGCGGCCCGGCGCGTCATGGAGGGCGAGCAGATCAGGTGGCTGGTGGGCCGGGAGCGGGAGATGGTTGATAAGGGGGATGTCTACGGCCAGCCGATCAGTCAGGAGGTCTTCGATGCCCTCCTAGAGCCCAGCGTCGTGGCCGAGTATCTGAGAAGCAGACTGTTGCTCCTGACCGCTGATCGGCCCCTATCGGTGAAGGCGATGGCCGGCGAGATGGGGATGGCTCCCCGATTAGTACTGCCGCACATCGTTGCTCTGGAGCAGGCGGGGTTGATGGCCATGGTAGGCATCGAGGGCAACTCGCCCAGATACCAATCAATTTCGGGTTGACGATGCCTGTTCCCTGGACAGACGCAGATCGCAGAATCAATCCGAATTCCGAAATGGAACGCTCCAAAATGGGAAATCCGAAATCCGTAATCGGCGCGGTGATGGTCGTCGGAGGAGGGATCGGCGGCATCCAGGCCTCGCTCGACCTGGCTGAATCGGGGTTCAAGGTCTACCTGGTGGAGTCCTCGCCCACCATCGGCGGGGTGATGGCGCAACTGGACAAGACCTTTCCCACCAACGACTGCTCGATGTGCATCCTGTCCCCCAAGCTGGTGGAGTGCGGGCGACACCTGAACATTGATGTCATGACCTGCGCGACGGTCCAAGGCCTCCTCGGCCAGGCGGGGAATTTCACCGTCCAGGTAGAGCAGCAGCCGAGGTACATTGATGTGGGAAAGTGCACCGGCTGTGGGGTGTGCGCTCGCCTGTGCCCGGTGAGCGCTGTGGACACCTTCAACGAGGGGCTGAGCCAACGTGCGGCGGCATACATCCGATATCCCCAGGCCGTGCCACTGGCCTTCGCCATTGATCGGGAGACGTGTATTGGCTGCGGGCTGTGCGAGCATGTGTGCCTGGCCAATGCGGTCAGGTATGACGATGAGAAACAGACCAGGGAACTTCGGGTGGGGACCATTATTCTGGCCCCAGGGTTCGAGGAGTTCGATGCCCGGTTGCAGGGCGAGTTCGGCTATGGGCGTTACCCCAACGTGGTGACCAGCATCGAGTTCGAGCGTATCCTGTCCGCCTCCGGCCCCTTCAAGGGACGGGTGCAGCGCCCCTCCGACGGCGACATCCCGACTCGTGTGGCCTTTATCCAGTGTGTGGGCTCGCGGGACGCGGCCCAGGGGCGGGGGTACTGCTCCTCGGTGTGCTGCATGTACGCCACCAAGGAGGCGGTCATCGCCAAGGAGCACATGGCTCAGATCGAGCCGACCATCTTCTATATGGACATGCGGGCCTATGGCAAGGATTTCGATAAGTACGTGGAGCGAGCTAAGGGGGAGTACGGCGTCCGCTACCTCCGGCACATGGTCTCCCTGATCCGAGAGGACCCGCATACCCACAATCTGCTCCTCAGATACGAGGCCGAGAGTGGGGAGATGGTGGAAGAGGAATTCGACCTGGTCGTGCTGTCGGTCGGGTTTGAACCCTCGCCAGGCGTCAGGGACCTGGCCGACCGACTGGGGATCGAGTTGAATGGCTACGGTTTCTGCAAGACCGACCTTCTGTCCCCGCTCTCCACCTCACGGCCGGGCATCTTCGTCTGCGGAGCATTCTCCGGGCCCAAGGACATCCCAGAGACGGTGATGCAGGCCAGTGGTGCGGCGGCGGCGGCCGGCGGGGTGCTGGCCTCGGCCAGGGGTACCCTGGTGAAGAAGAAGGAATACCCGACGGAGCGAGACATCCGAGGTGAGCCGCCGCGCATCGGGGTGTTCATCTGCTTCTGCGGGATTAACATCGGCGGGGTGGTGGATGTCCCGCAGGTGGTGGAATATGCAAGGACGCTTCCCCGCGTGGTGTATGCGGAGAGTAACCTCTACACCTGCTCCCAGGATACGCAGGAGCGGATCAAGGAGACGATTGCTGAGTATGGCCTGAACCGGGTGGTCGTGGCCTCCTGCACACCCCGCACCCACGAACCCCTTTTTCAGGAGACGATCCAAGAGGCGGGGCTGAACCGCTACCTGTTTGAGATGGCCAACATCCGCGACCAGTGCTCCTGGGTGCACATGCATGAGCCACAGGCAGCCACGGAGAAGGCGAAGGATCTGGTGCGCATGGCGGTGGCCAAGGCCGGGAGGCTGGAGCCCCTGCAGAGACAGTCCCTCCCGGTCACCCCCGCTGGGTTGGTGATCGGGGGTGGGTTGTCGGGGATGACCGCTGCGCTGGCACTGGCCGAGGAAGGCTTTGATGCCTATCTGGTGGAGCGGGAGGAGGAGCTAGGGGGCATGCTCCGCCGAATCCACTACACGCTGGAAGGCCACCAGGTGCAGGAACACCTGAGGGAGCTTGTGGAACGAGTGAGGTCCAACTCCCGGGTCCACGTCTTCACTGGCGCGGAGGTTGAGGACATCTCTGGCTACGTGGGCAACTTCCGCACCACACTAGATGGCGGGGACGGCCGGACCGAGCCGGTGGTGCTGGAGCACGGGGTAGTCATCCTGGCCACCGGTGCGGAGGAGTACAGGCCGACAGAATACCTGTACGGCGAGGACCCTTGCGTGGTCACCCAGAGTGAGCTAGAGGAGCAGCTTGCCCGTCTGTCCGACGGACAGGCAACCTGCAACCTTCAACTTGCAACTTGCAACTCCGTCGTCATGATCCAATGCGTGGGTTCCCGCAACGGAGAGCACCCCTATTGCAGCC
>CAYRNM010000043.1:0-10210 GCA_964425465.1 uncultured Anaerolineae bacterium | reverse complement strand
GTCGTCATGATCCAATGCGTGGGTTCCCGCAACGGAGAGCACCCCTATTGCAGCCGAACCTGTTGCAGCGAGGCGATTAAAAACGCCCTCAAGATCAAGGAGCTCAGCCCGCAGACGAATGTCTTCGTGCTGTACCGCGATATCCGGACCTATGGCTTCAAGGAGGACTACTATCGGAGGGCCAGGGAGGCGGGCGTCATTTTCATCCGCTACGACGAGGGGGGAGAGCCCCTGGTCACACGACAAAGCCTGAATGGGAAGGATGCCCTGTGGGTGCGGGTGCGGGATCCCGTGATAGGTGAGGAGCTGCTGATAGATGCGGACCTCGTGGCGTTGAGCATGGCCACGGTCCCTCGGGCGGAGAACAAACCCCTGGCCCAGATGTTGAAAGTCCCCCTGAACGAAGATGGGTTCTTCCTGGAGGCTCACGTCAAGCTCCGGCCGGTGGACTTCGCCACGGAGGGGGTGTTTGTGTGCGGGTTGGCCCACTCACCCAAGTTCATTGACGAGAGCATCGCTCAGGCTCAGGCCGCAGCCTCTAGGGCATGCACGATCTTGAGCAAGGAGATGATCGAAGCTGAAGGCATTGTCCCCACAGTGAACATCGCCAGATGCAGTGCCTGTGGCCTGTGCGAGTTAATATGCGCCTACAAGGCTGTGGAGGTGCGGGTGGTGGATGAGAGATGGGGGATCAGGGCGGCTCAGGTCAACGAGGCCCTATGCAAGGGCTGTGGGGCCTGCGCGGCCGGCTGTCGCAGTGGGGCAATAGACCTTCGGGGGTTCACTAATGAGCAGGTCCTCGCAGCAATTAGCGCCTTCCGGTTTGCTTGATGGCAGAGGGCAGAAAGCAGAAGACAGATGGCAGAAGACAGAGATCCGAAATCCTTTGCTGACTGGGAGCCTAAGGTCATCGCCTTCCTGTGTAACTGGTGCAGCTACGCGGGAGCGGATCTGGCCGGCGTCAGCCGGATCCAATACCCTCCCCACATCCGAATCATCCGTGTCCCCTGCTCGGGGCGGGTCAATCCCCTTTTCATCATCAAGAGCCTGCAGAGCGGTGCCGATGGGGTGCTAGTGTCAGGCTGCCATCCCGGCGATTGCCATTACATCAGCGGAAACTACTACGCCCGGAGGCGGTTCGCCCTGCTGAAAAGCCTGCTGGAGTACGTGGGAGTCGAGCCCGGCCGGGTGAACTTCTCCTGGGTATCGGCCGCCGAGGGGGAGAAGTTCTCGCGGGTGGTCACCGAGGTCGTGGAGGGGGTGAAAGCCCTTGGCCCGGCGGAGCGGTTGGTGAAGGACAGGGGATAGGCTGGGAGGGAAAGAGGGGGGAAGGGAGAGGAAAGAAGGGGGGACAATCACGGTTCAGGAGTTCGATAGAGGTGTACTGGCCTTCCTTAAGTTCTTAGAGAGGGCTCCCCAACAGGTTGATCAGGCTAGGCTGGAGAAGACCAAGAAGGAAGTCGAGGAATTGAGGCTGGCAGCACTTGAGGCAGAGATCAGGGCCGAGTATCCAAATGCCAAAGTCAGCCGTCGCTTGCTCTCCCCGATTGGAACGGAACCCGAATTGCCCCTCGAGGAGGAACAACAAGCGATCATCGAAGCTGTCACGTGGGGGGAGCGGCGATCCTGATTGATGTCAATGTCCTCGAAGATGTAGCCAGACATCGAAGGGGATGGCAAGGCAGCAGTGCCCTGTTGGGAGCGGTAGAGGCTGGCGATGTAGATGGCAGCGTCTCAGCCTGGACTGTGGCTGTGGTCTACTATTTTCGCCGCCGTGCTGGGGCCAGCGACCATGAGGCCCGGCAGAAAACCAAGGCCCTGATTCAGGACGGGGGTCTTGGGGTTTTGTCCTTCGATGCCGACATCGTACGTAGATTCGGCCCAGCAGGATAGGGCCATGCGCTTTCTGGTTGATGAGGACCTTCCTCGTTCGATAGATGTGATCTGCTACGGCGCTACAAACACGAAGCAATAGATGTGCGTGACATTGGCCTGCGGGGGGCCAAAGATCCCCAGATTGCAGCTTATGCTCAGAGTGAGGCCTATGCCTCGTAACAGGCGATTTGGGTTTCTCAGATATTCGAACTACCCGCCTGGAGATTACGCTGGATTGGTGGTCCTCAAGCTTCCGAGGACAGCAACCGCTTCTTTCATTCTCAACTTGCTGGAAGGCTTTCTGCAACAAGAAGAGCCCGTAGCCCAGATGCCTGGCAAGCTGGCAATAGTGGAACCTGGCCGGATCAGAATTCGGACAGCATCTTGACGCTAGAGGATTTCCTGTCCGAGTGATGGGTGTGGGAACGGTGAGGTATGGGAGACCTTTCTCCACAGCTAATAGAAGTAGCCAGATCACTTCTCCGCGATGAAAAAGTGGATCTGATCATCGGGTACGAAAGCGGATCCTTACCCCTTCGTACCAGCCCCTGCTTTATCCGCCGCCCCGATGAGGCGGAGAGGCTGGTGTGGAACGCCTGGTGCGAGAACAACCTGGCCACATACCTGCGGGGTAGGGACGAAAAGATAGCGGTGGTCGCCAAGGGCTGCGACGCGCGCGCCATCGTGGGGCTGGTCATGGAAAGGCAACTGGCGAGAGAGAATGTCCTCATCATCGGCGTTCCCTGCCAAGGCATCATGGACCGGCGAAGGATCGAGGACCAACTGGAGGGGAAAGAGGTCCTGAAGGCGACCCTGGCGGATGGGGAGATTATCCTGGCGGGCGAGGGGTTCGAGGAGCGCCTGCCCCAGCAGGATTTTCTCTGCCAGGGGTGCCTAACATGCGAGTACCGAACGCCTGCGGTGTATGACCTCCTGATCGGCGATCCCGTGCCCGCCCTTGAGGTCGCCGATCCCTTCCCCGAGGTCAGGGCGTTGGAGGCCCGGAGCAGTGACGAGAGGTGGGCCTACTTCAGCCAGGAGTTTAGCCAATGCATCCGCTGCTACGCCTGCCGGGAGGCCTGCCCCCTGTGCTATTGCCAGGAGTGCTTCATTGACCAGACGCAACCCGCCTGGTTCGGCAAGACGGATGACCCCTCGGATACCCTGATCTTCCACCTCGTGCGCATTCTCCACACTGCTGGGCGGTGCGTGGACTGCGGCGCGTGCAGCCGGGCCTGCCCTATGGGTATTGATCTCCGGGCCCTGACCCGCAAGATGATCAAGGATGTCAGGGAGTGGTACGGCTACCAGGCGGGGATAGAAGTGGAGGCCATCCCTCCCCTGGCGACCTTCAGGCCGGACGACCCCCAGGAGTTCATCAAATAGTCCTAAGTCGGAGAACGGATGAGCGATAGAGTCATCGTAAAAAGCGCCATAACCGATGTCCTCGAAAAGCTGCTCAAGGCACGCCGGGTGTTTGCCCCTGTCCAGCGGGATGGCCTGCTCCGCTTCGAACCGCTCCGCACCGGGGACGAGGCCCTCCTCGACTCCCACAACTCCAAGCGGCCCCTCAAGGAGATCTTCTTCCCCCACTCGGAGACGTTGTTTGCTTACGAGGAAGGTGAAGTCGCCATCATGCCCCTGCCGGAGGAGCAAAGAGTGATCTTCGGTGTGCGGCCCTGTGACGCCCGAAGCCTGCTCCTGCTCGATAAGGTGTTCAACGCGCCCGATGTCCAGGACCCCTACTACGTGACGCGACGGGAGAACACCATCCTCATCGGACTGGGCTGCAACCGCCCTTTGAGTACTTGCTTCTGCACCACCCTCGGCGGAGGGCCTTTCACTACGGAGGGGTTGGACCTCCTGTTCACGGACCTGGGCGACCGTTACCTGGTGGAAACGGTTACCGAGCGAGGGGAAGCCCTGGTGGCTGACAGCCCCTACTTCCGTGAGGCGGCTCCGGCGGATGTGAACCTGAAAGCGGAGATCGCCGCCTGTGCTGAGCAGACGATTTCGGGGCCGAGTGTGGAAGGCATTAAAGAGAAGCTCGATGGAATGTACGAGGATCCCTTCTGGGATGAGCTACACCAGAAGTGTCTGGGGTGCGCGGTGTGCACCTATCTGTGCCCCACCTGTCACTGCTTCGACATTCTGGATGAAAAAGAGGGCTCCCGAGGTCGGAGGGTACGCATCTGGGATTCCTGCCAGTTTCCGCTCTTCACCCTTCACGCTTCGGGCCACAACCCCCGCCCCTCCGGCAGGGAGCGGATGAGGCAGCGGATCATGCACAAGTTCCACTATTTCGTGGAGAATTACGGCCAGATCGCCTGTGTCGGGTGTGGCCGTTGCATCCGCAACTGCCCGGTGAACATGGACCTTCGGGAAGTGCTCAACCGCATTGTCGTGAAGCGGGGAGCGTGAAGCGTGTAGCGAAACCACAATCGCGCTCCACGACATGGAGAAGTGAGGGAGATGCGCAATCCATACCTGCCCTGTCCAGCGGTTATACAAAAGATCACCGTCGAGAATGAGGCTCGGGACATCAAGACTTTCGAGCTCGTCTTTCGTGACGATACAGACAGGGATGGCTTTGCCTTCCGGTGCGGTCAGTTCGCCGAGCTGTCGGTGCTGGGCGCGGGGGAGTGCCCCATCGGCATCGCCTCCTCGCCCATGGAGCAGGGGGTTCTGCAATTCACCGTCAAGCGGATGGGGGTGGTGACCACTGCCCTGCACAACTGCGAGGAGGGGGTGACTATCAGGGTGAGGGGGCCCTACGGCAACGGCTTCCCCATGGACATGCTGGAGGGCAGCAACGTGGTCATCGTCGCCGGGGGGTTCGCCTTCACCACCCTGCGCTCGCTGACCAACTATATCCTTCATCCGGACAATCGCGGCCGTTTCGGCGAGCTCACGGTCATCTACGGCGCGCGCGACCCTGGGGAACTGATCTACAAGTACGATCTGGAGGACTGGGCTGGGCGGGACGACGTGCAGCTCCATGTGACGGTAGACGCAGGAGACGAGGGCTGGACCGGGCTGGTGGGGTACGTGCCCACCATCCTCAAGGAGGTGGCCCCCAGTTCGGACAACGCTGTGGCCGTGGTCTGCGGCCCGCCCATCATGATCAGGTTCTCTATCCCCGTCCTTGATGAGCTGGGCTTCCCGCCAGGCCGGATCCTCAACTCACTGGAGATGCGCATGAAATGTGGGATCGGCAAGTGCGGGCGCTGCAATATTGGGGATAAGTACGTGTGCAAGGATGGGCCGGTGTTCACCTTCGAGGAACTACAGAACATGCCCAGGGAGTACTAAGCGATTCAATTTCGGATTGCGGGATGAAGAATCCGAAATGGAGGGATGATGGCGATAACCTATCGAGACGACCTGGCCCGTCAGGTTCAAGAGGCCTGCGGCGAGAACGTCTATCTGTGCTATCAGTGCAAGAAGTGCACCGCCGGCTGCCCGGTGGCCGATCACTTTGACCTGACGCCGCACCGCCTGCTGCGGGCCGTGCAGCTCGGCCAGAAGGAGATGGTCCTCCGCTCCAGGACTATCTGGCTGTGCGCGGCCTGCGAGGCCTGCTCCACCCGCTGCCCGCAAGGGATGGACCTGCCGCGCATCATGGATGCCCTGAAGATTATGGCCGCGCACGAGGGCGTTGAGCCGGCCGTGCGGCCTGTGCCCGCCTTCTACGCCGCGGCCCTGCGGGGCATCAAGCTCTTCGGGCGCATGTACGAGGCCGGATTGATGGGCGAGCTGTACCTGCGCATGGCCCTCTCAGGCGACCTGGACCGCGGGCAGTTCTTCAACAGGGATGTACCGCTGGCCCTCAGGATGCTCAAAACCGGCAAGCTCAAACCCCTGCCGCCCCTGACCCGTCGCGCGAAACACAGACGAAAAACAACCCCAGCCCCTGGGCGCCAGAGGGTGGCCTACTATCCAGGTTGCAGCCTGCATGGCACGGCCATCGAGTATGACATGTCCACCAGGGCCATCGCCGACAAGATCGGCCTGGAGCTGGTTGAACCCAATGGCTGGGTGTGCTGCGGCACTACCCCCACCCACTCCACCGATCACCTCCTGTCCACGGTCATGCCCCTGAAGAGCCTGGCCCTTATCGAGCAAAGCGGCCTATCCTACGTGACTGTGCCCTGCCCCTCCTGCTTCATCCGCTTTCGCACCGCCCTGCACGACGTCACCTCCGATCCCCAACTGAGGGAGCAGGTGGTCGCTGCGACAAAGTACACTCCCTCGCCGGAGTTGACCGTGGATCACCTGTTGACCACCATCACCGAGCGGGTGGGGATCGAGGCCGTGGCTGCGGCCGTCACCCGACCGCTGGAGGGGCTGAAGGTGGTGTGCTACTACGGATGTGTCATCACCCGTCCGCCGGAGCTCACCGGAGCGACGGAGTACGAGTACCCGATGAACATGGATCATTTGGTGCAGGCCCTGGGGACCGAGAGCTTGGACTGGTCGTACAAGACTGAGTGCTGCGGAGTGTCGCTGGTCTTCACCCAGTTGCCCATCGTCATGGACATGAGTCACAAGGTACTGGACAATGCCAAGGAAGTGGGAGCGCAGGCCATCGTGGTGGCCTGCCCGCTGTGTCAGGCCAACCTGGACATGCGTCAGCGGCAGATCGGCGAGCAGTATGGCCGGACCTACAACCTGCCCATCCTGTACTTCACCCAGTTGATGGGGCTCGCCTTCGGCCTGGAGCCAGCAGCCTTGGGTCTGGATAAGCACTGCGTCAGCGCCGAGCCGCTTCTGCACTCCTTACTCCTTGTCCCCTAGGAGATGGAAAATGGAACCCGATGCCAACCTGCCACACTTGATGGCCAGCGAGCTTGACTCGCGATTCAAGGACGAGGTCGCCGCACTGATCGGCGGGCTGGACCTTGCGTACTGCTTTCAGTGCGGCGTGTGTTCCGGCTCTTGCCCCACCATGGATAGGATGGAGCACGGCCCTCGCAGGATCATGCAGATGATCCGGCTGGGCATGGCCGAAAAGGTGCTGCGCAGCCATGACATCTGGCTCTGCGTGTCATGCTACTCTTGTGCCGCGCGCTGCCCGCAGGGCATTGAGATCGCCGAGGTGATGGCCGCTCTGCGCAGCCTGGCCATGACGAAGGGGCTGGCTAAGGACAAGGAGGCCACTTTCAGCCGGGTTTTCGTGGAGGTCTTGAAGCGATATGGGCGCCTGTACGAGCCGGAGCTGTTGCTGCGCTACTACACGGCTGAGGCCAGCGTGGCCGACCTTCTCAAACAGGCCGGGCTGGGGCTGAGGATGTTCAGAAAGGGCAAGATCGCCCTGCGGCCCGAGCGTATTGAGAACGCCGAGGAGCTAGAGGAGATTGCTGCGCGGATCAAAGGAGAACGTGTAGCGTAAAGCGTGTAGCGAATCCACAATCATGCTCAACACTTAACGCTCCACGCTCCACGAACAAGGCGGAGGAGAAACGTTGAAGTACGCCTACTATCCGGGTTGCAGCCTGCACGCCAGCGCCAGGGAGTACGACATCTCCTGGCGGGCTATCTGCGAGCGATTGGACATCGAGTTGGTCGAGATGGCAGACTGGAGCTGCTGTGGGACGGTCCACGCCACCAGCGTGGACCGTTTGCTGGCCCTGGCCCTGGCGGCGCGAAACCTGAGCATCGCCGAGACAATGGGCCTGAAGATCGCCGCTCCATGTAGCGGCTGCTACAAGAACCTGAGGACCGCTGCTGAAGCGCTCAAGGAGGATGGGGATCTGCGGGCCAAGGTCAACTCCAGCCTGTCTCGCCCCTTCCAGGGTAACACCTTAGTCAAGCATCCTCTGTACATCCTCCTGGAGGACATGGGCCTGGACACTCTGGGGGACCTTCCCAGGCCGCTCCATGGGCTCAGGGTAGCCCCTTATTACGGCTGCGTGCTCACCCGCCCCGCCTCCTCGCGCCCGGTTGACGACCCGGAGGATCCCCAAGGCCTGGACCGCTTGCTGCAAAGGCTGGGGGCTGAAGTCGTCCCCTATCCGGCCAAGACCAAGTGTTGCGGCGGGGCGGTGTTGCTGTCCCACACGGATGTAGCTCTTGACCTGACGGGTAAGCTCCTCAAACAGGCCAAGGATGCCGGTGCACAGTGTCTGGCGGTGGCCTGTCCCATGTGCCAGATGGCACTTGACGCCTATCAATCCCAGGTCGAGCGGCGGCTGGGGGAGCGGTTGGATCTGCCGGTTCTGTACTTCACCCAGTTGATGGGGGTGGCTCTGGGGATTGACGAGGGGCAGTTGGGATTGGGTCGGCTTATCGTCTCGCCGGCCAAGGTGCTGGCGCGGGTTTGAGGGCTCGCCCGTTCACGGCGTCGGTTGCCTTGACGAAAGGGGGGAAAGAGCATGGCGCGATTGAAGACCATGATCAGGATTACCAGGGCTCCCTTTTCTACTTCCTTAATCGTATCCGTCCTTGTGGGTGCGGCCATTGCCTGGCAGGGGGGCCTCTTTTACTGGGAGTACTTCTTACTGACAGTTATCGGAATTATCTGCATCAATGCCGGTCAGAACATGGCCAATGACTACTTCGACCACCTCTCAGGCAATGATGAGATCAACCGGGAATTGACGCCCTTCAGCGGGGGCAGCCGGACCATCCAGGAAGGGATCCTCTCTCCAAAACAGGTGTTGATGTGGTCGCTGAGTTTCCTCCTAATCGGCGTCCTCATCGGTTTGTACCTGGTCCTGGCCCGAGGCTGGCTGGTAATGTGGCTAGGTATGGCCGGGGTTTTCATCGCCTTTTTCGGCAACGCCCCGCCCTTCAGGCTCAACTATGTGGGGCTCGGAGAACTGGCTACCTTCATTGGCAGTGGTCCCCTCATCGTGTTAGGCTCCTACTACGTGCAATCTCAGCGGGCAATGCCCGAGGCCTTGTGGGCTTCAATCCCGGTGGGATTGCTCGGCGCCGCTATTCTTTGGATCAACCAGTTCCCCGATTATGAGGCTGACAGAGCAGTGGGTAAGAATACCCTTGTCGTACGACTGGGCCGGCAGCGTGCCGTCTGGGGCTACATCGCCCTGCTGGCTGCCTCCTATGTGGTGGTCGTGGTCGGGATCGCTCTGGGCGTACTCCCCTACACGTTACTGCTCGCCCTCCTCACTCTGCCCCTGGTCTATCGGTGCATTCGGGGGGTGATGCGCTTCCACAGCAATACGCCAAAGCTTATTCCCATCCAAGCTGCGCATATCCAGCTCCATCTCGCAAATGCACTTCTCCTAAGTCTGGGCTACGCTATCGCCAAGTTCCTGTGATGGGGGAGGCCGCGGCCATGATCGCTGGCGAAGAGTTGGATTTGGTGGAGGATGCGCTCAGAGGAGCTGTCGCCAGCAGCGTCAGCCTACTCTCCAGGGCGAGTGAACACATCATCCGCTCTGGGGGCAAGAGGCTCAGGCCCAGGGTGGTTCTTCTCTCATACAAAGCAGCCGGCGGGAAAGATATCTCTCGGGCTGTGCCCCTGGCCGCGGCTGTGGAATTGCTGCATACGGCCTCCCTTATCCACGATGACATCAATGACCGCAGTGACATGCGGCGCGGCCAGGCAACGGTCAATGCCCGATGGGGAGATAGCCTAGCCCTCCTTGCAGGTGACTTCATGTTCATCAGGCTGTTAAGCCTGATAGCTGCCTTCGACTCCAGGGTCATTCGGGTCCTGGCTGATTCTTGCACAGCCATTGTCGAGGGTGAGACGCTGCAGATGTTGAGCCTGGGGGACACCGGGATGACTGAGGAGACCTACCTGAGGATTGTGGGTCAGAAGACGGCCTCGCTCTTCTCAGCCTGTGCGGAGCTGGGGGGCCTTCTAGCGGGGGGCGCGGAGCAGCAGGTCAGCGCTCTCAAGGACTATGGCCTCAAGATGGGGACCGCTTTCCAGATCAGGGACGACACGCTGGACCTGGTGGGCAGAAGGGATAGGCTGGGTAAACCGGTGGCCAGTGATCTGGAACAGGGCAAGATGAGCCTGGCCACTCTCTTCGCTCTCAAAAGCTCGGAGAGGGCCAGGGAGGTCCTGTTCTCCAATGACGCGGCCCAGGCGATTCAACTGCTGCGCGACACCGGTGCGCTGGAATACGCGATGCTGAAGGCCAGAGAGTACTCCGAGAGAGCGAAGGAGGCCCTGTCTATCCTGCCAGACTCGGAGGCGAAGGCCGCGTTGTTCGAGCTGGCTGATTTCGCTTTTGCCAGGGACCAGTAGGGGCAATCCTTATCGCGGAGGGGACAAAATATGGGCAGAGGGTTCGCTCTGTTGTGGTGTCAGCTCTCGTTCAAGGGGTGGAGGATCATCATTCAACAGGTCGTTGGCAGC
>CAYRNM010000042.1:12129-18091 GCA_964425465.1 uncultured Anaerolineae bacterium | reverse complement strand
GTCGTAGAGGAGGTGGGGGAGGGCGTGGCCACGGTTGAGCCCGGCGATCATGTGGTGCTCTCTTGGATGCCCAACTGTGGGCGCTGTACCTACTGCATCACAGGCCGGCCCCACTTGTGCGATCACCCGCCAGAGGTGGACCAGGCCAGCGGGATGTGGAAGGGCAATCACCGGCTCAACCTCTTCGCCCACGTAGCCTCCTTCGCCGAGTACACCCTCGTGCCGGAGTCGGGCGCGATTCCCATCCGCGAGGAGATGCCCCTGGATCGGGCCTCGCTCCTGGGCTGTGGGGTGATGACTGGCGTGGGGGCAGCCATCAACACCGCCCGCGTCCGCCCCGGCAGCACAGTGGCCGTCTTCGGCTGCGGCGGCGTGGGGCTCAATGTGATCCAAGGAGCGGCACTGGCTGGCGCAGGACGGATCATCGCTGTGGACCTGACAGAGGAGAAGCTGATGTTTGCCCGCCGCTTCGGCGCCACCGATGGCGTCAACGCCGCCGGCCAGAATCCAGTGGAGGCCATCGGGGAGCTGACCGGCGGTGCCGGGGTGGACTACGCTTTCGAGGCCATCGGGAACCTCCAGGCCATGGAGCAAGCCTACGCCTCGGTGCGCAAGGGTGGCATGGCCGTTATCGTCGGCATGCCCCCGCACGGAGAGCGCATGTCTTTCCCCGCCACTCTGCTGTATGGCGAGAGGCGGCTGACCGGATCGCTCTACGGATCGGCAAACCTCCGGGTGGACATCCCCCGTTTAGTGGACCTCTACCTGGCGGGTAAGCTCGATCTCGACACCCTCATCACCCGTCGCTACGCGCTGGAGGAGGTGAATGAGGCCTTTGCGGCTATGGGTGCGGGTCAGGTGGGACGAGGGGTGATCGTGTTCTAGGATCTAGACGAAAAGCGGTGCCATCTCCAGCCTCGCCACCAACTCCTTCATCTCTTCCTCGGAGGGTGGTGCCTGGAAGCGGCTGGCGGCGTCTAACACCCGGGACAGCATGTGAATGTCCCCCGCCGTGTTCAGAAAGACGCCCGGCCGACCCAGCACCCAGTGCACCGCCCGGTCAATGTCGGCCAGCTCCTCCAGCGGCTCGTACCAGGTGTTGCGGATACGAGGTTTGTCACCCCACGGCCCACGGGCGATGGACTTGATGGTCTGCACCGCCACGTTGCGCTCTTGGCACCCGCTGATCAGGGCCTCGAAATCAGCGGCGTATTGGGGGTTCTGCATCATCGGGTAGTTGTAGGGCAGCAGCACCGAGTCGAAGTCGAAGCGCTCCAGGCTGCGCTGGTGCATCGCCGGGGCTGTCACGCCGTGGCCTGTCACGCCGATGAAGTGCACCAGCCCCTCCTCACGAGCCTCGATGGCCGCCTCCAGCGCGCCGCCCGGTCCCATCGCTACTTCCCATTCTTCTGGGTCCACCAGATGGTGTAACTGCAGCAGGTCCACCTGATCCACCCGTAGCCTCTCCAACGAACGGTGGAACTCCTCGCGGGCCTTCTCGTAGGTGCGTTCCCCCGTCTTCGTGGCCAGGAAGAAATGCGGACGATAGCGATCCATCCACAGCCCGATGCGCAGCTCTGCATCTCCGTAGCTGGCCGCAGTGTCAATGTGATTGACTCCATACTCCAGCAGCGCCTCTAAGGTGCGGTCAGCCTCGGCCTGGGTGACCCGGCCGAGGGCCGCAGCTCCGAAGAGAGTGCGTGTGCTCATGTGGCCCGTGCGGCCGAAGGGTTGTTTCTCGATCATCTCTCGATCTCCTTTTCATTTCGTACCTGCAAAGAACGCCTGGGCGTACCCTTCCGGGGACAAGTGCGCTGTTCCTGAACTGGGCTCATGGCATACTTTCCGAGAGCGTTCTACAAGTCAAGGAGGTGAACCTCTATGCGCATAGAGATCCAGCACCGCACCATGTGAAACTATCTGCCGAAAGCCGCCAGTCTGGCGGAAGCACTGCTTGCCGAGTTCGGCACGAAGATCAAGGGCCTGACGCTTATCCCCTCCGATGGGGGTCGCCACGAAGTCACAGTGGACGGCGAGTTGATCTACTCCAAGCTGAAGACAGGCCGACACCCGGAGATTGAGGAGATCAAACAGGCCATCCGGGATATCCGGTAATCGAATCCCAGCCATTTGGCCTCCGACGGGCGCTCTCTCGACCAAGAGAGCGCCTGTTCTTCTCATAGCCAAAAAGAAAAGACGCTCTCCTCTTCAAAAGAGCCTCTAGCTACCCTACGCCTATTCCCGCAGAAGATGTCTACATATGTGTTCAAACGCGCCCGGAGGGACTCGAACCCCCAGCCGGCTGATTCGAAGTCAGACGCTCTGTCCATTGAGCTACGGGCGCTGAATTCGCCTGGCTATTATAGCACATTCGCCACCCCCAGGCAATTTGACAAATGGGCAGCTTGATCGCATAATCGCTAATGAAACACAAACTCTGCACAATGGGGCTGATGGTGATCGGCTTGTGTCTCCTTCTGACCCTGTTGCCCAGCGCCGCCTCTCTTGGCTGCGGTACGAAACTGGGAAGAGACCAACATCCAACTGCTGCTCGATTCCGCCGTGACCCAGTCCGCTATCCAGGCAGCCATTGAACGAATTGGGAGCGTGGCCGATGCGGACGATGTGGTGCTGTTCTTTTTCTCAGGACATGGGACCACCGGACGGGATGTTGCACCCCTGGATGAAGCGGATGGAGTAGACGAGTACCTCTGTGCGTACGGCTCCACACTCTCCCAATACATCCGCGATGATGAGCTGAGTGAGTGGCTGGGGGCGCTGCCCACCACCAACGTGGCCGTCATCCTCGACACCTGCTTCAGTGGGGGGCAGATCAAGGTGGAAGGAGGCACCGTCAAAGCGCTTCCCAGTACACCCATTGGCGTGGTGCAGAAAGGCGACGGCTTCGCTGCGGATCTCACCCATCGTATGGCCCAGAGGGATATGGATGACAACCCCGGGTGCGTGGTGTTGACCGCCGCTGACGACGATGAAGGCTCCTACGAGTTTTCCTTCCTGAAAATGGGCTGTTCTCTTACTTCATCATCGGCGGGCTGGAGAGGAATCCAGACCGGAATGGCAATGGTGAGCTCTCCGCAGAGGAACTCTTTGCCTATGCCCGGCCGCGAGTCCTCTGGCTCGGGAGGCGCTTACACCTCGATCAGCACCCCCAGATACACGACGACTATCCGGCCGGCGATCCCTCTGCAGGGGAGTTGGGAGCGGGCATCGGTTCACCTTCCAGCCTGTTCCCAGCGGTGTACGGGGAGGACGTGCTGCACGGGGGCGATTGACATTTCGGCTCAGGCAGACTACAATATACACCAGCAGTCAGATACAGGGCAGGGGAAGGACCCCTGCCCTGTTTAATGATAGGTGTGAGAGATATGCGAAGCTATGATGTGATCATCGTCGGCGCGGGGCCGGCTGGCATCTTCACCGCGCTGGAGTTGAGCCGGAATGGAGCAACCAATGTCCTGATCCTGGACAAGGGACCAGACATCGAGCAGCGAAAGTGCCCGGCCCGCCGGGCCGGGGGACGATGCGCCCATTGCCAGCCCTGCCGCATCCTCACTGGCTGGGGCGGGGCAGGTGCTTTCAGTGACGGCAAGCTGACCCTCTCCCCCGTCGTGGGCGGACATCTGGCCGACATCCTGGGGCCGGAGCAGGCTCGGGCGCTGATTGATGAGGTGGATACGGCCTTCGTCCACTTCGGGGCCACAGGGCCGGTCTATGTCGGCGATCGGGATGCGGTCGAACAACTGGAGAAGCGGGCCACGCTGGCCGGGCTGCGCCTGGTCTCCTACCCCATCCGCCACACCGGGACAGAACGCAGCGGTGCCATCCTCCGCGCTATGCGCGATGAGCTGCTGGAGCGGGGCGTGGATATCCGCCTGCGCACCGAAGTGGCTCACATCCTCGCGGAGGATGGACGCAGCGTGGGCGTCGAGACCTCCGACGGCGAAAGCATTCGAGCCCAATACGTCGTCGTCGCCCCAGGGCGGGAGGGGGCGGACTGGTTGAAGGAAAGGGCGCAGGAGCTCAATTTGTCGCTGGAGCGCAACCCGGTGGACCTGGGGGTGCGGGTAGAGGTGCCAGCCGAGGTGCTGGCCCCCCTGACCGACCTGATCTACGACCCCAAGTTGTACTACTATTCCAGAAGATTTGATGACCAACTGAGGACCTTCTGCACCTGTCCCTACGGCGAGGTGGTCACTGAGTATGCCGGAGATGTGATGACGGTCAACGGCCATTCCTACGCCGAGCGAAGGAGCCCTAACACCAACTTTGCTATTCTGGTCAGCAAGACCTTCACCGAGCCCTTCCGCGAACCCATCGCCTACGGCAAGTACATCGCCCGGCTGGCGAATCTTTTGGGCGACGGCATCATCATCCAGAGGCTGGGGGATTTGCGGCAGGGGCGCCGGTCCACACCCAAGCGGTTGGCCCGCTCCATCGTCACCCCCACCCTAAAGGAGGCCACGCCGGGCGACTTGGGTCTGGTGCTGCCCTACCGCTATTGGGTCAACATCCTGGAAATGCTGGATGCCATGGATCACTTTATCCCCGGCGTGGCCTCGGATTGGGCACTTCTCTACGGCGTGGAGGTGAAGTTCTACTCTTCGCGGCTGGAACTGACCGAGGAGCTGGAGGCACAGGTGGAGAACCTCTTCGCTGCGGGGGATGGGGCGGGGGTCACACGAGGGCTGGTGCAGTCTGCGGCCTCGGGTTTGGTCGTGGCCCGGGCAATCCTCCGACGGAGCTGAGATGCGCCATGCTCACCTTCTACATATGGATTATCGGCTGTCAAATGAATAGAGCCGATTCGCGGGCCGCCTCCGAGGAGCTGATGAAGCTGGGCTACCGGGCTGTGGATCGAGCGCAGGACGCGGACCTGGTGATCCTCAACACCTGCGTGGTGCGGCAAAGTGCTGAGGATCGAGCCATCGGCTACCTGAGCTCCCTCAAGCCACTGAAAGGGCACAACCCTGATGCAAGGCTGGTGGTGACAGGCTGCCTGGTGGGCGATGAGACCCTCGCCCAACTCCGCCACCGCTTCCCCTACGTGGATGCCTGGCTCAAACCCTCCGACATCCAGGGCCTCCTCGATGTTGTCCAAAGCACACTCTCACCCTCACAACGTGCAACCTGCAACGTGCAACGTGCAACTCCCATTTGTGCCTTCGTCCCCGTGATGCACGGCTGTAATCACTTCTGCACTTACTGCATCGTGCGACTGCGGCGGGGGAGGGAGCACAGCCGCCCCATTGACGAGGTGGCCTGCGAGGTGAAGTCGCTGGTAGCACGGGGGACACGCGAGGTGACGCTGCTGGGACAGAATGTGGACTCCTACGGGGAAGACCTGCCGGGGAAGCCGGCACTGGCCGACCTGCTCCGCGCCGTGCATGAGGTCGAGGGGCTGTACCGCATCCGCTTCCTGACCTCTCACCCGGCTGATCTTCGCCCTGAGCTCATCGAAGCGGTGGCGGAGCTATCTAAGGTGTGTGAGCACTTTGAGCTGCCGGTTCAGTCAGGCGATGATGAGATCTTGCACCGCATGGGGCGGGGCTACACCGTGGCCCAGTACCGGGCGCTCATCGAGCGCATCCGAGCCCGCATCCCTGGTGTCTCCTTGGCCACCGACGTGATCGTCGGCTTTCCAGGCGAGACAGGGGCGCCGTTCGAGAACACCCACCGCCTGTTAGAGGAGCTGCGCTTTGATATGGTGCACATTGCCGCCTACTCGGAGCGACCTGGCACGCCCGCCGCTCGCCTGGAGGACGACGTGCCTCCGCAGGAGAAGGAGCGTCGCCGCAGGGCCACTGAGGTCCTTCAGGAGCGCATCGCGGGGGAGATCAACCGCCAATTAGTGGGGCAGACCCTTGAGGTGTTGGTGGAGGAGAAGCACAAAGGCCGCTGGCAGGGGCGGACGCGGACCAACAAGCTGGTGTTTTTCGAGGAT
>CAYRNM010000042.1:2779-12029 GCA_964425465.1 uncultured Anaerolineae bacterium | reverse complement strand
TGGGCCATCTCAAAGGAGTTCCGCACCACGGCCCGCGCCTCCTCTAGAGAGCTGAACTCCCCCAATGCCAGGGCCTGCATCAACACATTGCCGATGGCCGTGGCCTCCACTGGCCCGGCCAGCACAGGCCGCTGAGTCGCATCGGCGGTGAACTGGCACAGCAGACGGTTTTGCGACCCCCCACCGACGATGTGGATCACCTCCAGCCGCCGGCTCAGCATCGCCTCCAGCTTCTCCAACGTCGAACGATAGGTCAGGGCCAGGCTCTCCAGCACGCAGCGGATCATCGTCCCCCTGTCCTCAGGGACCGGCTGGCCAGTGCGGGCGCAGAAAGCCTGGATCTCGGCCGGCATGTCCGCGGGGTGGAGGAAGGCCGGGTCGTCAGGATTGACCAGGGCCACGAAGGGAGCGGCTTGCTCGGCCATCTGGGTCAGCTCATCGTAGGAGTAGCTCTCTCCCCCCTGAGCCCACACCCGGCGACACTCCTGCACCAGCCATAGGCCCATGATGTTCTTGAGCAGCCGGAAAGTGCCACACACCCCGCCCTCGTTGGTGAAGTTGTATTCCAGGCTCTGGGGGGTGATGACCGGCTCGACCACCTCCACGCCCATCAGCGACCAGGTGCCGGAGCTGAGGTAGCAGCCTGCGGCGGATTCGAAGGGCACGGCGGCCACGGCTGAGCCGGTATCGTGGCAGGCGGGGGCGATCACGGGCACATCGTCCAGTCCGACCTCCTCGGCCACCGAAGGGAGGAGCGGCCTCAGCACCGTCCCCGGCGGGACGATCTCCCCCAGGATGCGAGAGGGAATGCCCAACCGCTCCAGCATGTCGCGCGCCCAATCGCCGGCCCGGGGATCGTAGAACTGGCTGGTGGTCGCCTCCGTGAACTCGCAGACCTTGCGTCCAGTGAGCCAGAAGTTGAGGAGATCGGGCATCATCAGCAGCCTCTTGGCCGACTCCAGCTCGGCGGAGTGGCTGAGGGCCATGGACAGGAGCTGGTACAGGGTGTTGAGCTGCATGAACTGGATGCCCGTGCGCTCGAAGATTTCCTCGCGGGGGACGCGGCGGAAGGCTTCCTCCATCATGCCGTCGGTTCGGGGGTCGCGGTAGTGGTAGGGGTTGCCGATGAGCCGATCGTCGCGATCCAGCAGGGCGAAGTCCACCCCCCAGGTGTCCAGCCCCATGGAGGCCAGGCCGGGGCCGAACTGCTGGATGCACGTCTTCAGACTGCGCTTCATCTCGGAGAAAAGGCGCAGCACGTCCCAATGGAGGTGTCCCAGCACACGCACCGGCCCATTGGGGAAGCGATGCACCTCCTCCAGCCGGAGCCAGTCTCCCTCTAACAGCCCCACCACGGCCCGACCACTCTCCGCTCCCAGGTCGAAGGCCAGAAACTTCTTTGCTTGAGCCATGGCTGACCTCCAGGAAAAGCAGCCACCAAGGCACAAAGAAACCGAGAATAACTTAGTGACTTGGTGTCTTGGTGGTTTGGGTATTAGCCATACAGTGGGCCGAAGTTCGCGCAGGCCCGAAAATCCGCGCCCAGTGGATCCATCGCGCCGAAAGCGGTCCAGGCACTGGGCCGGAAGATCCGCTCCTCGGGCACGTTGTGCATGCACACCGGGATGCGCAGCATAGAGGCCAGGGTGATCAGATCGGCACCGATGTGCCCGTGGCTGATGGCCCCGTGGTTGGCACCCCAGTTGTACATCACGGAGTAGACGTCCCGGAAGGGCCCACTGCCCGTCAGGTTGGGGACAAACCAATGGGTCGGCCAGGTGGGGTTCGTGCGCTCATTCAGTGTCTCGTGCACATCCTCTGGCAGATCTACTGTCCACCCCTCCGTGATCTGCAACACTGGCCCCAGCCCTTTGACCAGGTTGACCCTGGACATGGTGACCGGCATGCCCCCGCGTGTGAGGAAGCTCGACGAGAAGCCACCCCCTCGGAAGTACTCCGTGATCGCCGGATACCAGGTGGTGGCGGCGAGGCATTTCTCGACTTCTTCTGGGGTGATCTCCCAGAAGGGTTTCATGGCTGGTTTCCCGTTAATCGTCTGTTGGCCGGTGGCATCCAGGCTGGCTGCGCCGGAGTTGATGAGGTGGATGATGCCTCCTTCCGCCAGGCCGGTCAGTTCATAGCCGGTCACCCGCTTGATCGCTGCCGGACTCCAGTAGGTTCGAACGTCGGCGAAGATCTGGGCGGTGTTGGTCAGGAGATGCCCGAAGAGCATGGAGACCCCGTTGAGGCAGTCGTTCTCCGTGGCCACGATGAAGGGCTCTCGGATGCCGTTCCAGTCGAAGGAGGAGTTGAGGATCGCCTCCAGGAAGTCACCGTTGGGGAAGTGATCGGTCCATTGTCGTTGCCCCTGAAAGCCCGAAGCGATGGCGTTGTGCCCCAGGGCCTCCTCGCCGTAGCCCAGCTCCGCCAGCCGAGGATTGCCTACCATGAGGTCCCGGGCGATAATGGCCATCTTCACCACGGTCTCCCAATCCCGGTCCTTCTGTGCCCGGCTGCGTTGAATCTCCGGAGGATTGTGATCTCGTCCCTCCTTACAATTCTCCTTCACCCACCGCAAAGCCCGGGCAAACTCTTCCTTATCGTAGATCTCCTCCTCGATTCTGCGGACGAATTCGGTCATGTCCACCGTTTCCACCCGCATGCCCAGGTAGCTCTCGAAGAAAGCGTGATCCACGATGGAGCCGGCGATGCCCATGGAGGTGCTCCCCATGGACAGGTATGACTTGCCGCGCATGGTGGCCACGGCCAGCCCAGCCCGGGCAAACTGCAGGATCCGCTCCTGTACATCGGCCGGAATGGAGGTATCCCCTGCGTCCTGGACATCCCGCCCGTAAATGCTGAAGGCCGTCAGTCCCTTTTGGTTGTGCGCGGCCAACACCGCCGCCAGGTAGACCGCGCCGGGGCGTTCGGTGCCGTTGAAGCCCCACACCGCTTTGGGGATGTAAGGGTCCATGTCCATCGTCTCCGACCCGTAGCACCAGCAGGGTGTAACCGTGATGGAGACGCCCACACCTTCTCGGGCGAACTTCTCGGCGGTCTGGGCGGCTTCGGCCACGCCGCCGATGCAGGTGTCGGCGATGACGCACTCCACCGGCAGGCCATTGGCATGGCGCAGGTTCTCGGTCAGCAGCTTCGCCACCGCTTGGGCCAGGGCCATCGTTTGCCCCTCCAGCGACTCCCTCACCCCTCTCCGCCGGCCGTCAATGGTGGGGCGGATGCCAATTTTGGGCATACTGCCGACCAGCCTGTTTTGAGGGGAATTCATCTTGATGCTCTCTATGTTCGCCATTGTGATGTCTCCTTAATTCTTGTAATCTATGGGAAGCTTCAGACAGATCAACCCCAAGGGACTATCTTCGTGAGCAGCCTGGCACGGGTCAAAGGGCATAAGGAAGACACGATCCTGGATTGGATCCGAGACGCCGCTCAACATGCAGGAGTGGTGGAAGAGGTCTTGCTGGCGGACTACCAACTGAACCGGGGGCGGTTGGATGCCCTCTGGTCCTACGTCGGCCACAAAGGTGAAAAAAAGACTATTCTGAAACCGACGCCAGGGGCCAGTTCTGGTGCACCGCGATGATCAATTATGGACACTCGACCTTTGTCTAAACTCGAGGTATAACAAGGCCTACTTTACTCGAATCTTGCCGCTTTGTCAAGCCCGGCCAGTAAGAACAACGGACGGAAGAATTAAACGGACAGAGCACAGACGAGGAAGTCCGTTCAATTCTGAAGGCCGTTGTTGTACCCAATTTGCTCAAAACCCTTGACTTTTGCCCTGGTTGGTGTTAAGATTTGATATGCGCAACGTAGACCCCCACACTGAACGAGGTTGATACTTGGCATGTACCCCAAAAGCGAGATCCTATTTCCCCGTCGTTGTTTGCCCAGCCTGAGGAGGATGCGCGGCCCAGAGTGGCAGGAGTTGGTCAGCCGGGTGTCCAGGCTCCCCGAAGACCATGTGGACAGTCTAGCCTTGTCGCTGCTCATGATCCGACTGTGCAATTGCCTGAAGTGTGATCTGGGGAGCTATAAGGCTTCGCTGGGGTGCTGCGCCTGCGCCCAACGGGCCCTCTCGAGCTTTAAGGGTTCTGACACCACACTATCGCGTCGTTTCGAGGGTGCCAGAAAGCGAGTGATTGCTTACCTCGAGAGCCGGGGCATCGAGCCCGTGATGGATGAACCCTCACCTCAATATGCCTGAACTCCCCGAAGTACAGACCATTGTTGATGAACTGCGCCCCCAGCTCCTGGGGCGGGTATTCACCGGCCTGGATACAGATTGGGCCCCCGCCTTGGCCACCGCTCCCCTGCCCCAGTTTCGGACACGCCTGGTTGGCCAGCGCATATTGGAAGTGCGAAGGCGAGGCAAATACCTCTTATTTTCCCTTTCCAGCGGCGACACACTGGTCATCCACCTTATGATGAGCGGCCATCTCCCAGTCCTCCCCGGCTCTGAGCCCTGCGACCGACATATTCACACCCGATTCCTGTTGGATGATGGACGTGAGTTGAGATTTCGGGATGTGCGAAAGCTGGGCCGGGCCTACTTGGTGGCTGACCCGAATGAGGTGCTGGGCCATCTGGGGCCAGAGCCACTGGACGAGGGGTTCGCCCTCCATCAGTTCCGAATCCGCATCGCCCGGCGACGAGGGAGGTTGAAATCCCTGCTGCTTAACCAGCGGTTCCTGGCGGGTCTGGGCAACATCTACGCCGACGAAGCACTCTTCAGCGCCCGGCTCCACCCCCTGCGCACAGCGGACGCACTGGACAATCAGGAGATTGAGTATCTGTATCAGTCTATTCGAAGGGTACTCACCCGTGCCCTGGTCCATCAGGGCACCACACTGGATGATGCCGCTTATCAGCGTCCCAATGGCCGGGTGGGGAACTATCAGCATCGGCTTCAGGTCTACGGCCGGGAGGGGAAACCCTGTCCCCTGTGCAGCACACCCATCCAGCGGATTGTAGTGGGTGGGCGAGGAACCCACTTCTGCCCCCACTGCCAGAAATGATCTTACCGCCTTCCCATATGAGAGCTTCGCCCGCGATGGCAGCCGGGCTCACCAATCACCGCTGGACAGTATTGGAGTTGTTAACGTACAGGGTGTCTCCTCTGCACCCGAAAGGGACACCCGCGTGACCACGGTTAAATGCAGACTTACCACAGAGGTTAAGCATCATAACAGAAGAGGTTGAGAGCCATACAGTCCTCAACCTCTGATGATCAGTTCACACCCGGCCGCCAGGCCTACACCTCCATGATCTCCGCCTCCTTGGCCTGGCCAATCTCATCAAGCCGAGAAGTGAAGCTATCGGTCAACTCCTGCAGATCATCGCGAGCGCGGTAGAAGTCATCCTCGGGGACCAGGCCCTCCTTCTCCAAGTCGCGAAAGTCATTTAGGGCATCACGACGGACATTGCGCACCGCGACTTTGGCTTCCTCCACACGGTTCCGCACGATCTTCACCAGATCACGACGTCTCTCCTCGGTGAGGCGGGGGATGGGCAACCGGATGATGTGGCCATCATTGTTGGGGGTGAGCCCCAGGTCCGAGGCCAGGATCGTCCGCTCAATGGATGACAGCGCGCTGGGGTCCCAGGGGCGAATGGCCAGCAGCCGGGGTTCCGGGACAGAGATGCTGGCCAGTTGATTGAGCGGAGTGGGGACGCCGTAGTATTCTACCTCCAACCGCTCCACTAAGGCCGGGGAAGCGCGGCCGGTGCGGAGCACGCGCAGGTCATCGCTCAAAGCCTCCACCGCGCCTTCCATGCGGGCACTTGCTTCCTGCAGCAACTCTTGGATCATGATCCGCCTCCTTCTAGAGGGTGATGATACTGCCGATCTTCTCCCCCAGGACCGCCCTCTCTAGGCTGCGGGGCTCCCACAGGTCAATGACTAGGATAGGTAGATTGTTGTCCATGCACAGGGTGATGGCGGTGCTATCTATCACTCCCACCCGCAGGTTGAGGGCCTCAATGTAGGTCAGCTTTTCATAGCGCCGGGCCTGGGGATTGAGGTGAGGATCCTCGGTGTAGATGCCATCCACCTTGGTGGCCTTGATCAGGATGTTGGCATTGATCTCCATGGCCCGCAGCGCAGCGGCGGTGTCGGTGGTGAAATAGGGATTGCCCGTCCCTGCGCCAATGATGACCACGTACCCCTTGGCCAACTGATTAATGGCCCGGAGACGGATGTAGGGCTCAGCGATGGTTCTCATTTCAATAGCCGTGTGGACCCGCACCGTGACGCCGGTGCGCTCCAGAGCATCGCGCAAGGCCAGGGAGTTCATCACGGTGGCCAGCATCCCCATGTGATCGGCAGTAGCCCGATCCATGCCGTGGGCCAAGCCATCCGCACCCCGCCAGAGGTTGCCAGCCCCCATGACAATGGCCGCCTGGACTCCGTGCTTCAGCACATCCTTTATTTTCAATGCCACTTCTTCAGCTCGCTGGGGATCAATGCCGTACCCTCCTGGCCCTGCCAGAGCTTCTCCCCCCAGCTTCAGTAGGACCCGCTGATAGGCCGCCTGCGCCATTCCTTCCCCTGTCCTCAGCCCTCATGGGCGGCTGAAGTCACCACTAAAAGAAACTCGGCGAGGGGTCTCTTCATTCTTTCTTCCCTCACCGAGTATGCCTCTCACTCCTCTCCCAACTCAAAGCGGGCGAACCGCCTGACGACGATGTTTTCCCCCACGGCGGCGATCATCTGAGCGATCACATCGCCCACCTTCACATCGCCATTCCGGATAAAGGGCTGCTCTAGCAGACATACCTCTTCGTAGAACTTGCCCAGCCGGCCCTCCACGATGCGCTCGATCACGTGGGAGGGCTTGCCCTCTCGCTCAGCCTGGGCACAGTAGATGGCCCGCTCCTGCTCCAAGACCTCCGGAGGCACATCCTCGCGGCGGATGTATTTTGGTCCATAGCCCACCACCTGCATGGCCAAGTCACGGGCCAACTGGCCGAACTCCGGAGTGCGGGCCACGAAGTCGGTCTCGCAGTTCAGCTCTACCAAAGCTCCGATCCGGTTGCCGGTGTGGACGTAGGCCTCGATCAGGCCCTCCTTGGCCTCTCGGCCCCAGTGCTTCTGGGCCGCTGCCAGACCCTGCCTGCGGAGGATTTCCACCGCCTTTTCCAGATCTCCATCCGTTTCCTGCAGGGCCTTCTTGCAATCCAGGATGCCGGCGCCGGTCGCTTCGCGCAGTTCTTTCACCAAGGCTGTTGAAATGGCCAATGTTCCCTACCTCTTCCCTTGCACCTATGCCCACGCCGGGGCCCAATAGTTCCACGAAGGTGGATTTACTCCTCCAAGTCGAACTCCAGTTCTCCAGAGCGAAGCTTGGCCAGTGTGGACTCACCCAGATAACGGGTTTCCTCTTCCTTTTCTTCGAGCTCCCCCTCCTCCTCCCCGGCCACCAGTGAAGCGCGTATTTGCTGACCCTCGATCACTGCATCGGCTATGGCGCTGGTGATGAGGTTGATACTCCGAATGGCATCATCGTTGGCGGGAATCACATAGTCAATACGGCGGGGATCGCAGTTGGTATCCACAATAGCGATGATGGGAATGCCTGTGATGTTCGCTTCTCGGACGGTGATATCCTCCTGGCGGACATCAATGACCAAGAGCAAATCGGGCAGTCCACTCATCTCTCTGATACCACCCAGCCGATAGTTCAGCTTTTCTATCATCCGCTGCAACCCGGCGGCCTCCTTCTTGGGCAGCAGATCAAACTCCCCTCGATCCTGGCGCTCCTCCAGTTCACGAAGGTAATCCACGCGTTGGTGGATGGTCTGCCAATTGGTGAGTGTGCCGCCCAGCCACCTTTCATTGACATAAGGCATGCCACAGCGTTCCGCTTGAGCCTGAATGACGTCCTTGGCCTGGCGTTTAGTGCCCACGAAGAGGACACTTCCGCCTTCGCTGACCACATCGCGCACCACATTGCACGCCTCTTCCAGGCGGACCATCGTCTGCTGCAGGTCAATGATGTGGATACCCTTCCGCGCAGTAAATATGAAAGGCCTCATGTTAGGATGCCATCGCTCGGTGCGATGGCCAAAATGCGCCCCTGTTTCCAGGAGCTGCTTGATGCTTACCATAGCCATTCACATCTCCTTACAGTCGCGTTTTACATTTCCGCCCCTTTCCCCGCCAGCTTCCCCTGGCAGGGAACCTCCCCCGCGAGGCACGCGATCGCATCATAGGAACGTGCTTGATACCTGTTTCCACACCACAGCCCTCGGCCGAGAGCTGCTGAGGGGGCAATGATACCACAGAACCGCCCTTTGGTCAAATTCAGCAGTCGTAGAAGAACAACGGATCAGCAGGATTTACGGATCGGTTGCGCGCTTGTCAGGGCTATAAATCCCACACAAAGAACTGACCTCCTGACCATGGACAGAGGTCAGCTCAAAGGGCTCAACATCCTTAAACCGCGCAGATTGGCAGGAAGCAGACAGCCTTCTGAAGCAGGATACATCACCGGGCTACAGCGACAATTTGAAGACGAAAGCAGCAGGAAGGAGTGAGCACCCTTACCCCTGGCTGTCTCCCCCCTCGGGCCGGAGTATCTCTCGTGGACTTGCTGCAAGGGCTTAATGCTGCCTCAGGCAACTGTTAAGATATTGGGCAAACTCCTCATCAAGAGGCTCTGGGAGGATGCGCACTTTCCCCTCTGCCCTGCTGATCTTCATCATCGGCTCCTTGATCGTCTTCGCCCCGAGGCCCAGAAAGCCTCCTCCTTTGCGTGGCCTGTAGAACAGGAGTTCGTCGTCCTGCAATTCTGAATCGTACCCCCCTCTTTTGAGATATCCGTCAATCTCTGTACGGAATTGCGCCAGCGTGCCATGGCTGGCCCATATGGCAATTCTCTCCAGAATCTCTTCCATGATGTCTCCTTCCCATGACTAAACCGAGACGGCCCGAGTGCGTTCCAATGGAGTGATACGCCCACTCCATCCTGCTGCCTTCCCTTCACGGTATACTAGTATACCCCACCTCTTCCACATTGTCAAGCGCACTTTCACGAGAGCAATGAGGCAACACGTAACGAGTGGATAAGGCAACGAGTGGACTGAACCCCCGTTGACCCGGTGCCTCGTCAACTCGTTACCCTTTCACTAGAGGGCCTGGCAGTCAACCAGCGCATCCATCGCCCACTGCCAGGGAGCAGTTGACCCCATATCTCCCGATCTTCCATCCCGAAGGTGCCCAGTCCCACCA
>CAYRNM010000042.1:0-2679 GCA_964425465.1 uncultured Anaerolineae bacterium | reverse complement strand
AGCAGTTGACCCCATATCTCCCGATCTTCCATCCCGAAGGTGCCCAGTCCCACCAGCAGGAGCAGATACACCAGGCCCGCCAGGGGGATCACCACCACCAGGCTAAGCCTTTGCCAGAGTCTCCCCACCAGCAGCGCCATGGCCGCTGTAGCGAGGATCGGTCGCCAGAAGAAGCGGGCCCAGGGCACAGGGGTCAGATTGCGGCGCACACACCAATAGAAGGGGATGAGCAACGCCAACTCGGATAGGACAGTGATCACTGCTGAGGCCCGATAGCCGTAGAGGGGGATGAAGATAAGATTGGCGGTCAGGTTAAAGGCCACACCGATGAGGAAGGCGCGGGTCAGAAAGCGCTGCTGCTGGATGGCGATGAGCACATACTGGGTCACCTGGTTCACGCAACTGAAGGGGAAGAACCAGATGAGAAGCCGCAGCGCGGTAGCGGCGTGAGGCAGGTATCGGGAGCCGCCGAAAAGCAGGATGACCTCTCGGGCGTAGAAGGTGGTGAGCAGGGCTACGGGCAGGCTTAGTGCCGCCAAGTACTTGATGGACAGGAAGTAGGCGCGGATGAGCGACTCGCGGGCTGAGGCGGCGAAGCGGGACATGAGGGGAAAGAGGGCGATGGTAAAGGTGGAGGGCACGATGATCAGTCCGTCAATGAACTTGTAGGCTGTGGTATACCAGCCCACAACGAGGTCCCCCTGCGTCGGCTGGAGGAGAGTGACATCCATGCGGAAGAAAAGCGTCGCCAACAGGTGGTTGATCATCAGGGGGTAGGATTCGCCCAGGATCTCCCGGTTCAGCGAGGGATCAAACTCCACCCTGGGACTCAGCAGATGCGCCCGGACCAGCCACAGCAGGATGGCCAGTGTGATCAGGTTGACCACCACCGATACGCCTGCCAGGCCGACGAAGCTCCAGCCCGCCAGCAACACCAAGGCCCCCAGACTCACCTTCAACACGGTGGTTACGGTGGTGATCAGGGCCGGGTACTCCATCCGCTCGAAGGCATTGAAGAGCGAGGACAGGGCGGTGGAGAGGTTACTGGGGATGAGGGCCACTCCCAGCAGCAACAGGGCCAGGATAGTGTCCCCCGGCAGTCCAAAGGCCTGCCACCACACCAGGATGAAGCCTGCTAGCAGAAAGGCGGCTGCACCACAGAGGATCAACCGCAGGAGGGCGGTATTGGACAGATAACGGTTGGCTTGAGAGCGATCCTTCGCCACCTCGCGGGTGAGCAGGGTGTTGAGCCCGAAGTTGGTGAGGATCTCAAAATAGCCGATGACCACGATGGCAAAGGCGTACTTCCCCGCCCCCTCAGGCCCTAGCACCCGTAGCATCAACATGGCGAAGGCGGTGTCAATCCCCTTGTTGAGCAGCGACAGGGACATGGGTGCCAGGCTGTTCTTGGCCAGCCGCTGCATCGCCGTCTGGTCTACCCCTTCCCGATAGAACCGCTGCCAGAGGGCCATGGCCGCCAGCAGCAGACATACCACCACCGCGATGAAGGAAACATATAATCCCACTTTCAACGACAGGGGTGTGTACTTGAACCGCACCAACCACTCGCCCTGCGGCAACTGCACAGCTCGGAAATTGCCATTGGCACGATAGATTGGGACCTCGGTTTCGAGTTCAGCCTCTGACTTGGAACTTTCAACTTGCAACTTGGAGCTTATATACGCCTTCCATCCTGGAAAGTAACTATCGAGCAGCACGAGGAAGCCGGGGTCAGGCATGTGAGCCTCGATGAGCACCTCATTGGGGCCGTAGGTGACGATGATGGCCTTGCACTCCCCGGCGTGATCCTTCATAGGCAAGTCCAGTTCAGGCTTCTCCTCCAGAATAACGTAGGCGCGGGGGTTGATCCGCCGGAGCTCCCTCTCCCGCTCCTGGCGATCGGGGTAGGCACGCGCCTCGCGCACCACAAAGGCCCGGGGCAGGAACTCCAGGTTGCGGTAGACCATCAGATCCTGGTCGTAGACCAGCTCCCAGGCAGGATGGTCAAAGGGATGGGTGGTGAGGATGTACTTGACATTGAGCAGATCCAGGAGTTGGGAATCGAGGGAATGCAGGCCAAAGAGGGGGGAGATGCGATTGTAGAGGAGCTGTCCCTGGTGCTCGATGAGCCCCATGTACTCCGTGTACTGTTTGGGGATGATAGAATCGTAGCCGCGCACATCGTAGAGTCCGTAGTACATCCCCACGTTGGCGTTGAAGGTCCTGTCATGCCATTCCAGGGTGGTGAAGCGGTAGAGGTCGGGATCCGACTGCAGGAAATCCACCACCGGCGGCTTGAACTCTGCCAGCTTGGGGTCGGCTGCGGGGTTGAAGCCGTAGCCGAAGAGGAGGAGGTCTGCTGCCAGAAGGGCCAGGGCCGCAATCTGCCAGGGATACAGGCGACCCCATCGTGTCTGCCAGGTCCGCCTCGAATGGCTCAGAAGCAGCACTCCACCGCTGGCTGCCAGGAGCAGACCGAAACGCGCTAGATTCCGCACCTCGTAGGAATAGAAGAGCTCCCAGCTAGCAAAGGTGTAGGAGGCCTTAGCCAACCCGATGAAGGTTTTTCTCAGCAGTGGCTCCAAGGGTCCGATGAAGATGCGGCTGAGGGCCAGAGCTGCGAGAGTGCCCATTCCCGCCAGCAGCGCCCCCCAGCCCAGCCGGGGAAGGAGTGTGCCT
>CAYRNM010000041.1:0-18124 GCA_964425465.1 uncultured Anaerolineae bacterium | reverse complement strand
AAAAATTGACGAGGCGATGATTGCGAAGGCGGTGGCCACCGGGGTCAAAATCGGCGTCGTGGCCACCAACAAGACCACTCTGGAGCCCACCCGCCAGTTGTTGCAGGCCCAGGCCGCCCTTGCAGGCAAGAAAATAGAGACAGAACTGGTGCTCGTGGAGTATGCCCTGTCGGCGCTATTGAGCGGGGAGGGTGCCACACACGACCGTCTGGTGAAAAAGGCCGTGCTGGAGCTGGCCCCACGAGTGGATGTCGTCCTTCTGGCTCAGGCCTCGATGGCTCGGGTGTTAGAGGTGATCCCCGAAGCCGAACGTAAAGTGCCTATTCTCTCCAGCCCCCATCTGGCTCTGGAACAGGTCGGGCGATGGTTGTCCAATGCTCGGCAATGAGCAAACTCGCTGTCGAGGGAGGTTCTCCGGATGTCCTTTCATCCCGAATCGCTGGTCGCAGAACTCACCGAAAAGGCCCGACTGCTGCGCCTTGAGGTCGTAAAGATGATCCACCGGGCTGGCTCCGGCCACCCTGGGGGCTCGCTCTCCGCAGCGGAGATCATCGCGGCGCTCTACTTTCACCAATTGCGGCTCGACCCCGCTCATCCCGATTGGCCGGAGCGCGACCGCTTCCTCCTCTCTAAAGGCCATGCCGCCCCGCTCCTCTACGCCGCCCTGGCCCATCGCGGCTTCTTTCCCCGTGAGGAGCTGGCCACGCTGCGCCGGATCGGTAGTCGCCTGCAGGGGCACCCCGACCGGCTGAAGACACCGGGGGTAGAGATGACCGCTGGAGTTCTGGGGCATGGCCTGTCCATCGGAGTGGGGCTGGCCCTGGCCGCTCGCCTTAATCATGCCCCCTACCGTACCTACGTCCTTCTGGGCGACGGGGAGATCCAGGCGGGAGTGATCTGGGAGGGGGCGATGGCGGCGGCCAAGTACGGACTGGATCACCTGACCGCCATCCTGGATTACAACGGCGTCCAGCTCGACGGCCCGGTGCACGAGATCATGCCCTTGGAGCCGGCGATGGACAAGTGGCGGGCCTTCAACTGGCACGTCATTGAAATTGACGGCCACAACATGGGTCAGGTCCTCGACGCTCTGGGCGAGGCAACCCACATCCATGCCCGACCGACTATCATCGTCGCCCACACCGTCAAGGGCAAGGGGGTATCTTTCATGGAGAACCAATCCAAGTGGCATGGCCGCGCGCCCTCGGATGAGGAACTCCGGATCGCCCTGGCGGAGCTGGAAGGGAGGAACTCATGACCCAGCGAGTTTCCATGCGCGTGGCCTATGGAAAGGCGTTGGCTGACTATGGCGCTGTGAACCCCAACGTCGTGGTGCTGGATGCCGACGTGTCGGCCTCCACCCAGAGCCACTACTTTGCCGCCCGTTTCCCGGAGCGCTTCTTCAACCTGGGCGTGGCTGAGGCAGGGATGGTGGATGTGGCTGTGGGCCTGGCCCTGGGAGGCAAGATCCCCTTTGCCAACACCTTCGCTTTCTTGCTGAGCCTGCGGGCCGCGGAGCAGGTGCGCACCTGTGTGGCCTACGCTCAGACCAACGTCAAGCTGGCCGCGGGGTATGGTGGCCTGTCCGACTCCTACGATGGGCCCACCCATCACTCGGTGTGTGACCTGGCGGTGATGCGGGCCATGCCCAACCTGGCCGTAGTCGTCGCGGCCGATGCGGTGGAGGTGCAACAGGCAGTGCCCGCCGTGGCCGAGTACCCTGGGCCCGTGTACCTGCGCATCAGCCGCGCGGAGGTGCCGGTCATTTTTGACAAAGGTCATCCCTTCCGCATGGGTGAAGGGGTGCTCCTGCGTCAGGGAGGTGACCTGACCCTGATCGGCATAGGCATCATGGTGGCGCGCTGTTTGGAGGCCGCAGAGGCATTGGCTAGAGAGGGGATCGAGGCGCGGGTGGTGGAGATCCACACCCTGAAGCCTTTGGACCGCGATCTCATCCTGCAGTGTGGACGCGAGACCGGGGCGCTGGTGACCGCTGAAGAGCACAGCATCATCGGCGGGCTGGGCAGCGCGGTAGCCGAGGTGGTGGGGGAGGCATGTCCCGTGCCCATGAAGCGGGTTGGCCTGCAGGATTGCTTCGCCGAGACGGGCGGTTACGATGAGCTCCTGGCCCGCTATGGGCTGGATGATGCCCATATCGTGGCTGCTGCGCGGCGGGTTCTGAAACGAAAGGGGACCTCATGAAGCTGACTGGCAGAGTATGGAAATACAGTGACAATGTAGATACCGACGCCATCATCCCCGCGCGGTACCTCAACCTCTCAGCGCCGGAGGAGTTGGCGCCGCACTGTATGGAAGACGTGGACCCCACTTTCGTGGAGAAGGTGCAGCCGGGGGATATCCTCGTCGCGGGGGCCAACTTCGGCTGCGGCTCCTCACGGGAGCACGCGCCGCTGGCCCTGAAAGGGGTGGGCATCCGTTGCGTGGTGGCGAAAAGTTTCGCCCGCATCTTCTTCCGCAACGCGGTCAACATCGGCCTGCCCATCCTGACCTGTCCCCAGGCCGTGGAGGGAACGAAAGCCGGCCAGCGGTTAGAGGTGGAGCTGGAGACGGGGATCATCCGCAATCTGGATACGGGGGAGGCGTTCCGGGCAGAGTCCTATCCCCCCTTCATGATGGAGATCATCGAGGCCGGAGGGTTAGTGGCCCAGACGCGGCGGCAACTGGGCCTGGCTGATTGACTGCTCAGCCTTCTCCTGACAGGGTTTTCCTAAGAGTATTCAAATTCTGGAGTTTAGAGCCCAAATAGGCAGGTCAGGCGCGGAACGTGCAAAAAGGCGCGAAATGTGATATAATTGGGGGTATGAACCTCCAACTGAATCTCACCCGTTTGCTGATCTTTCGGCTCGATGTTCACGCCAGTTTCACCTTCCGAGCCGATGCGCTGTTCGAACTGATCGAGGCGCTGCTGCTCATCCCGGTTCGCTCCGCTGTAGAGGCGAGCTTGAGCCCGACCTTTCGGCGCCGCTTTGCGAGTGTCTACGATGCCCTGCGGCATGGCCGGATAGACCGCACCACTCTGCGCACAGCTCTGGCTGCTGCCGAACCGGACGAAGCCATCACGGTGGGTGGCTATGCCGTTTACGCCATTGATACCACCATTGGTCCCCGTCCGGATGCGGAGACGTTACCCGACCGAGGTCAGGTCTACTCCACCGAGCGGGGCAAGACCGTGGCCGGGCATCAGTTCTCATGGCTGGGGCGGGTGATCGCTATCAGCCAATCCTGGTTTGCCCCTCGCGAAGTGGACCGCATCCCGACCGACCGCACTGCGCAAGAGGTCGGGGCTGACCAGGTGCAGGCTCTGGCAGCGGAAGCCGACCTATCGGCATCCCCAAGGGCAGTGGTGGGTGACAGCCACTACGCCCGGCGCGCCTTTCTGAGCATCTTTGTCGGTTTAGGGCGGGTGTACGCCTTGGTGCGCCTGGCCTGCAACTGGGTCTTGTACGGTCCGCTGCCCCCTAAGACAGGCAAGCGTGGTCGGCCACAAGTCCATGGGGCCAAGTTCCGCCTCAAGGACCCCGGCCCACCAGAACGGCAAAGCGAGGTCCAGCTCTTCGGCCACACCGTCCGGTGGGAGAGGGGGATATAATAGAGATGACTTCCCCAGGCTAACCAATCGAAAGGAGGTGGTTTAGCGCAAAACGATTTTTGCTGCCCTGTGTGCAAATGCAATGAAAGGAGAAAGGCAAGATGCGAAAGGGATTATTGAAGACGTTAGGTCCGTGGTTAGTACTGACCATGGTATTGACGCTCTTTGCTCCTTTAGCTTATGCAGAGGGGCCTCCTGAACCTGAGGTCAGTACCGCCGATCAAGCCGGCCTTACCAAGATAGCCCCAGACTTGCGTCCCCTGGCTAAAGCTAGAAGCGAGGAGCTGACCGAGGTCACCGTCCTGATGACGGCAGATGCCGACTGGCGGGGCCTCATCAAGGATGCTGTATCCCGTAAGCCTTTAGGGAATCTACGCTGGGTCACCGGCAAGGTAAAAGGGAGAGATCTCCTCAAGCTGGCAGGACTAGAAGGCGTCATCTCCATCATCTCCTTCGAGACCTATCAGCCTGTCCCCGCCCCCGGTTTGGAGGAGCTGCGGAAGGGACCTGACTTTCCCTCCCCGGAGGAGATGAAGGCGGTCATAGAAAAGGGTGGCAAGGAAGCCCTCATAGCCAAGCTGGAAGAGCTGAGGGTCCGGATACCCAGGCGACCGAAAGCTCAAGCCGTCCCACCCATGGGAGGCATCGAGCCCGCCACCATCAAGGTGAAGGACGTGCACAAGGCCTCCGAAGCTTGGGCCAAGGGCTTCGAGGGAGAAGGAGTCACCGTGTCCGTCGTGGACACGGGTGTGGACTTCGGCCACCCAGACCTAATGAACACCTGGGCCACTGTCCCCTCCGGCCCCTACGCGGGCTGGCCCTATGGCTACGACACCCTCTCCGGCTATTTCTACGCTGCGGACTCCACCTTCACCATCGGGCCGGATACCTATTGGGACAATGTGACCTGGACCTGGTACGCACACACCCTGGACGTCCCCAGCCCCACCTGCACCCCTATCACCTGCACCGCCCTCCTGAAAATTGACTACGGCTTCGGTGTCGGGTGGCCGTGGCCACCGGTGAGCAAGACCTTTGTCTTCTCTAACACCTCTCAGAGCGGCAACTACCGCTATACCGTCCATCCGGACTACTTTCACCTGCAAGCGGGGTACTACCTCGGCCTGGGGTATGCGTTTACAGACATCGCCCCGGCGGCTGTGCTATTGGTGGACGAGGGCGCGGCGGGAGTTTACGACACGGTCTACGTAGACCTGGACTTCGACCAGGACTTCACCGATGAGATGCCGCTGAGTATCAACAACCCCGCTACCAACAAGGACCTGGATGGCGATGGGGTGGGAGACTTATCCTCGGGGCTCCTGACCTGGATATCCGACGGGGCTAACCCCCCGCCGGGGATGAATGTGCTTTACGAAAATCCACCTGTCCCAGATCAAGGTAGACTGATCGCCTTCGTGGGCGATTCTGAGACCCACGGGACCAACTGCACCGGGGACGTGGTAGCCCAGGGGGTGATCACCGATCCGCTGGAGGCAGGTCCCATCATGCCCGTTTTCCATACTGGTCCGGTCCTATCGGGAATGGCCCCCAAGGCTAAGGTGGCCGCTTTCGAACACGGATTCTGGCTCCCCTTTGACTCCTGGACGCTTTCGGCGCTGGGATTCGATGGGTTGCCAAGAACGGGAGATGAGGCCCATATAGTCTCTAACTCCTGGGGGGCGAGCGCAACCATCAACGATGGCTGGGATGCCACATCCCGCTTCGCCCACTGGCTGAACCGAAACTACTTTGATGGGTCCTTCCTGGTAGCCACAGGCAACGGAGGACATGGCTACTGGACGGTTACCGAGCCCGACGGAGGCACCATCATCGGCGTGGGAGCAAGCACCCGGTACGGCACGTTGACCGCCTTTGAGCCAATCACCTACACCGATCAGCTAACCTTCGGAGATGTGCAGCCCTGGTCCTGCCGTGGGGCAAACACCTTGGGAGTGGTGGAGCCAAATGTGGTTGCCGTGGGCGCCTGGGGCACTGGTGCAAATCCGATCAACCTTTGGGCCTATTACTATGGTGTGCCGGCCGGCAATTTCGCCTATGACGTCTTCGGCGGCACATCGATGGCCTGCCCCATCGCCGCCGGCAATCTGGCCCTGGTGTACCAGGCCTACAAGTCCAAGTACGGCAGCTGGCCCACCTGGGACAAGGCGCGAACCATTCTGATGAACGGCGCCGACGACCTCGGTTACGATGTCCTCGTCCAGGGGGCGGGAAACGTCAACGCCGATAGGGCCACGGACATCGCCGCCGGTTTGGGAACCTTCTCCATCTACCCGGCCTTCTGGACAGCAGGAGACTACCGAGGCGCCGAGTATCCAGCCTTCCCAAACATCATGCCCGCCGGAGGATCAAGCTCCAAGACCTTCCAGGTCACCAACCCCGCCACCACTACCGCCAACATCATCCTCTCCGATGCCATCCTGGAGCGATACGAGGAGATCACCTTCACCCTCACCATCACGGATGTGAGCGTGCCGCCTTTCACGCTGCCAAACTGGGTCACTGACATCACAAACATTATCAGCACAACCAACCCGGCTATGGTGAGGGCTCAGGTCGTCTTCCCCTTCGAGCAGTTCGATGTGGACGCCAATTACTCCTATGACTCCGGTTGGCGAGTCTACTTCTACGACTGGACGGATGTCAATGGAGACACCAACCTCTGGGTGGATGCTAATGGGAACGGTCTGGTGGACGCAGGCGAGATAGACGACTATGAGTACAACCGTTTCACTTATGGCTATCCCGCCGGGGACTACCTGGAGGCGAGCCTGGGGGAGGGGAAGAGTAGGATGCATGACGGCGTGTTCTTCGGCATCCAGCGACGTTATGCCCTTGTCGGCGGTATCACTACCACCTTCCAGGTACGCCTCAGCTTTTATCGCAAGGCCGACTGGGGTTGGCTGAGCCTGGATAAGAGCAGCCTGAGCGTCTCCGGTGGTGGTAGTGATTCCTTCCAGGCCACGATGAGTGTCCCGGCGGGCACGCGCCCTGGCATCTACGAAGGGGCCCTCTACGCCGAGGATGTCGCGCACACCACCGTCATACCGGTGGTAGTCAACGTGGCCACCGATTCGCCCAGCTTCTCCTTCGGCGCCCAGTCCCTGACCGAGCCCATCGGCGACCTACCCTACGATAACGGTCACCTCTTCGGCGGCTTCGACTGGGACTGGCGGTATGAGTCCGGCGACTGGAAGCTCTACTACTTCGACCTCCCCGCCGGCACGTCTGCACCTGGAAAATCGATGGTAGTGGACACCCAGTGGGTCCATGGGCCACCCCCACCGCCCGTGCCCATCTTTTCCGAGGGCTTCGAGACATGGCTGCCAACTGGGTGGACGACCTACGCCACCGGTGCAACCGATGATCCTGGCTGGCTGCAGGGTACTACCGGCACGCCTGGATCCCACGGCAACCCGCACGGTGGCACCTATTATGCCTGGCACAACGATGACAACACCACCGAATATGCCATATCCTGGCTGGTTACGCCCAGGATCACCGTGCCCATCACCAACCCCGTACTCTCTTTTTGGCAGCGGGATTATTGGCAGGCTCACTACTACTACCATGGCGTGTGGATCACCACTGATCCGAACCCTAATCCCACCCTTTCCACCTACGTCGAGTTGTGGTCTGACGACACTGGTGATACATGGATTCCGCAGGTCGTGAAGCTGAGTGCCTATGCCGGTCAGCAGGTCTACATCGCCTTTCGCTACGAAGGGGATTACGACGACGAGTGGTACATAGATGATGTAGCTGTCCATGAATATGAACCGTTCGCCTCCACCGACGTGGACACCTGGGTCTATGGCTCAGTGCGTGATGTCTACTCCACCAACGACCCCGCCTTCTTCGGCCCGCAGAGCGTGGAGCTCGTGGGAGGAAGCGATGACACCAATATAGGGGGCGGTGTCTTCACTTTCAAAACAGCCACTGGAGGTCCACGGGAGGTAGTGGGTGCGGAGCAGAGGGACGGCCTTGGCTTCATCGCCCTACACAACGTCCTCTATGCAGGCAAGGAACTGCACGAGCCGTTTTGGGGCAGGAGCTACGGGGCTTCGATACAGCCTCCAAAGGTGGAGATTACCACAGGTAAGATAGTGGGTAGTCCGCCCTATCCATCCAGTGAGTCATGGACGATGACCTTCAAGGCGACGGCGGACATTGTCGAGGGAATAGCAGCCGAGGCTTACGGCCTCAGCCAGCCGCAGTATCTGAGGGACCAGACCATCTACCAGGATGACCCGGCCGACGAGTGCACGGCCAGCCGGGTGTACTCAATAGACATCGCTAACGGCGCGATGTTGGACGTCTCCACCACCAGCGCGGCGCCTGCCCTGGATATTGACCTTTACATCTATCTGGACGATGGTGACGGGGTGTGGGAATGTACCCCCGAGGATACGCTGGTTGGTTCTTCCACCACCCCCGTTGCCGAAGAGCAAGTTAAAGTCACCTTCCCGGCAGATGGGCTCTACTGGATCACTGTCCATGGCTGGAGCGTGCCCGGCGGTGTGTCAACCTTCGACACCGACATCTACGCTATCTATGGCACGGACATGGTGGTGACGAGGGTTCCCACGGGCCCTATCCCCGCCAACACGCCGGTCACCTTCACCACAGCCTTCACCAAAACATTCCAGCCACGAACCACATGGGAGGGGCTGATATTCGTCGGCCCGGCCAGCGCTCCTACGGCTCTCCAGGTTCCGGTCACCGTTAACTTCATCACCCCCACCATCGCCCTCACCCTTACAAAGAGCGCCAGCCAGGACATAGCCGGCGAAGGTGATGTTTTCACCTATACCTTAGGGGTGAGCAACATGGGCACCGACCCCGAGGGTGTCTCCATCGTCGATCCCATGCCCAGCTTCGTGGAGTTCATCCCCGGCTCACAGAGGGCATCCATAGGAGCCACACCATTCTATAACATTCTGACGAAAGAGCTTAGCTGGAGCGGCCTCTTGGACGGTAGTAAGACGATGAAAATCTCCTTCCAGGTGCGTGCCTTAAGCGGCAGTGGCTGGGCGGAGAATGTGGCCACGGCCACTGGTGCTTTGAGCGGCCAGAAGGTGGAGGCTACGGCCAAGGTCATGATTAACCCCGTGCGTATCCACCTGCCCATCATCATGAAGAACTACACTCCCTGACGCGTAATGGTATGTGCTCAGTTTGCGAGGGGTAAGCAGCCGGAACCGGTCATTGGGTAGGTGACTCCGCCACTGGAATATGGTGACGCTTAAGATCAGGCTATCCTCAAATTGAAGGAGCTGCGGGATCCGAGATGCGCACCCCTCCTGGCCCAATTGCTGGCCCGCGAAGAACCGCTGCGCATCGTGGAGGGCTCACCCTTGCCGGGGGTGATGCCGCCCCTGGAGATGCTCAAATCAGTGGCCATTGACACACTGGTGGAGGTGGGGGCCAGGGAACACCTGCCGGCTATCGAGTCTGTCTACCGGCAAACTCCCTTCATGGTGTTGCGCGATGTGGCAAGCGATGCCATCCGAGCTCTGGGGGGTACATTGAGGAGTAGTTGAAGAAGTGACAGATCAGGTTCGGGTGCGCTTCGCTCCCAGTCCTACGGGCGAGCCCCATATTGGCAATATCCGCACCGTGGTGTTCAACTGGCTTTTCGCCCGCCAGCAGGGGGGAAAGTTCATCCTGCGCATCGAGGACACCGACCGGACGCGCTACGTGCCCGGCTCGGAGGAGGCCATCAAGGAGGGGTTGCGCTGGCTGGGGCTGGATTGGGATGAGGGGCCGGATGTGGGTGGTCCCTACGGCCCTTATGTGCAGTCTCAGCGGCTGCCCTCGTACCGAAAGTACGCCGAGCAACTGGTGGCCACTGGCCAGGCCTACCGCTGCAACTGCAGTCCGGAGCGACTGGCCGCCCTGCGCAGGGAGCAGCAGAAGCGTGACAGACTCCTGGGCTACGACCGCCTGTGCCGCTTCAAAGCCCCCGGCGAGGTATCCTCCGACGAACCACACGTCATCCGTTTGGCTGTCCCCCTGGAGGGCACAACCACCCTGCACGACCTGATCCGAGGCGACATTACTTTCGAGAAACGGCTTATTGACGACCAGGTGCTGCTCAAGTCCGACGGCTTCCCCACCTACCATCTGGCCGTCGTGGTGGACGACCACGAGATGCGCATCACCCACATCATCCGGGCGGACGAGTGGGTGTCCAGCACGCCCAAACACCTCCTGCTGTACCAGGCCTTCGGCTGGGAGATACCGACCTTCGCCCATGTGCCCATCGTTCTGGGTGAGGATGGCAAGCGGTTGTCCAAGCGGCATGGTGCGACCTCCGTCACGGAGTTCCGGCGGATGGGCTACCTGCCGGAAGCCCTGTTCAACTTCCTGGCACTGCTGGGTTGGTCGCCCGGCGAAGGGGAGGAGCGGGAGATCTTCTCTCGGGAGGAGCTAGTACAGCGTTTCGACCTCACCCGTGTCCAGCCGGCAGCGGCGCGCTTCTCCTACAGCAAGCTGGATTGGATGAACAGCGAATACCTCCGCGCCCTTCCGCCCGATGACCTGGCAGCGCGGCTGGTGGCCGTGCTTTGCGATGCCGGCCTCGACGCCTCTTTGGACAAGGTGCGGAAGTTGGTGCCGCTGGTGCAGGAGCGGATGAAGACCCTCAACGACGTGGTGCCGCTGGTGGACTTTGTCTTCGCGGAGGGCATAGATTATGATTCCCACCTCCTGGTGGGCCACAAGATGACGGTTGAGGAATCGCTGGCTGCACTGCACACCACGCGGGAGGTATTGGCCCAGCTACCGGATTTCGAGCGGGACACTCTGGAGGAAACGCTGTACCTCCTAGCGCGGGAGGGGTTGGGCTTGAAGCCGGGCCAACTGTTTGGCATCATCCGCGTGGCGGCCATGGGCAAGACTGTGGCGCCACCCCTTTTCGGCACGTTGGCGGCCATCGGTCGAGATCGGGTGCTGGCGCGGCTGGATAATGCGTTGGCTCGGCTTGCGGACTTGCAGGACTGATGATTTGGTGCTATAATCCCAGTGGTTTTTGGTTTCGAAATGATCATTGTCATTTGATGAACTGGCAGCAGGCTGGCGTCCCCCGGACAGTCCACTAGGACAGGCTGCTCCGGCTGCTCTGTCGTTCCTCATTGTATCCGTTTGGGCTTGTTGTGGTAAGGATATTATGCAGCCCAAACGCTCCATAAACTTCAAGGGGGGATACACGGGAAAAATCCAGATAACATGCCGCAGAAGGGTATTATATCGCAAGATGTCAGCAAGCACGCCTTGTTGTATAATTAGGGCATGAAGATTCACAGGCTGATTTGGCCCGAAGACAGGATTGACCACGTCGCTTCGCACGGGATAGAACCTGAAGAAGTGGAAGAGGTATGCTTTGGTCGAGCCCTGTTGCTCCAGGCCAGGTCCAAGGGGAAAAACCCGGTCTACTACGTCCTGGGACAAACGGCGGCGGGACGCTATCTGTTCTGCGTGGTGATTCAGTTTCCCAATGGCAATGGATACCCCGTTACGGCCCGATCAATGACTCACAAGGAGAAACAGCGATTCAATCAGTGGAAGAAAAGATGAACAAACTGAAGATTCCTGAGACTGATTCAATTGAAGAACTGGCCAGGTTTTGGGATGCGCACGATCTGACAGATTTTGAAGACCGATTGGAAGAAGTCACCCAGCCGGTTTTTGAGCGCAAGATGACAGCGGTTTTCGTGCCCTTGCAACCTCAAGAAGTCGAAGCAGTTAAGCGCATTGCCGAATCCAAAGGCATTGAATATCCTGCTTTGATCCGGGGATGGGTGCTTGAGAAGCTTCATGCTTCTTGAGTTCAAGGGACAATCCGGACTTTGAAGGGCAAGGACTGTCTGCTATACTTCGGTGAGGACCATGAACAGACAAGAGGTGCTAAAGGATGTCACTCACTGAGCTACTTCCAGCCGTAAGAACCTTGCCGCGCGCCGATAAGCTTCGCCTGATGCAGTTTCTCGTGATTGACCTGGCACAAGGAGAAGGTGTGTCACTCCTCGCAGCCGACGCTGAATATCCGATCTGGACACTGTGAATGCCTTCGATGCAGCAGAAACATTGTTACAGATGTTAGAAACTCGGTTTGCTTTTCCGTTCCCAATCGGCGTTTGAGGTCAAGCCGAAAGACAAGTAAGGCGAGCAGCCTGGAAAAAGTGATTCGAGAAGAAGGGGAATCCGAAGGTCAGGGGAGAATTTAGGACTGGATAGTATCACTGGGGGATCGTCCAATGGTAGGACAGCTGACTCTGGATCAGCCGACCGAGGTTCGAATCCTCGTCCCCCAGCCTCTTTCTGCCCCCGTAGCTCAGGCGGATAGAGCGGCGGCCTCCGAAGCCGTGTGCGGGCGTTCGAGTCGCCCCGGGGGTACAGTTCATCAGAACGGGTCTTGATCTCAAGAAGCCCGGACCTAGGTCCGGGCTTTGGTGCTCAAGCCAGGACTGATCAACAGAGAGAAAGCAGGAAAGGGGTTGTGAATATGACTTCAGGCGACGCTTCTTCTCTCCCCTCCGACTTCATCCGAGCGGCTGTCGAGGAGGACCTGAGGACCAACCGCTTCGGCGGAAGGGTGCATACCCGGTTTCCGCCGGAGCCGAATGGTTATCTGCATATCGGACACGCCAAGGCCATCTGCATTAATTTCGGCGTTGCTGCGGACTATGGAGGCCTGTGCAATCTGCGATTCGATGATACCAATCCCACCAAAGAGGAAGTTGAGTACGTGGAATCCCAGAAGTCGGACATTCGATGGCTGGGATTCGATTGGGGAGATCGGTTATTCTTCGCCTCAGACTACTTTGAGCAACTCTATGAGTATGCTGTGGAGTTGATCAAAAAGGGTAAGGCCTATGTCTGCGACTTAAGCCCGGAGGAAATCAGAGCGTACCGGGGCACGTTGATGGAGCCCGGCAGGGACAGTCCGTATCGCAACCGTTCGGTCGAAGAGAACCTGGACCTGTTCGAGCGCATGCGGGCTGGCGAGTTCGAGGAGGGTTCCCGGACACTGCGAGCCAAGATTGACATGGCCTCTCCCAACCTCAACCTGCGAGACCCGGTCATGTACCGCATGATCAAGGCCCCGCACCACCGAACGGGCGACACATGGTGCATTTATCCCATGTACGACTGGGCCCATCCCCTTTCCGATTCCATAGAAGGGATCACCCATTCTCTCTGCTCGCTGGAATACGAAGACCATCGCCCCTTGTACGATTGGTTTCTCGACCAATTGAATATCCACCATCCGCAGCAAATCGAGTTCGCGCGCCTTAACCTCAGCTACACCGTGCTGAGCAAGCGAAGGCTTCTGAAATTGGTGGAAGCAGGGCATGTCAATGGCTGGGACGATCCCCGGATGCCCACCCTATCGGGATTGCGGCGACGGGGCTACACGCCAGAGGCCATCCGAGACTTCTGTGATCTCATCGGAGTGGCCAAGACGAATAGTATCGTGGATATAGGACTGCTGGAGCACTGCATCCGCCAAGATCTGAATCAACGGGCTCCGCGTGTTTTCGGGGTGCTGCGCCCCCTGAAGCTGGTGATTGACAACTACCCAGAAGACCTGGTAGAGGAGATGGACTGCGTGAACAATCCGGAAGATCCCTCTATGGGCGCTCGGAAGGTTCCTTTCTCCCGCGTGCTGTACATTGAAGGGGAGGACTTTCGCGAGGATCCACCGAGAAAGTGGTTCCGTCTGGCTCCCGGCCGTGAGGTACGGCTGCGATACGCCTACTATATCACCTGTGGAGGCGTGGTGAAGGACGAACACACCGGCGAAGTGGTGGAGCTGCACTCTACCTATGACCCGCAGACCCGAGGGGGTTGGGCTCCAGACGGACGCACGGTCCGGGGCACGTTGCATTGGGTTTCGGCGGCCCACTCCCTTGAAGCCGAAGTGCGCCTGTACGATCGCCTCTTCTTGAAAGCCAACCCCCTCGATGGGGAGGATGGTGAGGATTTCATAGCCCATCTGAACCCCAAGTCGTTGGAGACGCTGACCTCGTGCCGGGTTGAACCCAGTCTAGCGGGCGCCGCACCGGGAAGCATATACCAGTTCGAGAGACAGGGTTATTTCTGCGTGGATCCAGATTCGACCGACGAAAGGCTCGTATTCAATCGGACGGTCGCGTTACGTGATTCGTGGGCCAAGATCGAGAAGGCACAGCAGTAGGGAGTCCCAACGGTTTCTCCTCTGGTGCTGTCAGTTTCCGCATTGGTTCCTCTCCATACAGTTGTGCCTATAGACACATCCACTGCTGATCGCATCACGCGGTTGGACTTCTTCCTCCCACCCAACTCACCCGGCAAGCCACTTCCGCTGCTTGCAACACCTCCTTCCTCCTCTCCTCAGCTTTTTTGTCAAGTGCCATGCCACAGCGCGAAGCTATTGGGTATTGGCTGGCATCCACCGAAGGAGTGACGAAACCAGGCCATGACTGAGGCAGGACCTTACCCATCAACGGAGGATAGGCGATATGGAACAGATAAACGTTCAACTCTTCATCAATGGTGAATGGGTGCCCGCTGCATCAGGGGGGACCTTTGAGGTGATCAACCCGGCCAACGGCAAGCCCATGGGGAAGGCGGCCAAGGGGGAGCGCGCAGACGCTCAGCGCGCGTTGGAGGCCGCCGAGCGGGCCTTCGCGGGTTGGTCACACACGACTGGCGATGAACGGGCTCAACGGCTCAAGCAAGCTGCCGAGGCGGTCCTCACCCGCCAGGATGAACTGGCGGAGATCCTGACCCGGGAGCAAGGCAAGCCACTGCCCGATGCGCGCAGGGAGATCCGAGGGGCTGCTGCTACCCTGGAGTACTATGGCGAGGAGGCGCGACGCATCTCCGGCGAAATCGCGCCTCGCAAGTCCGCCACCACGCGCAGCCTGGTTGTGCGCCAGCCCATCGGGGTCGTGGTAGCCATTGTGCCCTGGAACTACCCTGTCTCACTGATGGCCTGGAAGGTGGGGCCGGCGCTGGCGGCGGGCTGCACTGTCGTGGTCAAGCCCCCCACGAGGGCCCCGCTAACCGCCACCCTGGTCGCAGCCATCGTCGGCCAATCAGGGTTGCCTGACGGAGCAGTCAACGTCGTCACGGGGCCGAGTGCGGCCGTCGGGGAGGAACTGGCGACCCATCCGATAACGCGCCTGGTGGCCTTTACCGGCTCGACAGAGACCGGCAAGCACCTCCTGTGCATCGCGGCCGACGACCTGAAGAAGCTCATTCTCGAACTGGGCGGTCACACGCCCATGGTCGTCTTCAAGGATGCGGACCTCGAACAAGCGGTGGCCGATGGGGTCAAGCGCTCCTTCCGCAACATGGGCCAAATCTGCAACGCCGTCAATCGCATTTACGTCGAAGAGGGCATCGCGGAGGAATTTATCCAGCGCTTCGTCGAGCTGACGGGCACGCTCACGATGGGCGATGGCTTGGCCAGTCCCAACGTGGACCTGGGGCCGATGATCGATCAGGAGGGCATTGAGCGCACCCGGCGCCACGTGGACGACGCTTTGGCCAAGGGTGCCAAACTGCTGTGCGGCGGCAAGCGGCCCGACGCGCCTGAACTGCGCGAGGGGTTCTTCTACGAACCCACCGTGCTGGTCAACGTCACCCCCGATATGCTGGTCATGCACGAGGAGTCCTTTGGGCCCATCGTGGGCATCGCACCCTTCAAAGGCCTGGAGGAAGCGATTGAGTTGGCGAACAGCACCTCGTATGGTCTGGTGACCTACGGCTACACGCGGGACCTGGCGACGGCTTTCGCTTTCAGCGAGGGTGTGGAGTCAGGGACAGTGGCCATCAACACCGTCAGCCCCGACTCCCTTTACGCGCCCTATCCCGCCTGGAAGCACAGCGGCCTCGGACTGGAGTTGTCGCCCTACGGCCTGGAGGAATACCTGCAGGTTAAGCACATTCTGCTGGAGCTGGGGTAGAAGGAGCAGACCACATGAGCGAACTGAAGGTGCATGTGCAGCGTGCAGCGGATATGAGGGCAGAACAGAGCGGCAACGCCTTCGCCGCCTTGCTGCGCGAGAAAGGCGATGAGGTCCGGCGAGATGTCTTCCTGATGCTGGCCCCTGAGCAGACCGCGTCGGGACGGCTGCAGGTGGGGTACACCCTCCTGTATCCGGGCTGTACCACGCGCGGCCATGAGCATGCTGACCGCGAGGAGGTCTACTATTTCACCAGGGGCTCTGGCATGATGATCGTGGATGGTGAGGAATACCCGGTCACGGCAGGCGATACCTTCTATATCCAGCCGGGGCCCTTCCACACCACGCGCAGTACGACCGACTTCCCACTGGAGTTCCTTTGGATCACGATCAAGGTCACTTGAAAGATGAATTGCTCAGCTCTGCGACGAGAGGAGGTTCGTCTTGGGGCGTCCGTTGCTGATGGGGATTGATGTCGGGACGCAGAGCACGCGTGTTGCCCTGTTAGACCTCGAGGGTCAGGTGGTGTCCAACGCCAGCACCCCTCAGGAGATGGTGACTCCGAGGCCGGGCTGGGCGGAGCAAGACCCCGAAGTGTGGTGGCGCAATGTGCGAAATAACATTCACCAGGCCATGGAGCAGGCCGAGGCCACACCCGATGAGGTGCTGGCGGTCGGCGTGTGCGGCCAGATGCATGCTACGGTGCCGCTGGGTAAAGATGGCGAACTGCTAAGCCACGGCGTGCAGTTGTGGTGCGACAAGCGCTGCGCTGGACTGGTGAACGAGTTCAAGGCCGGGCCGCACATCGAGGCTGCGATGCGGCTGGCGGGCAATCCCCCGATCCCCAACTGGCTGGGGTTCAACATCCAGTGGCTGAAGGTCCACGAGCCGGAGGTGTACGAGAGGGCATGGAAGTTCGTCCTCTCCAAAGACTACATCAACTACCGGCTGACAGGGGAGATCGCTACCGACTGGTCCGAGGCCTCCGGCTCCTTCCTGATGGACATCCAGACCCAAACCTGGTCGCCGGAACTGGTCGGCTATCTGGAGTTGGACCTGGACAAGCTGCCCGAGGTGCGCGCTTCCTCGGACGTGGTGGGCCAGGTCACGGCGGAAGCCGCCGAGCTCACCGGTCTAGCCAAGGGGACGCCGGTCGTGGTGGGAGCTGGCGATATGCTGTGTACATTGATCTCCTCAGGCCTGACCGAACCCGGGCGGGCATCGGACATCACGGGCACAGCGTCCATCATGTCTGTGTACGTGGAGGAGCCGGTGTTGGACCCTCGCCTGATGAACCTGCATCATGCCATACCGGGCTGGATACCCTTCGGCATCACCGACTCGGGCGGCGGCGCGCTGAAGTGGTTCAAAGACGCCTTGTGCCAGGCGGAGGTGAGGGAGGCAAAGCAGCGCGGCAAAGATGTGTACGACATCCTGAATCCCAAAGCGGCCGCCGTCGGGCCGGGCAGCGAAGGGCTGCTCTTCTTCCCCTATCTGATGGGCGAGCGGACTCTGGGCACACCCTTCGCGCGCGGCGTGTTTTTCGGCGTCACGCTGCGCACCGGCACGGGAGCCATGGTGCGCGCCATCATGGAGGGGATCACCTTTGAGCTGCGGCGCACGTTGGAGATTGTCGAGAGCGCGGGCCATGTGGTACACGAGGTGTACACCATTGGCGGTGGCGCGCGGAGCGATCTGTGGTCACAGATCAAGGCCGACATCTACAAAAAGCCGGTCTACACCTTCGAGGCCTCGGAGGGGGGCATCCTGGGCTCGGCCATTCTGGCCAGTGTGGGAGTGGGTGTCTACGCCGATGCGCGCGCCGCAGCCGAGCAGTGCCTCAGAGTGAAACACGTATTTCAGCCCGACCCATCCGCCGCCCAACGCTACGACTACCTCTATGAGCTCTTCAAGGAGGTCCACGACCGACTACAGAGGCCCTTTGACAAGCTGGCGCGTATGCCATAGCACTTCACTAGAAGAGAGGATGATCATGACAGACCATTTCCAGAAGGGGAAAGCTCAGAAACCCATTTTCTATTCCCCGTGGTGGGATGGTTCGTCCATTTGAAGCTCTCCCTGGCGGCGGCAAACCCTGAGTTGGGGCGAAAAAACGGGATTCTACTTCGTTTGTCCGAAGTCCAGAATGAATGGCATGATGTCCAATTCGAAGCCGAGGACCCCGCCTTTCTCACCGCCGTTGCCGATGATGCTGGGCCGGACGTGCCTGCCCTCCTCGTGGGGCCGACGATGCTGCGCTATCATTCCTCAGAGGAGAAGATGGCCCTGGCCGATATCGAAGGGAGCGAGCGACTACTGATGCTGTTGCTGGAGGCCCTGGCCGTTGACTGAAACCTACTGTCCGCGCGGCGATCATCTTGGATGAAAGGAACTGCTGGCCATGATCATTGATGCCGATGTACATATCTCACCCTATCCTGATGAAGGCGGCATAGGCGTTGAGGAGTTGCTAAGGCGGATGGACATCCTGCTGAAGATCCGGTCGCTGTCTAGGACGCCATCGGTCGGGAAGGCG
>CAYRNM010000040.1:5160-18308 GCA_964425465.1 uncultured Anaerolineae bacterium | reverse complement strand
GGGGCGATTGCCCTGGTGGTGGCCGGCTTTGGCATCGCCAACACCATGATCATGTCCATCTACGAGCGCACCGCCGAGATCGGGCTGATGAAGGCCGTGGGGGCCCGGAACCGGGATGTGATGAGCGTGTTTCTGGGGGAGGCAGGGGCCATCGGTTTCCTGGGCGGTGTGCTGGGGGTGGCGGTGGGTGCAGCTCTCAGCCGACTGATCAACGTCATCGCCCTGGCCTACTTGCGCGCCCAGACCAGGGGAGAGGGGCCTGAGACACTGATCTATACTCCCCTGTGGCTGATCCTGTTCGCCATCGGATTCGCCACCCTGGCGGGGTTGCTTTCTGGCATCTACCCTGCCATGCGCGCCGCGACACTGAGCCCCGTGTCGGCGCTGAAGTATGAGTAAGGGACCAATGAAGATAAGAAGACGACACCATGGAAAAGTGGGAATGTCTGGCCTGCGGCTACATCTATGACCCGGAGCAAGGGGACCCTGAGGGCGGTATCCCTCCCAGCACTCTCTTCGAGGACCTGCCCGACGACTGGGTCTGCCCTGAGTGCGGGGTGGGCAAGGATATGTTTGAGAAGTTGGAGTAACGGGTGACGAGGCAACGAGTCAATGGGGGTTCAGTCCCCTCGTTGCCGCTCCCCTGAGGAGCCATGGCCAAGATACTGGTGGTGGAAGACGAATCCCAGATCGGGCGGGTGGTGCGCGCCTACCTGGAGCGGGCTGGACACCTGGTGATCACCGCTGCAGATGGCCACGTGAGTAGCCTGAGGGTCAAGCTGCTGGTGGGCTTCGCCCTGGTGATCCTGGTCGCAGTGGGGGTGGTGGCACTGGCAGCCAATGTGACCACCAGCCGCCAGTTCGACCACTACCTGCAACAGGGAGGGGAGATCCGCGCCCGACGAATCGCCCCCCTGGTGGCGGAGTACTACGCCCGTCAGGAAAGCTGGCAGGGGATCGAGCGCCTGCTGGCTGGGACCTTGGGGCTGGGAGTGATGAGGCGGGGCCTGCAGCAGCTTCCCCCTCTGATGCGGGATCGGGTGGTCTTGGCCGATGCCGAGGGGACAGTGGTCTTCGATTCCCAAGGACAGGAGGAGGGCCACCGCCTGACGGGTCAGCTCCTGACCTCCGGAGTGCCCATCCTGGTGGATGGCCAACGGGTGGGCACTGCGCTGGTCGCCCCCTGGCAGCGGGTGCCGGTCGACTCACTGGAGCGACGCTTTCTGATGGCCGTCAACCGCCCACAGGCGGTGGAGAGGGGAATCGCGTGGGGGTAAATATCCCTGAGCGGTTGTCCACGGTCTCGCTGGCCCCCCAGCGGATCGGCCAGGTGTTGCACAATCTGTTGGCCAACGCGCTGCGCTACACCCCCTCGGGGGGAAGGGTGACCCTCGCCGGCTGGCCCTTTGAGGTGCGTCAAGGGCAGCTTCTCACACCCCATCCACTCCCCACTGCTTTGCTGCCTCTGGCGGAGGGTCACTGGCTGGCCCTTTCCGTAGTCGACACCGGACCGGGCATCGCCCCTGAGGACCTACTCTACGTCTTTGAGCGCTTCTATCGGGGGGATAGGTCACGTTCCCGCGCCAGTGGGGGCACGGGGCTGGGCCTGGCTATTGCCCGGCAACTGGTCGAGGCGCATGGGGGCAAGATCGCTGTAATGAACGAGCCGCAGGGGGGCGCGCGGTTCACCTTTGTCCTGCCGGTGGGCTAAGAACTCTCGCGCTACTGCGAATACCCTTGTCAAGGCACAGGCCGGCGGCGCTGGAAGCCTGAAGTCGCCAAAAACCTCCAAAGAGGAGAATTGCGGACATTGATCTTCGCTCACCGGGGAGCCAGCTATCGGGCTCCCGAAAACACCTTGAGCGCCTTCCGGTTGGCACGAGGCATGGGTGCCGATGGGATCGAACTGGATGTGCAACTCAGCCGCGACGGGAGGGCGGTGGTCATCCATGACGCCACCGTGGACCGTACCACCGATGGCTCTGGGACTGTGGCAGGCCTCACCCTGGCGGAGTTGAAGAAACTGGACGCCGGAAGCTGGTTCTCCCCCGACTTTGCCGGGGAGCGGATCCCCACCCTGGCCGAGGTGTTCCGGGCGGTAGGCCTGGACCTGCTACTCAATCTGGAGCTGAAGGTCATGGGGTCAGAGTCGACCGGACTGGAGGAGGTGATGACCTCCCTCGTCGTCCATTATGGAATGGAAGACCGGGTGTTGATCTCTTCCTTCCATCCCCTGGCCCTGCGACGGGTGCGCCGGGCCCATCCTCATCTTCCCCTGGCCCTCCTCTACGGGACCTCTCTGCCACAGGCGGAACTGGAGCGGTGGGTTCAGGACCTGCAGCCCCTCGCGGCTCTGCACCCGGAGCATCATCTGGTGGATGCAACCCACCTGGCCTGGGCCCGGAAGCACCATTGTCGGGTCAATACCTGGACCGTGGACGAGCCGGAGGGGATGCAGCGGCTGCTGGCCCTGAGGGTTGACGGCCTCATCACCAATCGGCCTGACCTCTGCTTATCTGTCGTTAGTGCTGCGTGCTTATCCTTAACCCATTAGCCTGGCGAACGATGAGGATATTATGTCTGTCCGACGGACAGGGAAATGACCTCGGCAGGGATGCCTCGACCCTCACGAAGAAGATGGCAGCCAGTTAGTCACGAATCTGATGCTACCAAATCAATCGGGATAATAGGTCGCCCAGGCCTCGGGGGATTCCCACACCCGCACCCAGCGGATGTAGGCCTGGGGCAAGGCAGCAGCTAACTGCTCGTAGATGAAGCGGGCGATGTTCTCCGCGCTGGGGTTCATCTGGTCGAAGGGAGGTGTCTGATTGAGGTAGGTGTGGTCCAAACGGGAGAGGGCCTGTTCCTGGAGCACGGCCTTCAGCTCCGTGAAATCGTAGGCTAGGCCGATATCATTTAGCTCCTTGGCTGCTAGACACACTGCCACCTGGTAACGATGGCCATGCAGGTTCTCACAGTGGCCACCGTAGCCCCGCAGGGCATGGGCGGCATCGAAATGCTGCTGGATGGTCACTTCATACATGGAACCCACTCCTCAGGTTCAGCGACCCTGCACATTTCATAGGTATCGCTCGACAGTTTATCCAAAAGGGCTGAAATAGACTCTCCGAGATGGGGATGGATGAACTCCGGGGCGATGTCGGCCAGGGGGACCAGGACGAAAGGGCGATCGGAGATGCCGAGGTGGGGAATGATAAGATCAGGGGCATTCAAAACCAGGTCATTGTAAAAGAGAATGTCAATGTCAATAATCCGTGGCCCCCAGCGCACGGTAGGCACGCGCCCCATCTCCTGCTCGATCCCCTTGACGAACGCCAAGAGTTCCCTTGGCTCCAGCTCCGTCGTGCCGCCACAGACAGCGTTCAGGTACCAGGGCTGTTCCGGCGGACCCACGGGCGACGTCTCGTAGAGGGCGGAAACACCATCAATGGCCACCTGCTCCTCCAACCAATGCAGCGCCTCCCGCAGGTTCATCTTCCTATCTCCCAGATTGGAGCCCAGGCTCAGGTACACTGGGGTCACATTAGAAGATAATCTCATCATAGCCCACCTTTCTTTGTCAGCCCCCTCCCGGCCCTTCAGGAGGTGGCAATCTCTCTTTCGATCCTCTCCTCCCAACCGGCTAACTCCGTCAGGTGCTCTCGCCTGGGCCGGGGGATGTCAGGGGCAAAGCAGGCCCGCACCCGCCCTGGCTGAGGGGTGAGGACTACGATCCGGTCGGCCAGAAGCAGCGCCTCGCGGATGTTGTGGGTCACGAAGAGCACCGTCTTGCCGTACTCCTCCCAGATGCGCAATAGCTCCTCCTGAAGCCGTGCCCGAGTCAGCGCATCCACCGAGGCGAAGGGCTCGTCCAGCAGCAGCACCTCCGGGTTCACCGCCAGGGCCCGGGCGATGGCCACCCGCTGTCGCATTCCTCCCGAAAGCTGGTGAGGGTACAGGTGTTCGAACCCCTCCAACCCCAGCCGGCTCAGGATGCGATGGGCGGCCTCGCACCGTTCCTCACGCCCCATCCCCTGCAGCCGCAGCCCGAAGGCCACATTCTCCCCCGCCGTGAGCCAGGGGAAGAGATTGTACTCCTGGAACACCAGCGTCCGCTCCCGGCCCCAGCCCTGGATGGGACGGCCCCGGAGCAGCACCCGACCCCGGGTGGGCACCTCCAGCCCGGCCGCAATCTGCAGCAGTGTCGTCTTCCCACAGCCGGAGGGGCCCAACATCACCATAAACTCCCCCTCCCGGACCTCCAGGGTGACCTCCGCCAGGGCGTGGGTCGCTTCCGGGCCATCCCCGTAGACCTTAGCGATCCCCTCCACGGTCAAAAAGCTCATGGGCCTCCAATCCCTCTCGCCAACGCAACACCCGACGCTCCATCCTGCGCAACCCTAGGTCCAGCAGCCAGCCCATCACCCCCACCGTCGCCATGCCCACCAGCACCGTGTCGGTCTGAAACAGGTTGCGGGCCTGGATCATCAGGTAGCCCAACCCCTGGCGGACGGCCACCATCTCCGCGGCGATCACACACATCCAGGCCAGTCCCAGGCCCACCCGGAGCTGGGCGAAGATCGCGGGCAGCAACCCCGGCAGCACGATCAGCCACACCGCCTGGGGCCGGGTGGCACCCAGGGTGAACCCGGCCTTGATCAGCCGCTGGTCAACCCCCTGCGCAGCGGCCAGCACCCCCACCAGCATGGCGAGCACGGTGCCCATGAAGATGATGAACACCGCCGGGCGGTCGCCGATGCCCAACCACAGGATGGCCAGGGGTATCCAGGCCGGAGGGGAGATAGGGCGCAGCATGGCCAAAAACAGGTCAACCCGCTCCCGCAGGCCGGGCCGCAGCCCCAGGCCGATGCCCAGGGGGATAGAGACCAGCGAGGCCAGCGCGAAGCCAGCCAGCACCCGCAGCAGGCTGACGGCGGCGTGAAGCGGGAGCTCACCGCTAGTGAGCAGCTTGCCAGCCCGGACGGCCACCCGGTCGAAGGGCGGCAGGAACACGGGATCGAGAACGCCCAGCCGGGGCAGTGCCTCCCACAGCAAGATCGCCGCCAGCAGTAGGGGCACTCCCCGCATTCTCCCCCGCAAGGCCCTGATCAACGCACCGCCTCCAGAAAGGAGAGATCGAGCAACTCCTCGCCAGTGAGCTCCCGGTCAATGAGGCCGTAGCGGTACATCAGCGAGGCCATGCGCTCCACCTCCTGAGGTGTGATGTGGTAATCTATGCGCATCTTCTCCGGGGCCAGGGAGGCCTCCACCAGCTCCGGATCGAAGGCCCCCAGGTACTCCACGATGATCTCTGCCGTCTCCTGCCGATGGGCATTAGCGTACTCCACGGCCCGCACATGAGCGCGGAGCACCTTCCTCAGGGCCTCTGGTCGCCGGGCAATGAAGTCCTGGCGGGCGAAGACGACGCAGCAAGGGTGATCGGGCCAGAAGGCAGTGTAGTAAAAGAGGATCTTGCGATGGCAGCAATGGCCGTGGTCACCGGTGCGGCCCCCACCTGCAGGTCGCCCCGCTGGATGGCCTCGATGATCTCGGTGTTGGAGGGCACCAGTTGCACCTCGGCCTCCAGCCCTTCGTCGGCGTAGTAGCCGAACTTGTCGGCGATGTAGAAAGGAGAGTGGTCATTGGCCGTGCGCACGCCGATAGCGATGGGTCCGCCGTTTCTCGGCCCACAGCTTGTTAGAGCAGTGAGAATGAAGATAAGGATTCCGAGGACCACCCTGTGTACCATCTCCGCCTCCTTCAATGAGGAATAGCGGGGCTTGCCCCGCGCCAGCGCAGCAAGCTGCGCTACTCCCGAGTTTTCACCAACAAAAAAGAGCACCCAATCATCTAGGCTGGGTGCCCTTGCGGGCTGACATACCTGACTGCCATTACATTGTAGCATTGACGCTATGAGCTGTCAAGCGACGGCGCACAATGGCATCCGTCATCCGAGCCACGCGCACCATCTCCTTTACGTCGTGCACCCGGATGATGTCCGCACCATTCGCGATGCCCAGGGCCACCGTCGCTGCCGTGCCCTCCACCCGCTCCTCAGGCGGCAGGTCCAGCGTGTAGCCGATGACCGACTTGCGGGAGGTGCCCAGCAGGATGGGCCGGCCCAGCACCCGCAGCTCCCCCAGCCTCCGCAGGATATCCAGGTTCTGCTTCACTGTCTTGCCGAAGCCGATGCCCGGATCCACGATGATCTTCTCCCACTCTACCCCAGCGTCGAGCGCGATCTCGATGCTTTGCCGCAGCTCGCGGATCAGGTCGGCCATGAGGTCCTCGTACTCCACACCCACGTACCGCCCTCCCAGCCGCTCGGACTGAGCGGTGTCTTTGGGCTGCGAGCGGTTGTGCATCAGGGTCACCGGCACGCCCCGCTGGGCCACGAGCGGCCCCAGGCCGGGGTCCATCCGCAGGGCCCACACGTCGTTGACCAGGCTGGCCCCAGCGTCCAAGGCCGCTTCGGCCACCTGCGCCTTGTAGGTGTCAATGGAGATGGGGAGGTCCACCTCCTGGGCCAGCCGCTGGATGACGGGGATCACGCGGGCCATTTCCTCTCCTGCGGATACCGGCCTGGAGCCGGGTCGGGTGGACTCGCCGCCCACGTCCAGAAGGTCCGCGCCCTCTTGGGCGAAGTGATGGGCTTGAGCGAGGGCTACCTCCACGAAGTCCCCTCCCCTCATCAGCCCGTCGCCGGAGAAGGAATCGGGGGTGAGGTTGAGGATGCCCATCACGTAGGTGCGCTCCCCCCAGACGAAGCGATGGCCACTGATGTTCATCGCTCCAAGAGCGCAGCCACTGTAGCGTTCCAGCCCTTCGCTTAGTTCCTCGCCCAGAGCCTGAAGGGAGGGCAAGGGCTGGGCACGCAGTTTCTGCACCAGCGAATGGTAGTGGCGGAGCGTGCCCACCAGCAGCAGGTCTGTCTCCTTCCTGCGGCTGAGGTAGATGTCGCCGGGCAGGACGGCGTCGCCGCCCAGGGAGAGCATCTCCTGCTTCAGGATCATGGCTGCCGCGAAGCCCACCCCCTCCAGCTTGACCGGTCGCAGCAGCGCTTTGGGGGCCATCAACTCCATCCCCTCTTTCATCGCCCCGACCTCGGCCATCGCCGCGCGGGCTTCGTCTTCAGTGGACCACTCCAGAATCCTCAGGTTGAAAGGGCTCATGAGCTGACCCTTCCCTGGTAGCCGATGAGGGTCAGGAACTCCTGGCGGGTGGCCATCCTGTGGCGAAATAGCCCTCGGTTGGCGGAGGTGACCACGATGGAGCCTGGCTTCTTAATGCCGCGCATGGTCATACACAGGTGCTCGGCCTCAATGACCACCCCCACCCCCTGTGGTTCAAGCGATTCCATGATGGCATCGGCGATCTGGCCAGTGAGTCGCTCCTGTAATTGAGGGCGTCGGGCCAGGATCTCCACCGCCCGGGCCAGCTTGCTGATGCCCACGATGGCCCCATCAGGAATATAGCCGATGTGGGCCACGCCGTGGAAGGGCAAGAAGTGATGCTCACAGTTGTGAAGCAGGACCCCACCGGCGAGAAAGGTGGGGTACGGACTACACGTAAAACGATAGACCGTGAAGGGTTTCCGGCCGGAGACCACCCGCTCGACGGCTATCACTGACGACCACTCGCTCTCCCGGTCCTCGACAGGAGGAGCGGGGGTAAAGCCAGCCCGGCCATACCAGCCAGGCTGGTGCCAATGTGCAGAGATGTACAATGTGGCAGCTCCAATCTGGTTCGGCTTGCTTAGTGCAGAGCCTACCACCTCCCCCAATTCTTCAAGAAATGCTCGGTTGGTGCTGATCAGCATCCTGCCGTCGCTGTTGACCTCATAGCCATCACCATCAGCGTATCCATCCAGAAAGCCGTCAACCATCTCCTTGCTTCTCAGGATGACCCTTGGCATCTGGAATTCCCGAGTGGTCATCTTCCCGCCAAACCAGCGCAGCATGGTCTGACCAAGGAAACCAGACACCACCCGGACGCGGTACATGGGCACCTTCCTCTGGAGAAAACTGCTGGGGACCTCGATCTCCTCCAGTCGAGGTGAGAGTCCCGGGAAGGCCGTGGATAGAGCTTCGGCATACTTCTGGGCGAACTCTCGTTCTCGAACGACCAAGGATATACGCCGCCCATCCTGAATGGAACCGTCACTGGCGACGGCACCAAGGACATATCCGAGAGCGTAGCCATAGCAGATAGGATACCGCCGCTGTGACAGCCTACGATGAGAGAATCTTTCCACTAGGTCACCCACCGCCACCTCGCTGGCGGGCTTCCAGCCTACTTGGGTCATTACAGGATGATCAGGAGTTAAGCGCAGACGACGGCCGGGCACGTGGAGCTCACAGAGTTCCCTGGCCTGACGATAGCCAACAGCCATCACCGTTGTCTTGACCAGTCGGCCATTGTGGAGTGTCCAGAGCTCGTCCCCTGGCTGCACATCCCGCGCCCGCTTGCATCCCCCCACCCCATTCACCAGCTCTTTGCTGGGGAGGCACATTGAATAAAAGGGGATATCCTTGAGGATGACCATCTCCTGATGCTTCTCCGTCTCGAAGGTGACCTGGAGCACCTCTCGGGGGTCCTGTTCGAGTCCCTCAAAAAGCTCGGCGTACATTTCCGCGATCCGGCGCGGTGTCTCGACCAACCCCTCCCGTGCCGGGTCCTCACCGATGGCCTCAATGATGATCCTGACCGCCTGTTGGATTCTTTCTTCGTCAACCATGCCTGAACCCTGTGCCTTGTCTGGTGTGGAGATCAATATGCAGTAGCCCAGAAGTCCTCTGTAGAAACCCGTTTTCTCCGAAGAAAACGGGTTTCTGGCCTACATCGCGGGGTGAGTTTTGCTCCATTGCGTCAATACCATTCTTTCAGGAACATGTAGTACATGGTGTAGTCCCGTTCCCTCTCAAACCCGACCTTTTCCGCCGTGCCGATGGAACCGAGGTTATCCTCGGCACAGTGCCAGCCCACCATCGCATAGCCGCTGGACAGTGCGTAATCCACCGCCGCCGCAGCCGTAATCGTCGCTAGCCCACGCCGTCGGAAAGCCTCTGCTGTGTGGATGCCGATCTCGCAAGTGTCCCCGCTGATGCAGTCTGCCAGTGACCAGGACACGACCTCCTCATCGTGGATGGTGAGAAGCCGAATCCCCTTTGCAGGAAGTCAGTGGTCGAGCCCCAGTTGTTCTCCATCCAGCCGTGCATGTGGTCAGGGATTTTCAGCCCAGGACGGTTCAGAAGTGCTTCGTCTACGTGGTGCGCAGTGAAGCCCGCCGGGACATTAGCCCGCCACCCGTATTTCAACTTGCGGCAGATGTAATGCCGCCGGCCCATCTCTATCGGCAGTCGGGGATCGAGCACGATCGCTAACTGCTCCTGCCAGCCTTCCGGGTGGTAGACGAAGAACAGCGCATGTACTTCCTTACCAAAGATTTCCCGTGCGAAGATAGCCTCGTTCAAAGCGCGGTTGAAAGCATCGTTGGCCGGGTTCCCGGCCAGGTAGCACCCCTCCGGCGAGAACATGAACGCCGTCTGCGGGGTGGCAGGGTCATCAACGAACACCTTGCCGGGAGCGTTGCCGTCCAGCACGGCAGCGCTGGTCAGGTGATACTCCAGCGCCCGGAACAGCGGGTGCACCTTTTCGTAGCCTGCTTTATTCAGCTCGTAGATCACCTGTGCTCGCCTCACGGAAATCTCGCCAGGAGACGCTCTCCCGCCCCATGTAGTAGAAGCCCAGGCAGGTGATGGGCAGCCACAGCGCAGCGTGCAGCACCAATGTGTATCCCGCTGCCACCTCCCCCGCTACCCCGAACCCTTCCAGCACCCGGATGCCGGGCGCATCAAAGGTGCCCACGTACCCCGGACTGGAGGGGATGGTCGTGGCCAGGTTCACGACCCCATTCATCAGCATCAGGACGTAGAAAGGCACTCGAAAGGGAAACCCCTGCATGACGCACCAGTACTTGGCCGTCTCTGCTAGCCAGATCACGAGGGAGGTGGCAAAGATCAGGCCCACCTCGCGCCCACTGCGCAGGAAGTACAGCCCCGCCAGGAAACGATCCACGATCCCCTTCCCAGGATCTCGCAGAGAGAAGGGCAGCAGCCGCTCAATCAACCAGGAGGCCGCTGCCTGTGCCCTTCGCGGCGCAATGGCCAAGGCGAAGAAGAGGGCCAGCGCTCCGAAGAAGAACAGGCTGGCCAGGATGACGATTCGCCTCAGCCAGTCGGGCATGGGGGTCAGGGGCAGGGAGATGAAGACGAAGAGCAGCATCACCAATCCATCGAAGACGCGCTCCACAATGATGGTGGCCAGCGAGCCGCTCATGGGCACTTTCTCTTGGCGGCGCAGCACATAGGCTCGGATCACCTCCCCGGCCCGGGCGGGGTACACGTTGTTGCCCATGTAGCCAATGACCACCACGGGGAAGAGGCGGCGTAGCGGGATGGCCCTGAGGGAACGCAGCATGTACCGCCACCGCCAGGCGCGGACCCCCACTGCAACAAAGTAGACCAACACTCCGGGGATGATCCAATAATAGTTGGCTTCTTGAAGCCTTCGCCACACCTGGTCCAATTGCAGTCCCTGCAGGGCCAGGTAGACGAAGAAAGCGCTGACCAGAAAGCCCAGCCCGAGGGTCCACCGTTTCATATACAGGTTTTCCCCTTACCCTGTGAACCGGGCGGCATGGGAGCTCAAGAGGCCGGCACCTCGCTGGGCAGGGGCAGCATCCCGCTGAGCACCCGTTCCATGGTCATCGTATGGCTGCACACTCCGCGCGAGGCGAAGAAATTGCACTGGCAACTCCATCGTCCCTGGTCGTAGGACACAACATAGGTATCGTGATCACCCCGAAAAGTCACCTGAAAGCTATTGAAGGAGATGCGATCCAACTCCTGCGCGTACTGTTTGGCCTTCTGAATCTTGCTGATCATGCCGGCGTCATACATGATTTTCCCTCCTTGATGTGATTGGGTGACCATTTGGGGAGAAACCAGGTTTTTTCCCCCTAGCCCAAAACCTGGTTTCTGAGCCCCGTTATAAAAAGTATCCGGTAGTGAAGCCCCAAAATACAAACACTAAGGCCGCTAAGATGGCACTTAGTGTTTGCTTCGCCTCCAAGTGTCTGTGCTGCGACAGCCATTTCTTCCCATCCCCATCAGGCCCATCACTCTCGACCCTTCCTATGAGTATACCCCCATCCAGGTCTCTTGTCAAACGGCCCGCCACCCCAGCTTGCCAGGTGCCTGAAGCCATGCTACAATGATTCCGAAGGGAGAAACCGGTTTCTCAGCCAGGAGTAGTTGGTTAATCGGGAGAGGAGCTTCATCTATGGGGCACAGGGCCCATCCGATCTCCAGCGATGATGAGCGGCCAATAGCCGGGTGCAGATCGTGACGGCGACGGAGGCAGCGCCCTACATCGAGCAGTTCCTGGGCCTCAGTGTGGCTAGCCACCTCTCCACCGCTGCTCTGGAGACGCTGGCCATCATCGCCTACCAGCAGCCCCATCACCCGGGCTGAGATCGAAGTGGTGCGCGGGGTGGATCGTGGTGGTGTGTTGTGCACTCTGGTCAGCAAGGGGTTCGTCGCCGAGCTGGGACGACTGGAGCAGGCCGGACGGCTCATCATCTACGGCACAACCTTCCAGTTCCTGCGCTACTTCGGCCTGGAAAGTCTGGATGACTTGCCCCCCTTGTCTCAAGGTGAGGCAGTAAGCCAATGAGGCGACGAGGACCGCGCCACCCTGAAGAGGCGGCGCGGGAAGGGTTTTCCAGCCCCAGCTCTTCAGGCCGGGGCACAGCACCAGAGAGGGCTCAGCCCACGCCCAGTGAGCGCGAGGGTGAATTGATCCGCCGGGAGGCTCTGGATTGGGCCCAGCGAGGAGCTATGATCTTGATGCTCCTCTGCTTCGCAGGGATTGCGGCCCTCTTGTTGCGGGCCTATCTCCGCTATTCTAAGGGGGGAGCGAGTGCATCCCTGCCGCTCACTTCCACCCCCCTCCCAGCGATTGTGTCCTCCATCTCGACCGTGGCCCCGCCTCCCACTCTCACCCCCTTGCCCCAGCCCTGGCCCACCAAGTATCCCCTGGTCTACATCGGCGTGGTGGCCGGCCACTGGCAGTACGATTCTGGCGCCGTCTGCCCCGATGGGCTCAGGGAGGTGGACATCACCCTGCCGGTGGCCCAAAAAGTGGCGGCCCTCCTGCGCTGGCAGGGGTATCAGGTGGAGCTGCTGGGGGAGTACGATGAGGCCCTGATGGGCTATCGGGCCGACGCCTTCATCTCCATCCACGCTGACTCCTGTGCCATCCCCGGAGCCTCGGGCTTCAAGGTGGCAAGGGTGGAGAACAGTTCTGTCCCCGAGGAGGAGGACCGGCTGGTGGATTGCCTGTGGGAGGCCTACGGTGCCGCCACGGGCCTGGCTCAACATAGGGAAAGCATCACCCCAGACATGCGCAACTACCACGCTTTCCGCAAGATATCGCCCTACACCCCAGGGGCTATCATCGAGATCGGATTCATGCTCGATGACCGCTGGCTGTTGGAAAACAAACAGGATGACATCGCCTCGGGTATCGTGGAGGGGCTGGTCTGCTTTCTGGGGGAGTAGCGAAGCTGGCTTCGCGTGAGGAGCAGCGATGTGATTCGTCGGATCTTCTTCGTGGCACTCATCATTGGCCTGGCGCTGCTTAGCAATGGACGCTGTGCTCGTTCACTGCGGCGCCAGATTCCCCCCCTGTCCAGGCCAACTGAGCAGTCCCCCTCCCCCACCTCGTCACCCTGGCCTACGGCCACGAGAATCTCCGCGCCAGTGCCCTCACCAACCGTAACGCTAGCCCCCAGTCCTTCCCCCACCGCAACGCCAGCTCCCAGTCCTTCACCCACTACGCTTCCTACCCCTGCCTCCACACCTACCAGGCTTCCTGCTCCCACCGCCGTGCCCCTGGCCGCCATTGAGGTGCCAGCCCGCGATCCTCTGGCCCTGGCCGCCCGGCTCAAGGGGATCGCGGATCCCATTCCCGTGGTGGTCAACGCCATACCTCCACTCTATAAGCTTGGGGATCAGGAGGTCTTCTGGGCGGGCAACACCGACACCAGCGAGCAGTTCCAGATCACCGCCACCCTGCGGGCTATG
>CAYRNM010000040.1:0-5060 GCA_964425465.1 uncultured Anaerolineae bacterium | reverse complement strand
GGATACTATTCCAGTGCCGACGAGTTCTCCCACCTGGTGAACCCCTTCAGCAACGAGCGGGAGATGTTCTACATCAACCTGGATGCCCTTCAGCCCGGCACGGAGAGTTACGACAGTACGCTGGCCCACGAGTTTCAGCACATGATTCACTGGGCCCATGATCGCAACGAGGATGGCTGGGTGAGCGAGGGGTTCTCCACGCTGGCTGAGTATCTCAATGGCCACAGTCCTGGAACCTACCCAGAGGACTATTTACAAGCGCCTGATACCCAACTCACCGCCTGGGCCCTGACCGACCAGCCCACCCTTCCCCACTACGGAGCCAGCTTTCTCTTCACCCTCTACTTCCTAGAGCGCTTTGGAGAAGACGCAGCACGGCAGGTGGTGGCCGAGCAGGCCAATGGTGCGAGGGGGTTCGCTGTGCTGCTGGCTGATCAGCGCCTCTCCTTCGACGCTCTCTTCGCCGATTGGGTTGTGGCCAATTGTCTGGATGACCCCAAGGTGGAAGGGGGGCAGTATGGATACGAGGGCATAGATCCGCCCTCCCCCCAGCTCTCAGCGGAGCACACCACCTATCCGATACAGCAGAGGGCCACCGTCCATCAGTACGGTGCGGACTACATCCTCCTGGAGGGGGAGGGCGATCTGCGGTTGACATTCCAGGGCGCGCCCCAGGTCGAGGTAGTGCCCAACGAGCCCCACAGTGGCCGCTACCAGTGGTGGTCCAACTACGGCGACGAGAGCGACATGGCACTCACCCGCGCCTTCGACCTGAGGGGGCTGGAAAAGGCAACACTGGAGGTCTGGCTGTGGTTTGACATCGAGGAGGGGTGGGACTATGCCTACGTGGAGGTTTCCACCGATGGGGGCCAGAGGTGGCACCTCCTTTCGGGGGAGCACACCACCGATTACAATCCTAATGGCAACGCCTTCGGCGTGGGCTACACCGGGCGCAGCGGCGGGGGCCAGGAGCCGATCTGGGTGCAGGAGCGGATAGATCTCAGCCCCTATACGGGGCAGGAGGTCCTGCTGCGCTTCGAGTACATCACCGATGATGCGGTCAACCACCCCGGCCTGTGCGTGGACGACATCGCCATCCCGGAGCTGGGGTATCGTGACAATGTGGAGGAGGACACAGGCTGGAAAGCGGCCGGCTTCGCGCGCACGGACAACCGCTTGGATCAGCGCTTCGCGGTGCAGATCATCGAGTTGACCGATCCACCTCGGGTGCGATGGATGCCCCTCGATGGGGAGCAACAGGGCGAGATCCTCATCCAGGGGCTGGGCCGGGAGATAGAGAAAGCGGTGCTTGCGGTCAGCGGCCTGACGCCCGTTACCATGGAGACAGCGGTCTACACCTACACAGTCGAGCCGGTTCTAGGGGGTGAGTGAGGTGCAAGACATCCTGGAAGGCTCTGTGGAGCGCATCACTTATGTCAGTGAAGAAACGGGCTACTCGGTGATCCGGCTTGAGGCCCCGGGGCACCAGGAGTTGGTGACCGCAGTGGGGAACCTAGCCAGCGTGAATGTGGGTGAGTCCCTGCGGCTGACCGGTTTCTGGACCACACACCCCCAGTACGGGCGGCAGTTCAAGGTGGTGGACTTCAAAATGGTGCTGCCGGCCACGCTGGAGGGCATCCGACGCTACCTGGGATCGGGACTGATCAAAGGGGTAGGGCCGGTCACCGCCCGGCGCATCGTGGACACCTTCGGACTGGAGACGCTGGAGGTGATTGAAGAGCAGCCCGAAAGGCTGCTGGAGGTGCCGGGCGTAGGGCCCAAGCGAAGTGAGATGATCGCCTGCGCCTGGGAGGAGCAGCAGCAGATCAAGGAGGTGATGCTTTTCCTTCAGTCCCATGAGGTGAGCACCGCCCTGGCGGTGAAAATCTATAAGGCCTATGGGGATGACTCCCTCACCATCGTGGGGGAGAACCCTTACCGCCTGGCCCGCGATATCTACGGCATCGGCTTCCTCACTGCGGACCGGATCGCCCGCAATTTAGGGATAGCCCCTGACGCACCCCAGCGGGTGCAGGCTGGTATCTCCTACGTGCTGGGCCAACTGGCCGATGAGGGGCACGTCTATGCCCCCCAGGGCGAGCTCATCGCCAGGAGCACAGAGATCCTCGATGTGCCAGTGGAGATGGTGGCGGAGGGGATTGAGGCTTTGGTGGCCCAGGGGGAGCTCCATCGGGAGGGGATCGCATACCCCCTGCTGGAGGAGCTGGCCACGGGGCAGCCCCTTCGGCCGAGCTCAGGGCAGGCCGTACGGGAGGAGCAGGCGGTCTACTTGCCCCCCTTCTACTACGGCGAGATCAGCGTGGCCAACCAACTGCGCCGCATGCTCGATACCCCACAGAGCAGCCTGGCGGAGTTCCAGGCTGCTGACTGGGATCGGCTATGGGCTCAGGTTGGGGGCCAATCCACCCTCCAGCTCAATGAGGATCAGCAGAGGGCGGTGAGGGCCGCGCTGACCCACAAGGTGACGGTGCTCACTGGCGGGCCCGGGACAGGGAAGACCACTATGGTGCAAACCGTCATCCGTCTGCTGGAGGGCTACGGTCACTCCTACGCGCTGGCCGCGCCCACGGGCCGGGCGGCGAAGCGGCTCTCAGAAGCCACAGGTCGTCCGGCCAAGACCATCCACCGCCTGCTGAAGTTCTCCCCCACCGCCGGCTACACCTTCCAACGAAATGAGGACCACCCTCTGGAAGCGGACATGGTGATCGTAGATGAGGCCTCTATGCTGGAGTTGCTGCTGGCCAACCATTTGCTGAAGGCCATTCCGCCGACATCTCATCTGCTGCTGGTGGGGGATGTGGATCAGCTCCCCTCGGTGGGGCCAGGCAACGTCCTGCGAGACATCATCGAATCGGGTGTGGCGGCGGTGGTGCGGCTGGAGGAGATATTCCGCCAGGAGGAAGGAAGCTGGATCGTGCGCAATGCGCATCGCATCAACCACGGCCAGATGCCCACCTTTGCCAAGGGGACGAAGGATTTCTTCCTGTTCGTGAAGGAGGACCCAGAGGAGGCGGCGGAGCTTATCGTGGACATCGTGCAACGGCGCATCCCCCGCAAGTTCGGGTACGATCCAGTAGAGGATATCCAGGTTCTCTCGCCCATGTATCGTGGCCCGGTAGGGGTGTCCAACCTCAACGCTCGGTTGCAGGAGGTGCTCAGCCCCCCGCGCCCAGGGAAGCAAGAGCGTCGCTTCGGGGGGCGGGTCTTCCGGTTGGGCGACAAGGTCATGCAGATCCGCAACAACTACGACAAGGATGCCTTCAACGGTGACATCGGCCGGGTGGTGGGCATTGACTCTATCAACCAACTGCTCACCGTGCGCATGGACGAGCGTCCAGTGGCCTACGATTTCGGTGAAGTGGACGAGCTGGTGCACGCCTATGCGGTGAGCATCCACAAATCGCAGGGCAGCGAGTATCCGGCGGTGGTCGTGCCCATCATGACCACGCACTACATTATGCTGCAGCGCAACCTGTTGTACACCGCCGTCACGCGGGCCAGGGAACTGGTCGTCATCGTGGGCACCAAGCGGGCCATAGCCATCGCTGTGCGCAACGACAAGATCGCCGAGCGCCACACGGCGCTGGATGTGCGGTTGCGAGGGGAAAATTCGACTTGACAAATTCGCCAAAATATGGTATCATTAACATGGAATCCGTACCATATGACATAGCGCTAAGAACCAGTTGGGTGAGCGTGGAGGGTAAGTGTGGCAACCATTCGAGACGTGGCTGAACGGGCAGGGGTCTCCCCCATCACGGTATCCAGAGTGATCAACGACTCAGGCTATGTCAGCGATGAGACGCGAAGAGAAGTGGAGGCGGCGATAGAGGAGCTGAACTACGTGCCCAATATCCTGGCCCGTAGCCTTCGCTCCAAGCGAACCCATACCCTGGCGCTGGTGATCACCGATGTGACCAATCCCTTCTGGACCACTATCGCCCGAGGGGTGGAGGACAAGGCCGTCGAGAATGGCTTCAGCGTGATCCTGTGCAACACCGACGAAGATCCCGAGAAAGAGCAGAGCTACCTCGAGGTGCTCCTTCAGAAGCGGGTAGATGGGGTGATCATCGCCCCAGTGACCAGTCATGGGGCCAACCTGCACTCACTCTCCCGACTGGGTGTCCCTTACGTGGTAATAGACCGACGGGTCGAGGGTATGGACACCGACCTGGTGACCGGGGACAGCGTGGGGGGTGCTTATGAGCTCACCAAGCACCTCATCGAGCTGGGCCACCGACGCATCGGAATCATCGCTGGTCCAGAGCAGGTCTCGACAGCCGACGACCGTCTGGCAGGGTATCTCAAAGCCCTGGAGGAGTTTGACATCCCGGTGGATGAGGCGCTGATCAAACGGGGGCAGTTCAATCAAGAGGCCGGCTATGAGCTGACCAAGAAGCTCTTGGAGCTGGAGGAGCGGCCCACAGCCCTCTTCGCCGGCAACAACTTCATCGCCATTGGAGCTCTCACCGCCTTGTGGGAGCTGGAGGTGCGGGTTCCGGATGAGATGGCCCTGGTGACCTTCGACGAGATTCCCCACCTTTCGGCGGTGTATCCTTTTCTGACCGTAGCTGCGCAGCCAGCTTATGATATGGGGAACATTGCTACGGAGCTGCTGTTGGAACGGTTGGATGGGAGGCGGGAGGAGAATCGCGAGGTTGTGCTGCCGACCAGGCTCATTCTGAGACAGTCGTCGGGGGTTGAAGTGGGTTTGGATATGGCCATGTCTCCGTCATTCTGAGCAGATGTGGCTCTTGGTGGAAGGAAGGAGGTGATGCAAGCGGCTGAATGCATGAGTTGATAGGAGAGCTCTTGAAGTTTTCCACTTTGCGAAGGAGGCGAACAATGGGAGGCAAGCAAGCTACTAGAGGTTTTTCACATCTACCAGCAAGTGAAAAAGGAGGAAACCCAATGAAAAACAGAAAACTCACCCGCAGGGACTTCCTGCGTCTGTCGGCGATGACCACAGCCGGGGTCGTGGCGGCCGCCTGTGCCCGGGCCACTCCTGTGGTGGTCGAGAAGGAGGTCATCAAGGAGGT
>CAYRNM010000039.1:15679-18316 GCA_964425465.1 uncultured Anaerolineae bacterium | reverse complement strand
TTCCCGTTCAATGGGTTTCCATGAATTTATCGGCTCTATCCATGAACTTGTAAGCTTTGTCTATGAACTCGGAAGTTTTATCCATTAAGCTTCTGAGTTCATATGGTAATGGTTTGCCATGCATCGCCATCGTTATAGCCGCTATTGTAGCCATAGCCCCAAGAAGAGCAATATATTGATCGGAGATCCCTGTTGGGTTCTTGAGGCTTGTCATTTTGTTTACGAGTGAAAATTTCAAAAACGCAAGTACAACAGCGAGTATGGATGAGCCAACTGCTATCCATCCCAAGATGTCGAAGATCATGGGTGAGTTGGTTACATACAGAAGCATAGCAAGGGTAATTGTCCCCCCTATGCCGATAGTGCTCGCTATTAGAAAGGCCTGGGAAGGACGACCTCCGTTGGTTTCCCCCTCCTCTGGGGGCGGTCCGCTCAGGATCACATCAACAGGACGCTTTTTTTGAAGCTCCCCCTTGAGGAGAGGCAGGATCCTCTCTAAATCTTCTGGGCTTTCAAGCCGGGATTTTTCCTTCATCATAGCCCCAGGCAAAGTAATGTCTGCTTCATGCTACCAAACGTTTACAGCGATCACATGCTTATTGTATCACGCTTAGGGAAAGATGTCAATCGCCGAGTGAACTTTCGAGCACTTCGTTGAACCAGACCACCACTTGTCGCAGGCGGCGGCGGAGGGTGGGCGGCCACCAGATGCGCAGAGCCACAGGACTCAACTCCAGCGTGACGGGACCCGGATAGCCATCGGCTGCCAGACGGTGGAGGAGTTCGGCCAGGGGCAATCTCCCCTCGCCAGGGAATTGGTGGCGCTTGAAGTAGGTGTGAAGTCCAAAGATGTCGGGGAGGGGGAAGGACACTGCCACGTCACTGAGATGCACGTTAACCAGCCGGCCGTCGTAGAACTGATAGGCCTGTTGGAGGAGATGGGGTAGGGAGCCAGCGTGGGCTGTATCCAACACCAGGGGCAGATCATGGGTTTGGGCAAAGGCCCGCAGCGCCCCTGGAGTGGTCAAAAGGCGCTGACCACGAGGGGATGGAGGGGGATTCTCCAGCGCCAGGCGGATGGGGGTTCCAGCCAGGGCACGCTGTCCCATGTGCAAGGCATTCAGAAAAGCCCGGCTGTGGGGGTGCTTCCACTCCTCGGCATCCGGCGGATGGAACACGATGACGAAGGCTCCCAACTCTTGGGCTAAAGCGATCAGTTTCCGCATGGCCGTCCTGTCATCCTGCCATCCAGGCAGAGGGAAGAGGGGAGGGTGCAAGCTGAAGATGGTCAGGCCATAATCGTCGGCCAGACGTCTCACCTCTGCTCCGCCGCGCCACAGTACCTCTGGCCCCACGACCAATTCCACCCCCTCGAAGCCGGCTTCCCGGGCCAAGTGGAAGGTCACATGCAGGGGGTAGATGTAAAGCGATCCCGTGGACAGGCTAAGCTTCACCGCGTCTCCTCGTCCTGATAAAGTCCTTGCTCAAAGATGTAGGCCTCAACCTCCTCGGGCAGGTAATACTTGATAGGCCGCCCCTCCCACACCCGCCGTCGCAGGTCCGTGCCAGAGATCTCCAATAGCGGAGCCTGGATCATCCGCACTCGCCGAGAAAGGCCGGGCAGCAATTTCTCCAGTTCGGCCAGGTGGAGGGGATTTCCAGGCCGGGGGGCTACTACCAATTGGGCCAACCCGACGATGCGTTCCGGATGGTACCAGGTGTGCATTTCCAGCAGCGAATCGGCGCCGATGATGAAGTAGAGTTCCGCCTCCAGCCCCCACTCCTCCTGAAGCAGGGCCAGGGTATCTGCAGTGTAGCAGGGGCCTGGGCGCTCCAGGTCCACTCGTGAGATGTGGAAGTGGGGATTGGAGGCCAGGGCCAGCTCCAGCATGGCCAGTCGATGGTGGGCTGGGGTGATCACCTCACCCAGTTTGTGGGGTGGCTGACCAGCGGGCACGAAGATCACCCATTCCAACTCCAATTGAGTACGTGCCTCCTCGGCGATGGCCAGGTGGGCGTAGTGGATGGGATCGAAGGTGCCCCCCAAGATTCCGATGCGCATAGATCTCCTCATCCCCTGGTACGCTGGTGGTACCGCCCCAGAAGCTCGAGGAGGGCCTCCTGACTGGCCTCCCGCTGGCGCTGTTCCGCCCGCTGGCGAAAAGCCGTCAGGCGGCGGAAGATCTCCGCCTGCACCTCCTGGGGATGGGGGACGTAATCAAAGGTGAAGCGCCCGATCTCCCCCGCCGTCTCCAGCCAGACGTGGCCGAAATTGAGGAGGCGATAGATGAGGCTGGGCTGATCGTATCGTACGTCCTGAATTCGATCCAGCCGCGTCTCCCGTCGCTCTTCAGCCAGCAGGGGCACCTTCTCGATATCCACCACGCGCTCATCGGTGAGCACATAGAGGTCATTCCACCAATCTAAGGCCCGCCAGACCACCCAGATGGAAATCCCTGCCAGGGCCAATCCGAAGAGCACATCTAACCAGGGTGAATACACGAGCAGAGTCGCCGAGGCCAGCCAGATAGAGGCTATCACCAGGAAGACAAGCGCAGGCTGCAGCAGCACTGTCAACAGCACCCACCAGTGCTTGCGCCAGACCATCTGGTTCTCGTCAAACCGTGGCTCGGCCAG
>CAYRNM010000039.1:1994-15579 GCA_964425465.1 uncultured Anaerolineae bacterium | reverse complement strand
CCTTGCGCGGCTTTCGGATGCCAATGAAACGCACCGTGCCCAGTGTTCCCGCCGTCTGGTTGACCACATCGCCAAAGTAGAGCAGGTTCTGCCACAGGCCGCGCATGTGGACCGTGACATCCTGGATCATCTCCAGGGGAGCCTCGTCCCGCCGCAGACGGATGAGGGGGATCTCGTCAATGTGGACGACCCGGCGATCGGTGACGATGAACCGGTCGTTGCTCCAGTCCAGGATCCGCCAGATGACCCAGCCACATCCGGGCGAAAGAAAGAGAATCCAAAGGAGAGCTCTCATCCCCGCCAAGAGGGGATATCCGATGGACTCGGCTAGACGGGTCAGTACAAACGCTATCAGGCTCAAGAGGAGGGTGAGCACCACCGGAGCCCAGACCCACTGGAGGAGCACGAACCAGTAGCGTCGCTCGAAGAGATATACCTCCTCATCAGGGAGCTGCCCCGGAAACCGGGGACCTTCTATGGGTTGGCCGACCAATGCTTCCGCTGCCATCGTCTCTCACATCCCTACAAATTCGCCTTTACCTGCTCCGCCGCACGCTGGGTCATGCCAGGCACGGCCGCCAGCTCCTCGATGGAGGCCTGGCGGATGGCCTCCAGGGAGCCGAAGGCCTTCAGGAGCGCCTGCCGTCGCTTGGGGCCGATGTCGGGGACCTCCTCCAGCGTGGAGGCCACACTGCGCTTCTGGCGCAACTGGCGGTGGTAGTTCACCGCAAAGCGATGGGCTTCATCGCGCACCCGCTGCACCAGAAACAGCGCAGGCGATCCCCGCTCCAGAAGGATGGGCTCCGACTGCTCAGGCACGAAGAGCTCCTCCTCCCGCTTGGCCAGAGAGGCAACCGCTACATGATCCAGCCCATATTGGGCCAGCACCTCCTGCGCCGCGCTCAACTGCCCTCTGCCCCCATCAATGAGGATCAGATCGGGCAGGATGGACCAGGAGTCCTTCTTTCGCCCGGGCTGCTCGGCCAGTTCCTCTTCGATAGCCACCCGCTTGAAGCGCCGCTCCAGCACCTCCTGCAGGGCTGCGTAGTCGTCCATGCCCTCTGCAGAGCGGATGCGGAAGCGGCGGTAGTCACTTTTGCGCGGCGCACCTTTGACGAAGACCACCATGCTGCCGGTGGTCTGAGCTCCCTGGAGGGTGGAGATGTCGTAGCCCTCAATGCGGGTGGGAGGCTGTGAGAGCCCCAGGGCTTCCTGAAGCTGGCTCAGGGCCTCGACGCTCTTTTCCTCCTCCATGAGCCACTGGCTTCGCAGGTGGGCCATCGTCTCAGCCGCGTTCTCGGCAGCCATCTCCACCAGTTCCTGCCCGGCTCCCTGGTGGGGAACCTGGAGGGCCACCTTGCTGCCCCGCTTGTCCCGCAGCCAGCGCTCGATGATCGTCGCTTCCTCCACTTCGTGGGGCAGCAGGATCTCGGAGGGTACATAGGCTGCCTTGTCGTAGAACTGCTTGACGAAGGAGGTGATTACCTCTCGCTCATCTTCCTCCTCAGTGGCCTCCAACAGGAAGTACTCCCGGCCGATGAGTTTCCCCTGGCGGATGAAGAAGACCTGCACGCAGGCGTCGCCGTCGGCCCGGGCCAGGGCGAGCACATCCTGATCGCCCCCGCTGGGGAAGACCACCTTCTGTCGTTCCGTCACCCGGGCGATGGCCTGGAGTTGGTCGCGCAGCCGAGTTGCTGTCTCGAAGTCCAGTTCCTCCGCTGCAGCCCGCATCCTGTTTTCCAGGTCAGCGACGATAGGCTCTGCCTTCCCCTCCAGGAAGAGGCACACCTGCTCGATCATGGTCCGGTACTCCTCCTGGGACACGGCGCTGATGCAGGGGCCAGCACAGCGGTCAATGTAATAGTACAGGCAGGGCCGGGGGTCATCCCCGGTGATCTGACGGGTACAGGTACGGTAGGGGAAGATCTTACGCAGCAGGTCCAGCGTCTGATGGAGAGCCTGGACGGAGGTGTAGGGGCCGAAGTAGCGGGCCCCATCCTGGATCATGTAGCGGGTGGAGAATATGCGGGGGAAGGTCTCCTGCCAGGAGATTTTCACGTAGGGATAGCGCTTGTCATCTTTCAGGCGCACATTGTAGCGAGGCTGGTGGTGCTTGATGAGCGTGTTCTCCAGGATGAGGGCCTCGACCTCGGAGTCGGTGATGATGAACTCCAGGTCGTGGATGGCTCTGGCCAGGCGTTGGGTTCGGGGAGAGTATTCGGCCGAGGCGTGGAAGTAGGAACGAATGCGGCTTCTCAGGTTTGCGGCCTTGCCCACGTAGATGATCTTCCCCTGCTCATCCTTCATCAGGTACACACCGGGCCGGGTGGGGAGGCTATCCAATTGCTCGCGCAGGTAGGGCCTACGCTCCAGGGAATCACTCACCTGTGCCATGATATCGGCAACCCTTCGGACACGATATTATGCAGTGATCCCATTCACCGGAAAGGCAAAATGCGCACCCTAGACTTGGCCTCATCCACGGTAATCAGCGCACCCTTTTCCAGCGCCGATTCGTATTGCCGTAGTATTTGCACCAACCTGCTTCCTAGGCTTTGAGGCATAACGTCTTGAGTGCGAACCTGAATGACACTCGGTCCCTGAGCCCGAGTGGTTGCCAACAATGTCCCAAAGTCCAGATCGTGGGTAAAGACAACGTACCCGTTTTCACGTGCCCATTCCATAATGGTCCTATCCGTTGCACGAGGGTCGCCTACTATTGACCAATGAAACGCCTGCCATTTGTGTTTCTTGAAAACTTCAACCCAATCTGGGGAGAGGTTCATATCAATGAGCAGCTTCATGCGGTCACCAAAGGCAGTTCTATTTCTTCGGCCCGCCAAGCAGCATAAGCAAGCGCTTCACGAATATCCTCTTCTTCCAAATAAGGATAGGCTTTCAGAATTTCAGCCATGGAGTATCCTGAGGCGACAAGTCCAACAATAGTTCCAACGGTGACACGCATCCCACGGATACAAGGTTTACCGCCCATTACATTTGGGTCAAAAGTTATGCGCGTTAAGTTTCGCATGGCTCATTCTCCTGCATACAAAGCAAACCATCTCCCTCTGATGGCACACTATATGTACCTAACGATTATTGTACCACAATCAGCATGAGGGGACAAAAAACCGGCGCAAAGGCTTCCTGCGCCGGTGAGGTTCTCGGGGTAGAAGTTAGGCAGTGGTGGGAAGGGCCTGCCGCCCCACCTGCCCCCACAGGTGAGCCGAAATCAGGTAGGCCCAAAAGGTGGTGAAGAGGACCCCCACGAAGCAGAGGATAACCCCAAATCCCGCGAGGATGGAGGTCAACCACCCCACCAGGATGGCGACGATGTAGTTGCCAATATTGGCTGTGATCAGGCTGAAGATCTCGCCGAAGCGGAAGGCGGCCATGAACTCGCCCGATTTGGCGTAGCGGATCACCGTCGCGGGGAAGACAATGGCCACCAGGAGCCCCCACAACCATGAGATACACTGTACACAGAGGGCGACACTCCTCACAGCATCCCCGCCCCGATTGCCCGCCACCGCCGAAACGAAGCCCAACAGACAGGCCAACAGGATGACCGGCAGCATATACACCATCGCGGCCACAGTCAGGATCAGACCTTTGACGAATTTGTCCCCCAGATCGCTCCATTCCGGAAGTGGGCGGGGCTTGTCCCTCATCACATTCTGGACCGTCTCCACTGCGTAGCCAACCAGAAAGGGAATGCCGATCAGGAAGGGGCTGAGGAGAACGAAAAGCCCGCCGATGAGAACCTTCACGATCCAGTTCTCATCCTCGAAAACATAGCCGAAGGCCTTGCCGATGTCCATGTTCACTCCTCCTCGCTGTGTGAAGATGGGTTACTCGAATGAACACTTCAGCCTGGGCTGCTTCATCAGAGTTCTTGGTTTGTCACCTCCCTCCCTCTGCCAATTGAAGTCTGGAACTCGTCATCCGTAGGCCCCCCTTGCTAGAAAGCTATATGGGCACAGTGCGCAGCAGGATCTTGGCATCCAGCGCGGGTGACCAGTTCTCGACGTAGTAGATGTCCAAGAGCACCATCTCGTCAAAGGGGAGCTCGCTTCGGCCACTTACCTGCCACAGCATGGTAAACTCCCGCTCACCGCGCCCCACCCGTGCCTGGGCAAAGGCCCGGCGCAGCGCCTCCTGGACGTCGTGGTTGATGCGGGCGTCCAGCCAGCGGTCAATCGTGCGTTCTTTCAGCAAATCGGCGGCGATCTCCTGGTCCACCCCGGCGGCCAGGGCGCCCAGGAAACTGCCGACGACCGTCGTCAAAGCGGGCATCCGTTCCTTCTTGCTCCCGGGCAGTTGCCCTGGGGCAGGGGCAAGCCCTGCCCCTACGCCGAACCATACAGATAGCCGTCAATCTTCTGCAGAACGTCGTGCAAATCCGGCGGATCGGCCGGTTCCACCCGATCCTCAATGTGAACATGATAGGGAAAGTTGGGTAAGTCAGGATGATGAGGTGCATTGTCGTAGCGGAAGATCAGGCTGCCATCGGCACGTCGGTAGTGGTAGGCATAGTGTACTTTGACAACGACGAATATCCTGGCTACCAGCGCTTCTTCTACCTGCAACAACGAGCCATCCCAGAAACGCAGCCGCGCTGAGAACCTGCTGGTACGACCAGGCACATCCGATCTGTCGAGGATATGCAGTTCCTCTACTTCGGTCTCGCGCCGCGAATGAATAGTGGCATATAACCTGTCCAAATAGCGACTCAACTGTGGTATCATGCGAGAGCCGGAATAGCGAATCTTTCCATGGCCGAAAGGGCCTTGTCCAATTCCTCTCTCATTTCACGATATATCTCATAGTCTGAAGCCCAGTGCATGACCTCTATATCGTCGCCCATTTCCCCCCGCTGGTAGCGTTCGTAGAACTCAGCCGAATCCATGTTGTACTTCTGCTCCATAACGGCCAAATGCTTCACAATCTCCACAAAGTCATCCATGGGACGACTCTTCTCCCACGCCTCACGTAGGATGCGCCGGAATTCCTCAGTTGACTCCGGCCAGGTGTCTTGGGTAAAAGTTATCGTTGGCATCTCTATATAGCCTCCTTCATTTGCCCAGCAGTGAAGGTCCACTCCTCTCCGTCAAACGCTTTCTGGCGACGATTATACTTGACTGCCCCCAAAGGGCAAATCCACCGCCACCTATCACAGTTGCGAGCACCGTAAGCACAGGTCTAATACGCCCCTTTGCCGGAGAGCCACTTGGGCACAGTGCGCAGCAGGATTTTGGCATCCAGCGCCGGTGACCAGTTCTCGACGTAGTAGATGTCCAAGAGCACCATCTCGTCAAAGGGGAGCTCGCTTCGGCCACTTACTTGCCATAGCCCAGTGATGCCCGGTCGCACGGCCAACCGCTTCAGATGCCAGTCCTCATATTGAGCTACCTCGGCCGGCGTGGCCGGGCGAGGGCCCACCAGACTCATCTCCCCCCGCAGCACGTTGTACAGTTGGGGCAGCTCATCCAGGCTCCAGCGGCGCAGCGCACAGCCCATCGACGTCCGGCGTGGATCATCCCGAATCTTGAAAATGGGACCGCTTGCCTCGTTGAGATCGGCCAAGGTTTCCTTCTCCCCCTCGGCCCCCTGACGCATGGAACGGAATTTATAGATGGTAAACTCCCTCCCACCACGCCCCACCCGTGCCTGGGCAAAGAGCGCCGGGCCAGGCGAATCGAGCTTGATGGCCAGGCCGATCAGGAGAAAGAGGGGAAAGAGGAGGACCAGCCCTCCCAAGGCCACCATCAGATCCAGCGAGCGTTTGAAAGCCCGCTGCCAGAGGCCAATGGTCGGCTCCCGAAGGCCGATTACGGGGACGCCCCCGATATTGTCCACGTCCACCCGGGAGAGGGCTAACTGGAAAAGGTCGGGGACAATGCGGGCCCGGACCTGCTCCCGCTCGCATTGATCCACAATGGCCAGGATCTTGCGGTGATAGGTCCAGGGCAGGGTGATGAGCACCTCATCAACCTGTTTCTCCTGGGTGAGGTGGGGCAGGTTGGAGGTTCCACCCAGTGCGCGGAAGCGGCCTATGTCCGTGCTGCCCCGCTGCGGATCATCGTCCACAAAGCCCACTACCTGGTAGCCCAGTTCGGGTTGGGCCACGATGTGGCGCATCAGCGTGCGCCCAATCTCCCCCGCTCCAACGATGAGGATACGATCCACGCCGATCCCCTTGCGGCGCAGATGGGCCCACAGCCAGGCCTTCCCCAACCGGCTCAGGCTCAAGAGCAGCACGATCAAGGCGCCGACGTAGAGGAAGATGAGGCGCGAGTAGGAAAGGGGGCGGTAGATGTAGGCGATGAAGACCAGGAACACGATGCCGGTGGTGGTCCCATTGAGGATGGCGTAGGCCTCGTCAAACCAGGAAGCCCCCCTCCGTTGACGGTAGACCCCCTCTATGCGATAGATGACCAGCAGCAGGATGGTGAGCACGATGGCGAAGGGGATATAGCGTTGAAAGGGAGCATAGTAGGCCTCATCTACTGCTCGGAACCATTGCAGTTCGTAGCGAACCCAGTAGGCCAGAACGAAGGCCGCATTGATGAGCAGGATATCTACCAGCACCAGGCCCAAAGTGAACAGCTTATGGTAGCGTTTGAACATCCTTAGTCCCTGCTAGGGCGCAGCGATAGACATGGACGGTCTCCTCCGCAGCCCGTCCCCAATGGAAACGACGTGCCCGATCCAGCCCCCGCTCAGCCAGTTCGCTCTGCAGATTGGGCCTACTCAGAAGCCGGGCCAACTCCTGAGCCCAGGCGTCCTCATCCAGAGGATCGAGCAACAGCCCTGCATCGCCCACCACTTCTGGCAGTGAGGCCGCATGAGATGACAGGACCGGTGTACCACAGGCCATGGCCTCCAGCGGCGGCAGGCCAAAACCTTCGTACAGGGAGGGGTAGACGAAACAGGCAGCGGCGTTGTACCACAGGGGCAACTCCTCGGGGGATATGTACCCTGGGAAGTGAACGCTGCCCCTTAATCCTAGCTCCTCCACCTGAGAGAAGAGACCCTCACACCTCCACCCTCTGGCTCCAGCCAGGATCAGAGGCGGTGGATTTCCCCCAGCGGCCCGAAGTCGGGCGTAGGCGCGCAGGAGCAGGCTCAGGTTCTTGCGCGGCTCCAATGTCCCTACATAGAGGAGGAACTGCTCCGGCAGTCCTTTCTCCCGTCGGAAGGCCGATACCTCTTCAATCGGCAGGGGATGGAAGCGCCCCTCTACCCCGCAGTACACCACCTCAATTCGCTCTGGCGGGACTCCCAGCCAACGGGTGATGTCTGCCTTGGTGTGCTTGGAGATGGCGATGACGCGTCGGGCTCGACGGGCCGAAACTCGGGTGAAAAGGCGCAGGTAGAATCGGTTCCCCGGCCGAAAGGCCTGGGGGTAGCGCAGGAAACTCAGGTCTAAAATAGTCACCACCAAGGGACAGGGGCTCGCCAATGGGCCGACGAAGGCCATGGCGTGCAGGAGGTCTATCCCCCTCCGCCACAGGGCCCAGGGCTGCACGAACTGCTCCCACAGGATGCGCACTGGCGGATGAACCGTCGGCAGCCAGGACACCTGGAGGTGCAGAGCAGGACTCAGGGACTGATAACGGCGCTCTCCCAGAAAGGCCGTGTAGCGCAGCGATGGGTCCACACTGGGCAAATGGTCCAGCAGGTGGTGAATGTAGGCGTGCGCCCCGGCTCCTCGATAACTCCCCTCCAGAGAAAGCAGGTGAGCATTAAGCCCAATGTGGAATCCTTTCCCCTGTAGCTTGCTCATGCTGTCTATTATAGCATAGAAGGCCCAAGATGTCACTCCATCATCTCCAGATACACCTCATACGTGGCCACGGCCACCTGGGCCTGAGTGTAATGGGCTAGAACGCGGGCCCGCCCGCGGTGGGCCAGCTTCTCACGCAGACCACTGTCAGTCTGGAGACGAGCCAGTGTTGAGCGCAGGGCAGCCGCATCCCCTTCGGGAAAGATCAGCCCCGCCTCCCCAACCACATGGGGAATCTCCCCTGAATCGGAGCCCACCACCGGGACGCCACAGGCCATGGCCTCGATGAGCACCCGCCCGAACTGCTCCTTCCAGTTGGGGCGTGTCCGCGAGGGCAGCACCAGGACGTCCAACTGAGGGTAGAAGTCCGGCATCTGAGTGGAGGGGACCAACCCCTCGAAGGCCACCTGGCCGGCGATGCCCAATTCCCCGGCCAGCGCTGCCAGCCTCTCTCGCTCCGGGCCATCGCCCAACACCCGCAGCCTCCACTCCCCTTCGAGTCCAGTCACAGCTTGTAGCAGTAGGTCCACCCCTTTCTCTTCCACCAGCCGGCCCACGTAGCCGATGATGAAGGGTTGCAGGTGACAAGTTACAGGTTGCAAGCTTGAGAACCGGAACATCTCGGAGTCAATCCCAAACTGGGGGATGACGCGGACCGGCCCCTGGTAGCCTTTTGTCCGCAGCACTTTGACTGCTTCCGTGTTGCCGGCCAGTGCGACATCGGCGTGGGCCAGCACATAGCGTTCCATCCAGCAGAAAGGGGGCGGGTAGCGGCGGGCCAGGTTCTGCCAGGTGAAGAATAGCGTCTTGGCTCCTACCTTAGGGGCAGCGCGGAGGGCCAGAAAGGTAGCCAGGTTGTAGGGCTCCTCATCTATGTGGAGGATGTGAGGGCGAAGCTGGCGGAGGATCCGGCCCAGGCGGGGGTAGAAGTGGAGGTGAAAGTGGCCACTGAGGACTATGGGGATGACGCGCAGCTCATAGCCTGTGGTATGGACCCGCTCCAGGTGCGTGACCCCCCGCTCGTCGCGCCAGGAGGAGGGCACCAGCACCGTGAGAGCTACTCCGGGCAGACGGGCCAACTCCTCCAGCTTTCGCTGATAGGCACCTACCAGACATGCTTTGGAGAGCATCACCACTCGCATGTTTGGCACCTGCCAATTGACATGCCCGGCTTCCATGCTATAATAGCAGCGATCTGTACGAGACATTCAATGTACCCTTCTGTTTCAAGGGAGAGGATGGAATCCTGATGCATAGATTGTACTTTCTGACCGCTCTTCTTCTGATCCTGCTGATAAGCTGGCCAGTCCTGGCCGCTCCACCGATGCAGGGGGGCAATCGGCTCCAGAACGGCGATTTCGAGGGCGGGTTCACTCAGCGGGAGGCCGGCGAAGTTGTGGTAGCTAATGGCTGGGAGCGCTGGTGGCAGGAAGGAACTAAGGAACAGCAGGAGGACGGCTACCTGAAACGTCCGGAGTATAAACCTGATTCCTCCCGGGCGGGTGGGATTCAGCAGAAGTTCTTCAACAACTATGCCACTCACAATGCGGGAATCTATCAACGGGTATCCGTGCCGAGGGGCAGCAAGCTCACCTTCACCGCGCGAGTGTACGTGTGGTCCAGTGACAGAGACGACTATGGCCAATCTGCTAGGCCAGGCAACTACGTGGTGATGGTAGGAATTGACCCCACCGGTGGTACCAACCCGTTGGCCGGCACCGTGGTATGGAGTCCAGCTCGGATGGAGTACGACCACTGGATTGACCTGCGCGTAGAGGCCGCAGCTCAGGCAGATGCGGTGACCGTCTTCCTTCGGGGCACAGCGGAGTACCGGGTTAAGAACAACAACTCCTACTGGGACGACGCTGTCCTCACCGCCGTCGAGCCAACACCTACACGCGTGCCGCCCACGGCTACACCCCCGCCCACGGCCACGCCAACGGAAACGCCCACTCCTCCCCCAACTCCCACGCCGACGGATACGCCGACACCGACCGCTACTCCCACGCCAACGGATACGCCCACGCCGACCGCTACTCCCACGCCGACGGACACACCCACCCCTACAGCCACTCCTACTCCGGCTGTCGGCTCGCTGTGCGTGGTGGCCTACGAGGACGCCAACAAGAATGGTCAGTGGGATGCAGAGGAAAGGCTGCTGGCAGGGCGTCGGATTCAGCTTCTGGATGGGGCGGGCAACCTGTTGGCTGAACATGTCACCGATGGCCAGAGCGAGCCCTATTGCTTCCAGGGGCTGAGGCCCGATATCTATCGGCTGGTGAAGGAAAATTTGATCGGCGGTGGAATCACCTCCATGCAAGCTGCTGTGGTGGGTGGCAAAAGCCTGACCCTGGAGTTTGGCGATCAGGTGCCTCCCACGCCCACTCCTGAGCCAACCATCACCCCCACACCAACCTCCATCTCCCCCCTTGCTGCGCTGGGCAGCAATATCTACCGGGTGAGCGGCATTCTCGTCCTGGTCTTGGCGGCAGGCATCGCCGTAGGCTATGCCCTCATACAGAAGCAGTTATGAGTACCCCTCAGTTGGATTCTCAAGAGGGAGCGCGCAACCCCGGTGCGCTCCCTCTTTCACTTTCAACCACCAGGATTTCTCCCAACAGCAGGTGATCTTCCCCCCTATCCCATTGCAAGCGCTCACCCGAGGCAGGGTCGTACAGCCCCACCGCCAGTTGCAACCTGGCTGAAACATCCAGCGGCAAGGGGAGCCCATGGCGGTCGGCGATCTCCTCCCCCGGCTGCCATGCGCTCGTAGGACGCGAGTCATTCATAGGCATCGCGTCGTGCTGGGCTACCAGCCGCCCGTCAGGTGCGTAGAGATGGACGAAGACCTTGTAGTCTCGGTTGGGCCTGGTGAGCGCTCGCCAATGGAGTTCCACCGCTACCTCCCCTCCTGGATGGGCCTGAGGAGTGAAGGCCGCCTCAATCAACTCGATAGAACCCCCGAAGTGCACTTCCCCGCGTTGGGCGGGTGTGAAGTCCTGGTCGGGTGAGACATACATGGCGTACAGCGTGTCCTCCTGCCACTCGGCCAAGGCGGGGTAAAGGTGCCTGTCCAACCAGGCTTTGAGGTCGTAGTTGTGGGCGTAGGTTCCTTTATAGAACACGAACCACAGGCGGCGGTGATTTAGGGCTGCGGGCAGGATACGCTCCCGCACGGCCAGCTCTAGGGGTTCAATGACCGGATCCCAGCGTAGGGCGTAGGACCAGGGGGGATCGGCGGGACTCCGGTCATGCTCGTACAGCCCGGCAGTACTGAGCACGTTGAAGAAGACCACATCCTCGCCGCGGGCTCTGTCCGCCAGGTAGTGGTGGAAAACGTGGGGATCGAAGGGGTCTACCACCTCCAGGGGTTTGGCGTAGGCTGTCTTGAGGGTGGGGAATCCGATGAGGCCGAAGGCCAGCGCCGCGGCCAAGGCCAGGGGCGTCCACAGCCGCTGCAGTTGCCCCAGCGCCCAGGCGATCCCCAGTCCCAGAAAGGGGCTGGCCATGATGAGGTAGCGAGCAGCGAACATGTGGGCCTTGGCCCCCAATGAGATTCCTCCCAGGCTTAGGACGATCGCCAACGCGGGCAGGATCAGCTCCCTGGGCCACCTGCGGCGCAGAAGCGGGAGCAGGACCCCCAGGGCCAGCAGAGCCGAAGTGGCCTGTACCATCCGCCAGCCTGCTCCGTAGGCGAATACTATCCCGTAGAAGCCGTCGCGCCAGAAGAGCAAAGCGTCGGCCCAGGTCCATTGGAAGTCCGTCCGTCCCCCCACGCGCGCTGTCAGGGGCGGCCAGGCGTAGATCATCCAGGGCAGGGTGAGAAGGGCTAAAAGCAAGAAGCTGATGACAACGGTGCTCATTCTTCGCTGATAAATGGTGATTAGATAGACAAAGAGTGCAGCCAGCACCAGGGCTGAGTAGTAGAAGGTGTAGAGGGCGATGGTCCCGCTCAGCAGAAAGGCCACCCAGTCGCTCAGACGGTGGGTGTCCATGGCGCGGAGGGCGAAGGTGGTGGCTCCCAGGCAGCCCGCCACTCCCAAGGAGTACATGCGTGCCATCTGGGCGTAGTAGATAAGGAAGGGAGCCAGGGTCACGTAGGTCGCTGCCCACAGCCCGACGGCCTCGCTCCTGGCCCAGCGCCGCCCAGTCACGTAGGCCAGGGGCACCGCCAGCACCCCCCACCACACGGAGAAGGTGCGCCCCCAGAAGGTGGCCTTCCCCAGCTTGAACCACAGTTTGAAGAGATCATAGTACAGGGGCGGATGTACATCCAGGGCGGTGATGCGGTTGATCTCCCCCCAGCTCAGGCTACTGAGCCCCATGCTCCATCCCTCATCCCAGCGGAGGAAGGGAGCCTCCAGTTGGTAGAGACGCAACCCCAACCCCAAAAGTATCAAAGCGGACAGAAGCCCCCAACGACGGATTTCGAAGCGCATTTTACTCCAGAACGGACAGGTAGCAGGGTAATTGTACTACGCTCTGGCCATTAGTCCAGTGTGAATTGTGATGTCATTGGAGCCCGTCAGTTCAAGGCTCAAGTAGAATATACGCAATCTTTACCCTCTTAAAACCCCCCGTTCCCTTTACAACAGACACGAAATGTGCTAATATTATAGTCGAGTCAGCAGCACAAGATGCCATGCTGGCCGCTACTGAGGTGGGCGTGTCCATCCCCAATGCAGGGGGGTCAATGGGGGGGCACAGTGTCTCTTTTGAGGAAGTAGGGTAGTAGCAATGAATGTAACGCGCATTATCTGGGGCAAGCGACCTGTATTCCGCGCTACGTGTCTCGTTTTCTGCGTCAGCTTACTGTTGTTGGGTGATGTTCTGGCTTCACCTCCTGTAGCAAGACCCACCCTGGAACTGACGCCGACTGCGGTAGTGACATCTGGCCTCAAGGAACTCAGGTTGACCGACGAAAACGATGGCTACCGAGCCGAACTCGGCAGCGATCAGGTTCTGGTTGTCAGCCTGGAGAGCAATCCATCCACTGGCTACTCGTGGGAAGTGGCGGACATAAATCCGAAGGTATTGCACCAGGTGGGCAAGACGGAGTTCGAGCAAATGTCGCCCCTGCTGGGTGCTCCAGAGAGACAAACTCTGCGCTTCAAGGTGGTAGGTGCGGGTCAGAGCACCCTCAAGTTGGTCTATCGTCGTCCCTGGGAGAAGGATGTGAAACCAGCCAAGGAATTCTCTATACAGGTGGTTGGGCAACTAGCCACCGCGCCTGCGCCAGAGAAAGGGTTGACAAAGCCCGCTGGGGAGAAGTTCATGCCCCTGGAGCTCTCCAGGCGAGCGCCTGCTGTTCAGCCCCAAGCTAAGAAAATCAAGCAGGGGGCTTCTCAAGAGGTCAAGCTGCCAGAAAGTGTGGGCGGTTGGATCAACGTCATGGCCGAGGACTTTGAGGGGGGATTCCCGGGCCCATGGGATATATCTGATGATAACGGTGCTGCCTATGGTGAATACTATTGGGCCAGGCGCAATTGCAGACCCCACGCTGGCTCCTACAGTGGTTGGGGCGTAGGCGGCGGGGCAAATGGTGGTAGCCTCTCTTGTGGCGCTAACTATCCCAACAACGCCAGATCCTGGATGATCTATGGGCCATTCGACTTGAGCAGCGCAAGCGATGCCGAACTGCTTTTCTGGTATTGGAACCTCTCCGAATCGTACTGGGATTACCTTTTCTGGGGCGCCTCCATCGACGGCTGGGATTTCTATGGCAATGGCGTCAGCGGGGATTCTGGTGGGTGGAGCAATGTGAACTTCGATTTGACCGATGTTTACATACTAGGC
>CAYRNM010000039.1:0-1894 GCA_964425465.1 uncultured Anaerolineae bacterium | reverse complement strand
TTCTGGTGGGTGGAGCAATGTGAACTTCGATTTGACCGATGTTTACATACTAGGCGATCTTACTGGCCAGCCCCAGGTCTGGATAGCATTCGTCTTCATAAGCGATTATAGCATCACCTACGCTGAGAGCGCTTACATAGATGACGTCGTCCTCCGTAAGGTGACAGGGCAACCCACTACGTCCACCCCCACATCCACACCCACACCTACCTCCTCATCTCCATCCACGTCTACACCTACGCCTACGCCAACTACTTCCTCGTCGCTCCCAGCCGCTTTTGACTGGCGGGATCAGGGAGGGGTTACCTCCGTCAAGAATCAGGGGGCCTGTGGCAGTTGTTGGGCCTTTAGCTCAGTGGGCCCGCTGGAGGCCAATATCAAGATCAAGGGTGGGTTTGAAGAGAATCTCTCAGAGCAGTACCTCGTTTCTTGTAACACAGATGGCTGGGGCTGCGATGGGGGGTGGTGGGCCCACCCTTATCATGAGTGGAAGAAACCGCCGAGCGAGTCCGAGGCTGGAGCAGTGCTTGAGGCGGAGTTTCCGTATCAGGCTGCGGATGTGCCTTGTTGTGGCCCCTGCCCCTTCAATCACCCTTATAGGATTGATTCTTGGCACTATGCAGGCAACTCCTGGAGTGTGCCGTCCGTTCAGGCCATAAAACAGGCCATCTATGACCATGGGCCTGTTTCGGCTGCCGTCTGCGTAAACACGGCTTTTCAAGGCTATTCCAGTGGCGTTTTTTCAGGCCCTGGGTGTACGGACATAAATCACGCCATCGTCCTGGTCGGTTGGGATGACAACCGGGGGACAAATGGGATATGGATCTTGAAAAACTCCTGGGGCTCAGGGTGGGGTGAGAGTGGTTATATGCGCATTGAGTATGGAACCTCGCAGGTCGGATACTCGGCGAACTACGTTGTCTATAGCCATCAAGGTACCACTCCTACGCCTACTCCGACACGCACCAACACACCCACCAGGACGCCGACAGCCACACGCACCAACACCCCGGTGGGCACAGCGACGAATACGCCGACACCTACAGCCACGCCGACTTCGACGAGGACGCCGACAGCCACACCCACCAATACACCGGTGGGCACACCGACAAATACGCCGACGCCCACCAGGACGCCGACGGCCACATTCACTCCCACGCCTACCGACACGCCGACCAGCACACCGACGCCCACAGCGACGCCGACCAGCACACCGACGGCCACAGCCACGCCGACTGGCACCTCGACACCGATAGCCACGCCCACCAACACGCCAACCAGCACACCCACACCTACCGAGACAGCGACAGCCACGCCGACCAGCACACCTGGCGACATGCTCTACGTCAGTCCTGGGAGCAGTGGCAGCGCTGGTGGCGTCGCCTTCCGTGACGAGGACATCCTGGCCTACGACACGGGCACGGGTACCTGGGCGATGTACTTCGACGGCTCGGATGTGGGGTTGAGTACCGATGTGAATGCCTTCGCCTTGCTGTCTGATGGCAGCATCTTGATGAGCTTTGACTCATCCTCAGTGGCTATTCCTGGCTTAGGCATGGTGGAGGACTCGGATATTGTGAGGTTCGTTCCCACGTCCACAGGCAGCGATACGGCTGGAAGCTTCGAGTGGTTCTTCGATGGTTCCGATGTTGGCCTGACCGACGGGGGTGAGGACATTGACGCGATAGATTTTACACCTGATGGGAGGTTGGTGATCAGCACCATTGGCAGTTTCAGTGTCAGTGGTGTATCGGGTCAGGATGAGGACCTCATTGTTTTCAGTGCTACTCAGTTAGGGGCGATGACCAGTGGTAGTTGGAGTATGTACTTTGATGGCTCGGATGTGGGTCTGAGCGACTCCTCATCCGAGGACATCAACGGGGTGTGGATAGAT
>CAYRNM010000038.1:10392-18436 GCA_964425465.1 uncultured Anaerolineae bacterium | reverse complement strand
GCGTGGGGGTGGGCAGTATTCTGATGACCGCTTGCTCAGGAGTGGGTGTGGGCATAGAGGTGGAAGTGGGGACAGTAGCAGTAGCGGCTGAGGCGGTGAGAGTAGGAACCAATGCACCCTCCCCACCGCAACCAGCAAAGGCCAAGGTCAATGGAAGGAGAATCAGGGACGCAACCACTACACTTCTTGAAATCCCTCTCATGATCTGGACATCTCCCTTCTGGGTTTCACAGCAGGCGCAACTGAGTCACCCGAGGGTCTATGATCACCTCATCGGCCTCGAAGTCCAGCTTCAACCGCCACTTCTGGAGAGTAGCGGCTCCAATGATCAAGAGTTCCGACAGCCCTGGGATCAACATAAACTCGTCAGAGAACCGCAGGCCATCGAGGTAGAAGTTTAATCTCACCACCTCTACAGCGTGCAACCGTTCACCCTCCTTCGCCGTGTCGAAGTCCATGGGCTCAGGAAGCGCCAGCACGACCTCCAGACTCTGCGCCAGCTCGGGCTGAATGCAGGAATAGGTCGCCCCGGAGTCGAAGATGGCTGGCACCACCTGTTCTCCCTTGATTCCCACCAGCCGAACCATCTTCTGGATGACCGCCATCTTTTCTCCTCTAGCTCACCCTCCCCACCCTCGGGTGAAGACCGCCTCCTCGACCTCTTCCCTCACCCGGATGCGGTAGATCCAGCGCACGACGGCCGGCGCGGCGACGAAGACGATGACCATGGCCTGCACAATTCCGATGATGTCCACAGGGATGCGGGCCCGGGACTGCATGCGGATCGCGCCCGCCCGCAACACGCCCCACAATAGCGAGGCCAGCACCACCCCTGCTGGATGGCTCTTCCCCAGCAGGGCCAGGGCAATGCTGTCAAATCCGTATCCGGAGGAGAAGGCCTGGGCCATGAAGTGGTTCACTCCCAGCACCTCATTGGCCCCCGCCAGTCCTGCCAAGGCCCCACTGAGGGACATGGCCAGCACGAAATTCCGCGTCACACTGATGCCCGCACAGCGAGCAGCATGGGGATTGGCCCCTACGGTGCGGATCTCAAACCCCCAGGTGGTCTTCCAGAGAAAGACATATACCAGAGCCGCCACAGCCAGGGCCAGGAAGAACCCGGCGTGGAAGCGAAGGGGATCGGGGAAGAACTTGGGCAGCCATGCGCTGCGCTCAATGGGCGGGCTCACCGGGTTGTAGCCCGACCGCTGCATGGGGCCGGTGAGCATGTAGTCACTCAGGCGAAAGGCCACGTAGTTCATCATGATGGTATTGATGACCTCGTGAGCACCTGTCCTGGCCTTGAGATAGCCCGGGATGGCCCCCCAGATGGCACCGCCCAAAGCGCCCGCCAGAAGGGCCAGGGGCAGATGGATGACCCAGGGCAACCCCTTGATGGAGTAACCCACCCACACCGAGGTGAGGGCTCCGAGGAAAAGCTGTCCCTCGGCGCCGATATTGAAGAGTCCACACCGGAAGCCCAAAGCCACGGCCAGGCCAGCGAAGACATAGGGCACGGTGGCCACCAGGCTCTCACTGAGGGGATAGAAAGCTTGCAGGAGGGGTTGGCTGTCCCCTGTCCGCAGGGTGGTGACCACCCCCTGCGCCATCCTGGCCGGGCTGCCGATGGAGCCCTCGAACAGGGCGCCGTAAGCCCGGCCGAGGCTGATTCCGCTCATCTTCAGCGCCGTCCCCGGATAAACGAAGAAATCGCCCCATGCGCTCAGTACCTTCGTGTCGGAGATGATGATGAACACACTGCTGAGCACCAGGGCGGTGAAGATGGCCAGGAGGGGCATTAAATAGCCCATAGTCCTTCGTCTATAGTCCATCGTCTCAGTCTTCAGTCCTTTTGACCGCTTGACCCGCGTTGGGAGACAGCCCCGGTCATGAACAGTCCCAACTCCTCCCGGCTGGCCCCTTCCGCGGGCAGGATGTCCATGATCTTCCCCTCATACATGACGGCGATCCGATCCGAGAGGGCCATCACCTCATCCAGTTCCGGCGAGACCAAAAGGATCGCGCAGCCCTGATCTCGCTTCTCTATGATCCGCCGATGGGTGTACTCCGTCGCGCCCACATCCAACCCGCGGGTGGGCTGGGAGGCGATGAGCAGCCGGATGGGGCGTGAGAACTCCCGAGCCACGATCAGCTTCTGCTGGTTGCCGCCCGACAGGGTAGAAACAGGGGCGAAGACGCTGGTGGCCATGACATCAAATTGCCGAACACGCTCCTCAGCAGCACTGATCACCGCCGGTTCGTTGATCAGGAAGCTGTGGGCAAAGGGGGGCAGGTAGTAGGTATTGAGCACCAGATTGTCCATCACCGGATAGCTGAGCACCAGCCCATCCTGTTGACGGTCCTCGGGCACGTGGGCTACACCCAGCTCCAAGATGCGGCGTGGGGAAGCATTGGCTGTGGGCACACCGAGGATGTACACCTCTCCCTCCCTCACCGCCCGCAGCCCTGTGAGTGCCTCCACCAGCTCCGTCTGGCCATTGCCCTGTACCCCTGCCACACCGAGGATCTCACCGGCGCGCACCTCGAAAGAGACGCCATCCACGGCCACATTCTCCCGGTCATCCATCACTTGCAACCCCTCGACCCTCAGGACCGGCTCTCCTTGATGGGGTAGGGGCGGTTCGCGAACCGCCCCTACTTGAAGGATCACCTCCCGGCCCACCATCATGGCCGCCAGTTTCCGCTCCGATGTCTCCTCCGGCGTCGTCGTCCCCACCACCCGTCCATCGCGCAGCACGGTGATGCGGTCGGCGACGGCGAAGACCTCCTTCAGCTTGTGGGTGATGAAGATGACGGATTTGCCCTGCTGGACCAAGGAGCGCATCACCTTGAACAGTTCCTCCGCCTCCTGGGGAGTGAGCACCGCTGTGGGCTCATCCAGCACCAGGATGTCGGCCTCTTGATAGAGGACCTTGATGATCTCCACCCGCTGTTGCACCCCGACGGGCAGGTCTCTCACGTAGGCGCGGGAGTCTACTCCCAGGCCATACTGCTCCGAAAGGTGGCGGATGCGACGGGCAGCCCTGGCTCGGTCCAGGAAGAAGTGATTGCGCATCACCTCTGCGCCCAGCATCACATTCTCGGCCACAGTCATCACCGGAACGAGCATGAAGTGCTGGTGCACCATGCCAATGCCGTGGGCGATGGCATCACTGGGGCTGTGGATGTGAACTTCCTGACCTCGGATCAGGATCCGCCCTTCATCGGGAGTATAGAGTCCGTAGAGAACATTCATGAGCGTGGTCTTTCCGGCGCCGTTCTCCCCCAGCAGGGCATGGACCTCTCCTTTCTCCAGGGAGAAATCAATGTGGTCGTTAGCCAGCACGCCGGGAAACGCCTTGGTGACACCGCGCAGTTCCAGGACCGGAGCCATGTCTCTCCCTTTAGTCAGTAGTTTCAAGTTGATGTTGAAGGTCCTAACTTGAAACTTCGTTTGCCTTTTAGGTTATTGGCGGTGTGGGGGTCAGCAGTTTCAGGTTGAAGGTCCTAACCTGCAACCTGTAACCTTCAACTTGAAACTTGCCTATCCCACACCGCCATGGCTGAGCCACGGAGTGGTTACTAGCCGGTGTCTATGGTGCCAGCGATGATCCCCGCCTTGATGGTTTCCAGGTCCGCCTTGACCGCTCCGGGCACCTGGTCCTCGAAGTTATGGAAGGGGGCGATGCCCACGCCCCTGTTCTTCAGCGTGCCGACCCAGGTGCCGCCCTCGAAGGTCTCCGCCTGTGCCGCCAGGGCGGTCTCGAACACCGCCACATCCATGTTCTTCAGCACGCTGGTGAGGTAGACCTCCTTGTACTCCGGTGCCGAGACGTACCAGTCGGTGTCCACGCCGATCATCATGGTGCCCCGCTCCTGGCAGGCGGCAGCGGTGCCCAGCCCCACGGGGCCGGCCACGGGCATGATAACGTCCGCGCCCTCGTCCATCAGCGACTCGGCCATGCGCCGGCCATCATCGGTGGACTCGAAGTTGCCGGTGAAGAGCTTCATGCCCAGCACCTCCACATTGGTGCCGTGCTTCTGATTGTAGTACTTGACGCCGCTCTCGAACCCCACCATGAAGATGGTCACCGTCGGGATCTCGATACCGCCGAAGGTGCCCACCCTGCCCGTCTTGCTCATAGCGGCGGCGAGATACCCCGCCAGGAAGGCGGCCTCATCGGTGGCGAAGGTGAGGCCTCGGACGTTCTCGATGGGCGGATCGTAGGCGAAGTCCACGATGGCGAACTTGGTATCGGGGTTGGCCTTGGCTGCCGCCGCAGTGGCGTCGCCCAGCAGGAAGCCCACGGTGACAATCAGGTCATAGCGCTGCTGCAGGAACTCGTTGATGTTGCGCTCGTAATCGGCCTGCTGTTGGGATTCCAGGTAGGCGATCTGACAGCCCAGCCTCTCATTGGCCAGCCGGGCCCCGTTCCAGGCCGTCTGGTTGAAGCTGCGGTCGTCAATGCCGCCCACATCCGTCACCTGACCCACCCTGATGGGCTTGGCCTTGAGAAAAGCCTCTGCCTTCTCAGCGCTGGGGATGAGGATTTTCCAGCCGGGGTGGATCAGGCTGGGGAAGTCTATCTTGGCGAAGCTCTCATCCTCCTCATGCTTGGCGTTGGTGGCCCCCACGATGGCCCAGTAGGCGGGGCCACTCCCCAGGTACTTCTCCGCCAGCGTCCACAGGTTGTCCCCCAGCTTAATGGTGTAGGTGATCTCCTTCTGCGCTGCTGGGGCCGCGCTGGCTGCTGTGGCCCCCAGGCCCAGCAACAGCCCCAGGACCACGGTTACATTCAATATCTTCAGCATGGTTCCTCCTATCAGAGATTTGTAGTAGAGCTATCTGATCGGTCTTCCTCAGCGATTGATTTACCTGGTCATCACCTCCTTCCCTCCCATAGCGTTCAACTGTACCCTTACTGTCCCTCAGCACTCAACAGACGAAGACTGAGGACTGCTCTGCTCTATGATACCTCATCTGGCCGGAATGAGCAAGCAAGGCTTTGGTCCTCATCGGGCAGAGGGCGATAGACCGAGGGCTGTTTGGCCCTGATCACATCCTCCTCCAGAAACTCCAACCAGGTGGCGCGGGTCCATAGCGCGCTGGCCGCCAGGAGGTGGCGCTGCGCGGCCTCGTAGTCCTGCAGCCGCCAGGCCGCGATGGCCCGCTGCATCGGCTCCCGCGCCCGCTCAAGGCACTGTCGGGCCTCCTCCCGCTGGAAGGTCCCCTGGCTGAGCCCATACTCGATGAGCGAGTCCTCGGCCCGCAGCGTCCCCCGAGTCAGGTTCTCCAGGTAAGGGAGCAGCGCATTCCAGGGTTTGTCCATGTAGCTCAGCCATGCCTCCTCATCCGATAGGGGCTTGCGCCCTGCCTCGTCCTGCAGGGCAGCCTGGGCCAGCTTTCCCCCCAGGTAACGAGCGTGGTTCTGCGCCTCCTGATAGTAGGTGGTGTGGACCGACAGGCCGCCGACGTAGCGGAACTTGGAGCAGAAGCACCAGCGGGCCAGGGTGCGAGTGGCCAGGTGCTGCATCCCCTGATTGCTGGCACAGGAGATGGTCACGGCGGGCAGGCCCGACAGCTCCCCTGTCCAGTTGAAGGGGTAGAGCCGCTCGATAAAGAGATGGGTCTGGGCGCAGGAGCCCCACATGTGCACCGGCTCAGCGATCAGCAGTCCGTTGGCCTCCCGCACCTTTTGAAAGAGCGCCCCCTGCCCCCGGCGGCCCATGTCGTCATCCAGCACGCAATAGCCCTCTGGCTGGCGAACGCAGGCAAAGCAAGAGGTGCAGGGGCCAAACTGGTAATCGTGGACGTGGATGGCTTCCACCCTCACGTCCTTGGCGGCCTCCATCCCTTCGATGGCCGCCTGCCACAGGCCGGCAGTGTATCCCTTCCGGCGGCCACTCATCAACAAGGCCAGGATGTGGGCCATAGCAGTCTCCTTCGTTCAGAACTTACCTCATGAAGATACCTGTGGTGGGTAGCTACTCCCTGAGTATGCCATCGCTGGGGTCTCTGAAACGGTTATACTGACTCGGTAGCCCAGCCGTGATAAGAAATCTTCGCAATCTTCCCAGGTCATCCCAAAGGCCCTCACATCGGCCAGGCCCACACGGCTGACGACCTCCCGCAAGATTTCAAAGTCCTGCTCCTCGAAATCTGCCTCCATCATGGCCGACTCCGCCCAATCTACTAACTCTGTCAATGTGATACGATGATGAAGGTAATCAATGAGCTTCTGAGCAACTTCTTGCCGAGTCATCTTCATCCCTTGCCTCCCTGAGTTCTGTATGTCCCTTGTTCACGGGATACTTCTCATGAGTTTCCACTAATCGCCCCTGCTCATCATAGATCTCTTGGTAGAACCTTAGCGTTCGCTCTGAGGCATCCACCTCTTTGACGTAGCGCGCTGTCCAACCATGGCGCCCTTGAACTTCATAAAAGTAGCAACGACCACCATGAGGTATTTCCTCCCAAGCACCGAATTTTCTCTCGTTCTCCCTGCGTTTGCGTTCATCTCTCATGGGCCTGGTTTTGCTCTCTCATGGATACTACGTGGTACTTCCCCTCCTCATCGCAGGTCATCCGCCCCCAGGAGAGGTTAGGATCATGCTGGAAGATGAGCAATGCACCCCTTTCCAGTGCCCAATCCCGCACCGCCCGCTTGCTCTCCAGATGATCGAGGGGCAGCACATCGAATGCTGGCAGCCATTGGATGCACTCCAGATGAATGGCGAAGGGGGCCAGATCGCCGATGTAGATGGCCGTCCGCCCTCCGGACTCGAGGACCACGCTCTGGTAGGTGCGGGTGTGGCCGGGGTGGACCACACACCGGACTTCATCGGTGATTTGTGCATTGCCCTCGATCAGCCGGAGCTGACCCGCCTCCTCGATGGGGCGCAGGTTCTCCAGGAGATAGGTGGCCCGGGTCCGCTCGTTGGGATGGCAGGCCTCGTCCCACTCCAGTCGTTGAACCCAATACTCGGCACGGGGGAAGGTGGGGGCTAGCTCGCCATCGCGGAGTGTGGTGTTGCCCCCGCAGTGGTCGCCGTGGAGGTGGGTGTTGATTACCAGGTCAATGTCCTCCACCCTCAGGCCCAACCGCCCCAGTCCATCCACCAGCCCGCCGTGGGGCCGCTGCAGCCCATGGTTGTGTCGCTGCTTGTCCGATAGCTTGTCGCCCAGGCCCGTGTCCACCAGGATATGCCGTCCCTGCGATTCGATGAGGAGACAGTTGAGCGCCACCGGGACGCGGTTCCATTCATCCGGTTCGACCACCTGCTCCCACAGCACTCGGGGCACCAGGCCAAAGAGCGCGCCCCCATCCAGCCACATCAGGCCATCGGAGATGAGGTGCAGTGAAAGATTGCCGAAATGCAATAGGTGTCCTTTCTGGCGAGGCAATGGGGTAGCGAGTCAACGGGGCAACAAGTCAAATGGGAAGGATAGCAAAACGAGCTCGCCTGAGCGATAGTTCTGCACCGCTTACATTCTACCATAGATGGAGTCAGCCTCGCTGTATCCAGCAAAGAATTGTTCCGCCGCCAAGTGAGACCACGCCGCCTGTTCCTCAGCATCTGTTGGCTCAGGGACCAGGATAATCGCGCGAACTACTTGCTCACGGGGCAGTAACGCCGATAACGTTTCAGGTAGTTCAAGTTTACCCTCTGGTGTTACTTTAATCGGAAGTTCGTATGCCTTCATCTGCTCACCTCCTCGACTCAGTGCCTACCTGCGCTCGATATGGGCCCCCAGAGCCCGCAGCTTGTCGTCCAGCCGCTCGTAGCCCCGGTCAATCTGGCCAATGTTGCCGATGACGCTGCGCCCTTCAGCGCACAACGCGGCGATCACCAGGGCCATGCCGGCCCGGATATCCGGGCTGGACAGCGGCTGTCCCTGCAACCGTGAGGGGCCCACGACCACGGCCCGATGAGGGTCGCAGAGAATGATCTGAGCCCCCATGCTGATGAGCCGGTCCACGAAGTAGAGACGTCCATCGTACATCTTCTCGTGGATGAGCACTGTGCCCTGGGCCTGAGTTGC
>CAYRNM010000038.1:3412-10292 GCA_964425465.1 uncultured Anaerolineae bacterium | reverse complement strand
AGGAAACTGCCCACCTCCATGTAGTCGGGGGAGATGGTGAACTCCGTTCCCCTCAGTCGGTCCACGCCCTCAATGGTCAGGGTGTTGGAGCCGATCCCTGAGATCCGCGCTCCCATTCGGTTCAGGCAGTAGCACAGGTCTTGGACATGGGGCTCTGAGGCGGCGTTGCGCAGTACAGTTGTGCCTCTGGCCAGAGAGGCGGCCATGATGACATTCTCAGTGGCTGTGACGCTCGCCTCGTCAAGGAGGATGTCGGCGCCGTGCAGACTGTCAGCTTCCAGGGTAAAGCCACCGTCGTAGGTCAACTTCGTTCCCAGGGCCTCCAGGGCCAGCAGGTGGGTGTCGAGGCGGCGTCGGCCAATCCGGTCACCCCCTGGCGGAAGCAGGTCTACGCGGCCCAATCGGGCCAGCATGGGGCCTAGGAGTGTGACCGAGCCACGAGCCTGGGAGAACAGCTCCACATCGGGCGAGGTCTTACACACCTGGCGGGCCTGGGCGCTGATACGATGCTCGCTCTCTTCCACAATCTCCACACCCAGATCCGCCATCAGCTCAATCACCGTCCACACATCGCCTATGCAGGGCACATTGCGCAGGATGAGCGGCTCATCGGTCAGCAGGCTGGCCGCCAGCAGGGGCATGGCCGCATTCTTGTTGCCGCTGGGCACCACTGTCCCCTGCAGGGGGTAGCCCCCCTCAATGATCAGTTGTTCCAAAGGCACGGATAGACCTTTCCAAGGGGCGCACTGTCAGGTTTTGAGATCCACAATGATGGGATCGCCCACCCTTAGGCCCAGGGCTTGGGCGGCGCTGCCGCCCACGAGGGAGATCTCCAGATGACCACTGCTCCCCACCAGCGCCAACAACTCACTCAGGGGACCGTCTGCATAGGTGTAGGAGATCTTCGACAACGCCATCCCGCCCACCTCGATGCACACCTGATGCCGGGGGATGAGGAGAGGTTCGGTCCCTTCGCCCGGCAGGTTCGTCAGTATCAGTGTATCCTCCTCACTCCTGAGTCGGAGGTCGGTGATGCAGTTGCCAAAATGGTCTATGTGGAGAACGTGTCCTACCAGAGAACCTTCCGGGCGGCGCATGGGGCGTGGGAGGGGCCAGGTGACGAGCTGGTCAATTGGAGTGCCCAGTTCAGCCAGAGGAACCCCCTGGGCCAGGTGAGCGGTCACCGGTGCGAAGAGGTCCCGCCCGTGAAAAGTGTAGCTCACTGGATGGCGATGAAAGCGGGGATTGGTCAGTTCCACCGCCATGTGCAGCGGCTCCTGGGCCAGCACATAGCTCAGCAGCCCATTGTCAGGGGCCACGAAGGTATAGGCACCCGCCTGGACAGCGATCGCTCGCCGCTGGCTTCCCACTCCAGGGTCCACAACCACGCAGTGGATGGTGCTTTCGGGGAAGGTATCGTAGACGGTGTAGAGGACCCAGGCTGCGGATCGCATATCCTGAGGCGGAATGGCATGGCTGATGTCCACAATAGTGGTATCAGGGGTGATGCTGAGGATCACACCCTTCATGGCCCCGACGTAACCATCGGCCAGGCCGAAATCGGTGATCAGGGTGATAAAACCCATAGGCGGGATCAAATCCCTCCGGTTCTTGCCTTGCTGCGCGTTGGCTGAAGATCTATCAAAGAGCATCCTTGCACCAAGGATTATTATATCAAACCCCTGTCTGCTTGCCAAATGGGGGGCTTTTCGCAGCAGCACCGGTTTGCTCTGAGGTTTGAGCGCGAGTGTGGTCTATATGACTACGAACCAGTGGGCGGTGAGAGTTGGAAGGACCGGCCGGGGGATGAGCGAGGGCAGTTCCTGCCGCAGCTATGTAAAAGTGGCCTGGTTCTGTGGATGTCGCCTCAGTGTATGCCGACTTGTTCCCTGTCTCTCAGCGGGCCGGAGACATGGGGCACAACTGGCCCTGGCAGAGCGCACCTGGTAGCTCTGCTACAGCCTGGAAACCAAGAAGCACAGCAAGGCAGTGCCGTTGCGGGACGAGGTTGGTCGGGAATTGCCGCCAGAGAAGGTAAAAGGCCCTGCACCTGTTGATCACCAAACTCTACATTCCCCCCGTACAGCCGCAGAGACTACTTGCAGCATGCCTCCCTGTGGCATATAATACCCCTCGAGGTCAAGAAACGAGCAATGGGAACAGTAGTGAGAACACATGTCAACACTGCTGGAAATGGCTTGCTTCTGCAATCTGACCGTCCACTGCACTCGGATAGACGATGCCAGGGGGTATGGCCTTCTCAAGAAGCAGTGGGGCGATATGGATGCCTTCGCCGAGACGGTGCAGGCCTATCTATGAGGAGAAGTGAACCTCTCTGGCATCGAGGTAGAGAAATGATAAAAGCGCTGCATGGCTATCTATCTGGACATCTCTGCTGCAGTCCACGGCCGGGCCGGGCTGGGACGCTATGCTGAGAGCCTGGCCCAAACCCTTCTCGCTCGGGAGCCGGGGCGGTTCGCCCTTTTCTACAATCGTACCCCCTCGACTCATCTCCCCCCGGGCCTGAATGAAGTTCCTATCCGCACGGTGCGGGCTGGGTACAAGCCCTGGCGCATGGCTGTCTGGCTAGGACAATGGGCTCACCTCGGCTTCGACCGGCTGCTGCCCGGAGCGGAGCTTTTCCACGCCACCGAGCACCTGCTCATGCCCCTGCGCCATACTCCGTCCGTGCTCACTATTCACGACCTGGTCTTTCGTCTCTTCCCCCACTACCACAAACCTCTCAACTACGCCTTCCTCAATCTGGCCATGCCCCTCTTTATCCGCCGGGCCGATCACCTCATCGCTGTCTCCCATTCCACTCGACAGGACTTGGTAAGGCTGTATGATGTGGATCCCGACAAGATCACCGTCATCTATGAGGCGGCCGATCCCCGATTCCGGCCTCAGCCGATAGAAGAGATCAGGCATGTGCAGCGAAAGTACAGCCTGCCAGAGCGTTTTATCCTCAGCCTGGGCACCCTCGAACCTCGCAAGAACTACCAGCGGTTGGTTGAAGCCCTGGCCCTGCTAAGGCAAAAACCGGGAGCTGAGGGCTGGAGATTGGTCATCGTTGGGGGAAAGGGCTGGCTTTACGGACCCTTCTTCCGGCGGCTGGAGGAATTGGGGTTAGAGCACGAGGTTATCCTCCTGGGCCACGTACCTAACGAAGACCTGCCAGCCCTTTACTCGGCAGCAACGCTCTTTGTTTTTCCCTCCTTGTATGAAGGGTTTGGCCTGCCGCCTCTGGAGGCCATGGCCTGTGGGACGCCGGTGGTGTGCTCTCGGGCCTCCAGTCTGCCCGAGGTGGGGGGCAGGGCAGCTCGTTATGTCAACCCCACCAGCACAGAAGAGATAGCCCAGGCCATACATGAGGTGCTGGTGGATGAGGTGCTGCAGGAGGAGATGCGGGAGCGAGGGGTTGAGCAGGCGAAGCGCTTCTCGTGGGAGAGAGCAGCGCAGGAGACCATGGCCCTGTATCACTTCCTGATGTCAAAGGCCCGATGAGTCATGATACTGGACATCCAGGCCGAATTGCGCTATAATCAGATTGTCCTCATCCGAAACCCGTTTCTGGACCCCAAGTGGGTGAGGGTGTTCTGACTTCAGTCTCCGACGATTTGACCTTTTGCTCGAATTGAGACAAGATTAGGGTAGCTCCATCCAGGCCCAAGCGGGGTGGGCTCCTGCTCTATCACATGGCCATCGTTCCTATGCAGACCAAACTCAGTCGTTTTTGTGATCATATCATCGAAGCAGGATGGCTGATGGCTATCACCGTCGTGCCCCTGTTCTTCAATGTCTACTCCAGCCGCGTGTTCGAGCCAGATAAACTGACCCTGCTCCGGTCCATTGCCCTGGTCATGATCACCGCCTGGCTCATCAAGACCTTGGAGGAGGTCCGAGGGGCAACACCTTCTGAAGGTCATTCCTCTCTTCGTCTTTGGGATCGCATCCGAAACACCCCTCTGATGCTTCCCACCCTGTTCCTGGCAGGGGTTTACCTCATCAGCACCCTGGGCTCGGTCACGTACCAGGTGAGCCTGTGGGGCTCCTATCAGCGGCTGCAGGGCACTTACACTACGTCGGCCTATCTGGTTCTCTTCCTTCTCATCCTCCAGAACCTGCGCCATCCATCTCAGGTCCGCCGACTGGTGACCACGGCCATCGTGGTCAGCCTCCCTATCTCCATGTATGGCCTCATCCAGCACTATGGACTGGACCCCCTGCCCTGGGGAGGGGATGTCTCAAGACGGGTGGCAGCCAACATGGGCAACGCCATCTTCGTGGCCGCCTACCTGATCATGGTAGTGCCTCTGACCCTCAGCCGAGTCGTCGAGTCCTTCTCCGCCATCCTCGCCGATGAGGAAACAGACTGGCAGCACATCATCCTGGCCACCAGCTATCTGTTCATCCTAGCCCTGCAACTGATCTGCATCCTCTTCGCCAAGAGTCGCGGCCCCTGGATGGGCCTGATGGGAGGGTTGTTCTTCTTTGTGCTCCTTCTGACACTGGTCCGGCGATGGAAGATGGCGATGTATGTGTGGATCACAGCGGCTGTGATAGCAGGCCTCTTCATCGTATTTCTGAACCTACCCCGTACTCCTCTGGAGCCACTGAGGGAGCTGCCCTATCTAGAGCGACTGAGCCACTTCTTGGAGACGGAGACTGGCACAGGCAAGGTGCGGGTGCTGATCTGGCAGGGGGCCATGCAGTTGATCTCCCCCCATCCTCCTATTGAATACCCCTCCGGCCAGAAGGATGCACTGAACCCGATCCGCCCTCTCATCGGCTACGGTCCGGAGGCTATGTACGTGGCCTATAACCGCTTCTACCCCCCCGATCTGGCCCACTACGAAGCCCGCAACGCCTCGCCGGACCGCTCCCACAATGAGACCCTCGACGCCCTGGTGACGACCGGGCTGATCGGCTTTGTGGTGTACATGTTCCTGTTCGCCTTCGCTTTCTATCACGGCCTCAAGTGGGTGGGGGCCATCGCCACACGGCGTCAGCGCGATCTCTTCATCGGGCTTTGGATCGGGGGAGGAGCGGCCGGGGCAATCTTTTTCAGCCTCTGGCAAGGGGTCTACTTCATCGGCGTGGGGCTCCCCTTTGGCACCATGTTGGGGCTGGCCAGCTATCTCGTCCTGCGCGCTCTCCTGTTTCGCCAGGAGGAGACGACGGCGAGCAGCCCCTATCAACTGCTGCTGATTGGGCTCATCTCGGCCATGATGGCCCATTTCGTGGAGATCCACTTTGGGATCGCCATCGCCGCCACCCGCACCACCTTCTGGACCTACGCCGGCCTGATGGTGGTCGTTGGATATTATCTCCGAAGCGCTGAGCCCCTTACCCACCCTGAGGGGCAGAAGCCTGCTACGGCCCCGGTGGAGCGACCATCCCTCAGACGAAGGGGCCGGCGCAGGTCGAACCGAAACAGAAGGGACAGTGCCCCCTATGCCTGGCCACAGAGGCGGGGTTGGGACAGCGATCTGCTCAGCCGTTCCCTCCTCATGGGCCTGATCCTGGTGACCATGGGGTTTGACTATATCACCGCTCAGTTCGATCTCTCGGCTGGCCACCACAGCATCCTCTGGCTCTTTGCCCTGACCTGGCTGGTTGGCGGTGCCCTGTTCCTCGCAGAATGGGCCTCAGGGAAAGGGGTGAACTGGGGGACGGCTCTGGGAGCCTATGTACTGGTATCAGCAGTGGCCTTCCTCCTTTTTCTGATCACCCACAACTATCAGCTTCAGGTAGGGCAAACAGCGCGGACGGTGGAGGATATCCTGCACATTGCCGGTCGCGTGGCCGGTGTCCTGCCCCACTACTACCTCTGTCTCCTGGCCCTGCTGCTGGCCATGGGGGCCGCTTTGCTGAAGGGGGAGCAGGTGTCTGGGCTTGGCTGGCAGCGGGGCAACGGGTGGCTGTATCCCCTGTTGATCCTGGGGACAGTGGCCCTGGTGTATGTCACCAACCTGCAAGTGGTGATGGCTGATATCATCTACAAACAGGCCCAACCCCATGACGACAAAAGGCAATGGGCGGTGAGTATCCCTCTCTATCGGCAGGCCTTGCAGTTAGCTCCCCACGAGGATTTCTACTACCTGTTCCTGGGCCGCGCTTTCTTGGAGAAAGCTAAGGACACTTCTCCAGACCAGCCTGGGGTGGCCTTAGAGCTTACCATGAGCGATGTGATGACCATGGAGCCAGAGAAGATGGCCCAGATGAGCCGTTGGGAACTTCTGGACGCTAGCCGGTTGGTATTGGAGCGGGCGCGGGAGATCAACCCCCTTAACACCGACCATTCGGCCAACCTGGCCCGTCTCCACCGCACCTGGGCGGAGATGGCCTCTGATCCCGCCCAGCGCGAGGAGAAGCTGAACCAGGTCCTGGCCTACTACAAAGAGGCCACCTCACTGAGTCCCCATAATGCCCAACTGTGGAATGAATGGGGACTGGTCTACATCCTCAAAGGCGACCCTGAGCAGGCGCTGGAGAAGTATCAAACCTCGCTCAGCCTGGATCGCGAATACGAGCAGACTTACCTCCTCCTGGGGGACCTGTACATGAATCAGGAGAAGTGGGACGAGGCTGTTGAGGCCTATCGCCAGGCCCTGGAACTGCGGCCCGACATCCTCCAGGCACACTCCGCTCTGGGCTACATTTACGCCCAGCAGGGGAAGCTGGAGGAGGCCGTGCAGGAGAACCTGATCGTGACGGAGAGGTCGCCCGACGATTTCAACAGCCACAAGAACCTGGCCCTGCTGTACGGCCAACTGGGTGAGGGGGAGAAGGCCCTGGCCCAGGCATACCGCGCCTGGGAACTGGCTCCGGAGGACCAAAAGCCAGCCTTGGAGGCCCTGGTCAACCAGTTGGGTGG
>CAYRNM010000038.1:0-3312 GCA_964425465.1 uncultured Anaerolineae bacterium | reverse complement strand
CTAAGCCTCAGTCCAAGGAGAATGATCATGATCGCCTACATATTGATCTTCGCCAGCGCCCTTCTGTGTGCTGTCGGGGGCACCCCTCTGGCGCGGTGGGCTGCCCCCCGCCTGGGGGCAATGGATCAACCCAGCATTCGTAAGGTCCATGCCAGACCCATGCCCCGCCTGGGGGGAGCAGCCATCTACCTGGCCTTCATCATCGCCCTGCTGTTGTGCGGAAACCGGTCTTATGTCTCGCAAGCGGTGGGCATTCTCATCGGCGCCACCCTGGTGTCTTTCTGTGGCTTGTGGGATGACCGTGGGATGTTACATCCACTCATTAAGTTGGTGGTAGGTCAACCCCTTGCGGCGTTGATCCTTATCGCCTCGGGTGTCCAGGTTACCTTTCTGCCCTATCCTCTCCTCAACATCCTGGTGACGGTCTTCTGGGTGATGGGCATCACTAGTGCGATGAATATGCTGGATAACATGGATGGGCTGGCAGGGGGAGCGGGGGCTATTGCCTCCGCCTTCTTTCTGCTGATGGCGGCCCGAAGTGGACAGTACCTGGTAGGGGGGCTCTCAGCAGCGCTGTTAGGAGCCTGCGTGGGCTTTCTGATCTACAATTTCAACCCCGCTTCGATCTTCATGGGTGACGGGGGTGCGCTGTTCATTGGTTTCATATTGGCTGCAGTGGGGATCAAGTTGCGCTTCCCCGGAAGCCCCACCGTAGTGACCTGGATGGTGCCGGTACTGGTGCTGGGGCTGGCCATCTTCGACACCACTTTGGTCACCATCTCTCGCTTGCGGCGAGGGTGCAATCCGATGACCACCCCTGGCAAGGACCACCTGTCCCACCGGTTGGTGGCACTGGGGTTGAGCCAACGCGAGGCGGTGATGGCCTTGTATCTGGTGAGCGGCGTGTCGGGGGTGTTGGCCCTTTTCGTCATCCAGGCCAGCGTGGTGGAGGCCTACGCCGTGGCAGGCGTTATAGCACTGATAGGGCTGACCGCGATCTGGAAGCTAGAGCAGGTTGAGTTTTAGCCTGTCCTGGTAAGCAAGCCCGGGGCTCGAAGCCCCGGGCTGAACGGCTTAAGCGTGCTAAACGCACCCTGCACCATCATCAGAATAGGTCAACCGGCTGTTCAGACCTGAGCCAAGGCTCAGGACCTCAGCCATGAGCGCGACGTGAGCAAATCCATTGGGTTCTGATCTTCCTGCCCAGCCTGTCCAATCCTCGGCGCAGATACTCCCCCGTGGCACCGGCTACAAAGCCCAGGGCCACACTTCGCAGACCCAGGGCCAGCAACGCCCGTGAGACGTTGAACCCTTTGCCCCCCCATCCAATCGCACCTGACACGCGCGGTTGAGCTCCCTCAGCACGAGCCGAGGGAAGAAGAGCGCTTTGTCCAGCGAAGGGTTGAGGGTGACAGTGTAGATCACAATCGAAATACACCCTGTTTCAAAGCTGCATATCGGGCCAGCACGAGCTCAATCAGTTGTTTTGCCTCGGATGAGTCAAGGCCGCACAGGGATTGAAGCACACGGACAGGACCCTCAGTGGCTAGGAGGTGCTGAAGCTCAATGGCGCGAGGGTCCTGGGGGTCATCGTAGGCTAGACCTGCCGCGATCCCCCAGGCCAGCCCCTGAGGTATGATGCCCTGCTTGAGCGCCAGCCGCGCCGCGCCCACCAGCCGGTCCTCAGGGCCCAGCTTGCGCAAAGGGTCTCGCGCCAGGCGGAAGATGGTGTCGGCCAGGGCCCGGTTGTCGAGACGGCGGACAATGTCCGCCATGTGAGCCCGTAGTTCCGACTCGTCGAAGTCGAACTCCCTCACCAGGGCATGCAGCGACTCATCCAGTGCCTGGTCGAAGAGGGGCCGCGCATCGGGGTCATGCAGCGCTTCGTAGCCGTAGGTGAGCCCCTTGAGGTAGCCCAGGTAGGCCAGCATGGCATGGCCGGCATTGTGCAGGTACAGCTTACGGGCCACCCAGGCTTCGAAGTGGAGCTCGGCCCGGAGGCTGACGATCTCGGGTATCGGCCCCACGAACCCCTCACGGCTGACAGGCAGCTCCTTGTAAGGTTCGGCGATCATCAGCGCTGGGTCCTGCTGGCGCACCTCCAGGGGGATTATGGGCGCCATGCGCCCGATGGTGGCCATAACAAAACCCACTCGCTGCTCCAGGAAAGGGCGATACTGGGACTCCAAAGCATCTCGCACCATCCCTCGGAAGATCGTACTGGCGTTTTTGAGGTTTTCGCAGACGATGGTGTTGAGCGGGGATTCCAACCCCGCATCAGCTCGTCGCGCAATGGCCTGCGCGAAGATCGATGCGATGGCTGGCAGTGCCCGCGCGCCCACTGCCGTGGCCGCCAGCTCTGCCTTGCTCAGCGCCGCCGCTGCGCGATCTGTGTCCCTCCCCTCAATGGCCTGCACTGGCGCAATCCACAGCTCTTGGATCCCTTCGTTATCCACTAGCCGCAGCCAGTAACCACCCTGGGCGTTAATGGCTTCCACCAGTTCGCGGTCAATGTCCACGAAGGTCACCTCGTAGCCTGACTCGGTGAAGAGCTGGCCCAGGAAGCCTCGGCCCACCATCCCCGCGCCGAAGACCACCGCCCCTTTCACGCCCTCACCTCTTGGCCCCCTAACAGCTCCTCCTCAGCCTCGCGCGTCCATACGCCGCCCTCCAGCTTCTCCGCCACCTGGGGGAGCACACAACGAAGTTCGTCCAAGGGCGTCAGCCCCAACCCCTCGACCTGAGGATAGATCATCACCTTGCCGGGGAAATGGCCCTCAGCCACGGCCTGTATTCCTTTCCACACCCCCTCAATGCCCGCAATGGCCGCCACCGAGCCATTGGGCCGCAGCTCGCTGCGCTCCGCCTTGCGGAGTGTGTACTCCAGGTCCTCGATGCTGGAGCCGCTGGAGCCGATGATGCGCGCCTGGCGGGCCAGCAACTCCCCCAGGTCCACCTGGGCCAGGGTGGAGCGCGGCATCCCGGCGAACATGTTCATCACCCCGCCTGCGGCCAGATAGGGAGCCGCTTCTTCCACTGCCCGGGCGCTGGGGGCCAGCACGACGATGTCATCGAAGCCACCCTCCCCCGCCAGCCGCTCCAGCTCGGCGAAGTAAACCTCGTCCCCTACCTCCTCCCGAGTCAGACAGACGAACTCGATGCCCTGCTGCTCAGCATAGGGGCCAAAGCGACAGGCCAGGGATTCGATCCGGCCGGAGCGGAGGTTGGAAGCCAGGACCGTGCGCGGCCCATCAGACATCTCCAGCGCCCGCTGCACCTGCATCTGGCCCATGGGCCCACCCGCCCCCAGGA
>CAYRNM010000037.1:16743-18497 GCA_964425465.1 uncultured Anaerolineae bacterium | reverse complement strand
TCATGGCTTAACTCCTTTAGCTTGATCGTCTCCTGTCTCTGACAGTACGCCCGAAAGTCACACTCCACACACCCTCGCCTCGGGTAGCTGTCTCACGGCGAAACCCTCCGCCAGAATCCGGGCCACCACTCGGTCGAAGTGGGCAACAGCCTCGGCTACCCGCTCCGGCTCGTAGGGAAAGCACATCAGCGCGTCCTCTCGCCGCTCCTCGCCCATCCAGTAAAGGTGTGGCCAGTCTCCTCGAAGAATAGCGTGGAGTGTTTGAAAGTCTCCTGCTTCGACGGCTTCATTAACCTTTGCATTACCCTTACATTACCTCACGTTTCCCGGGATAGCAGAACGTACCGAGTCTGCTTCCCGTGTCCGACTTTCTGGAGCATTCCCAACTCGATCAGGGCTTTCAAATCCTGGTAGGCCGTTTTATTGGAGACGCCAAATGCTTGGCGGTACTCTTGGTTGGAGATGCTGCCTTGCTCTCGCACGTACTCCAACGCCTGTCGCTGCCGGTCGTTGAACTTCACCATCTTGCGAACCCGTACCTCTTCGGGGGTAGCCAGGCGTCTCCGCTCAATGCCGTTGCGCAGGATCAGCCGCACGGCGCTCGGCTCTTCGATCCACTCAGGTGGCGGCAGACCCGCTGCCTCCATCTCGTGACACATGCGGTCCACACCCTCGCCGATGTCTTTGATGTAACGCATCTCGGCCAGCACACGGGCGATGCGCGGATTCCGGGAGAAGTGGTCGTGGCGGATCGTCTCAGCGCTGACGGTGCCGAGGAATGGGCCGGGGCTGATGATCTCCAGCCGGTCGTCGAACATCAACACCTCCACCGGCCGCCCCGTGATGCTGTAGGCCCGGTGGGCCACGGCATTGGTGATCCCCTCCTGCCACACGAACTCAGGATACTCTGGCGTAACCACGAATTTGCCACCGGGACCGAATCGGGAGAAGTCGCGGATCAGCGTCCCCACCAGACCGAAGGTTTCGTCCAACAGCCTGGGCAATGGCTGCTCAATGGTACGGTCTTTGATGATGTTCATGGCAGCGCCGGTCAGGGCCTGGGTGCCTTCATAGCGCAGGAAGCGGACGCCCGGGCGAGGATGCCAGTGGTCCGGCTTGCGGCCAACGAGCAGCACGCCAGCCAGGTTGATGCGTAACTCGTCGTCCTCCTGTTGCGCCAACTCCCGCGCAACCAGCAGGTCTCGCAGGTCCCACCTGGCTTCGATCATCTGGCCGTAGCGTTTCAGCAGGCCCTCGTCCAGGTCGTCGTAGCTCGCACCCCTCGCCAGTTCAGACTCATAGTTGGCCTGGCCTTTGTCATAGGCCAGTTGCAGCACTTCCTGCACCCCCAGCCGCCGGTTCTGGTCGCCGACGCGCAGGTAGACGGTCTTGCGGGTGTTGTTGTGCACAGTAGTGGAGCGCGCTATTTGCATCAACAAGACCTGATCAGGCTCTCCTCGCTCATTGTGGCAGTCCAGGTATCGGGTTTCCACCTTGACCGCCGGTTCGCAATAGTCAAAGGCTGCCCTCAGCAGGTTCTGAACATTGTCGGCTGCCGCCGAGTGCCTGTGATCTGCCTGTCCTTCTCGATTCCAATGACGACCAGACCCCCATCGGCGTTGGCAAAGGCGATGAGGATATCGGCCGGGTCCCGAGGATGGATGCGGGCATTCTTAAAGTCGAGCAACTGGCCTTCATCGCCTTCCATGATGCGCTTGATGGAAGGCTCCTCAAAGATCGTCATCCGTCTTCAC
>CAYRNM010000037.1:12616-16643 GCA_964425465.1 uncultured Anaerolineae bacterium | reverse complement strand
CCGCCAGGGCTTGACCTTGGCGGGCTCCTGTGGCATCATCCCTACCGCCAGGGGCCCTCCACACTCCCCCCTGGCCACAGCCTCGTGGTTCCGGGAAATCGGCGAGGCTTTTTCATGGGCATATTATACCATACCCGGCTGTATTTGCAATTGCCCAGAACGTCACGATTGGGAAGCCGGCGATACTTGACAGGACCCGGCGAGGATGGCATAATCATCACCGTCGCTTTAGCGAGAGTGTCCCGTACTCATCGCCCCAGTGAGAAACCATGGTGACAGTCCCATTTCAATGGCCTCTGCCCTTTTGAAGGAATTGAGGCCTGAGCAGGGTGCACGTGTTGCACCTCACCTCTAATCGCATCACCTCCCCGATTTGTCAGCCTCGCCCCTGCTGATTTTCCCCTCTCCCTGAGCGAGGTGCCGGCTGGCGATGGCTGGGAACCGGAGCTCAAGGAGATGAAGGGATGAACACCGCTGGCAACGCGGTTCTCTTCCCCCAAGCCAATCTCATTTACTTGGACAATGCCGCCACCTCCTGGCCCAAGCCGCCAGAGGTGACCCAAGCTATGGTACATTTTATGGAGCAGGTCGGTGCGAATCCCGGCCGCTCAGCACACCGCCTCTCGGTGGAAGCTGCGCGCATCGTCTACGCTGCCCGCGAGGCAGTGGCTGAACTCTTCAACGTGCCCGACCCCCTGCATGTGGTCTTCGGCGCCAATGGGACCGAGGCACTCAACCTGGCCCTGCGCGGCCTCCTGCGCCCCGGCGACCATGTGATCACCAGCTCTATGGAGCACAACTCGGTGATGCGCCCTCTGCGCGCCTTGGAACGGCAGGGTGTTGAGGTGACGGTGGTTCGCTGCTCGCCGGAAGGCTTTCTCGACCCCGCCGACGTGAAGGCAGCGGTGCGGCCCAATACGCTCATGATCGCCCTCAACCACGCCTCCAATGTGGTGGGAACACTTCTGCCCGTGGCCGAAGTAGGACGCATCGCCCGAGCACAGGGCCTGCTCCTCTTGGTGGATGCAGCCCAGACGGCGGGTGCCTATCCCCTTGATATGGCAGCCGATGAGATTGACCTGCTAGCTTTCACCGGACACAAATCCCTCTACGGGTCAATGGGCACGGGGGGGCTGGTTGTAGGGGAGCGGGTGGATGTGTCCCGACTAGAGCCTCTCAAGCGCGGTGGGACAGGCAGCCGTTCGGAGCAGGAGGAGCAGCCTGACTTCCTGCCCGATATGTGTGAGAGCGGCACCCTCAATGCCGTGGGCTTAGCGGGCCTGGAGGCCGGTATCCGCTGGGTGCTAAGGCAGGGAGTGGAGGCCATCCGAGCCCACGAGATGAAGCTCACACAGCAGTTGATAGAAGGCCTGCAGGAGATCCCTGACGTGACCCTCTACGGCGGGCTGGACACGGCTCGCCAGACGGCGACGGTTTCCCTCAACATCGCCGGGATGGAGCCCTCGGAGGTGGGGTTGCGCCTGGACGAGGAGTACAGCATCCTGTGCCGCGTGGGGCTCCACTGCGCGCCCGCAGCTCACAGGACTATCGGCACCTTCCCAGTGGGCACCGTGCGCTTCGGCCTGGGGGCCTTCAGCACTGCTCTGGAAGTGGACGCTGCCGTGGAAGCTATTCGCCAACTCGCCCGGGAGGCGCGATGACCGGCAGCCAGCATGCCGTCATTCTGGTCTATTCGACGAGCCATGCCCTGCGGGCGGAGAGGCTACTTCAGCAGGCAGGGATCGGGAGCAAGCTGATCCCTGTCCCCCGGCACGTCCGCTCCGATTGTGGGGTGTGCGTCCGCATCGAGCGGGCCGACCAAGAGGCAGCCCTTCAGGCGCTGGAGGCGGCCGGGGTGGAAATCGAAGGAGTCCACAGAATCTGATAGGGAGAAGGGGATGACCCAAATCGTTGACGCTCGGGGGCTGCCCTGCCCTCAACCGGTGATCATGACCCGCCATGCGCTGCGGGAAAGCGATAAGGTCACAACCATTGTGGACAACGAGACTACTCGGCACAATGTGACCCGGATGGCGGAAAGGGCGGGGTGTGTGGTGCGGGCTGAGGAAAAGGAGGATGGCATCTACCTCCACATCACAAAGGGGGAAATACCCCAAGAAGGGGTAGCTCCGCAGCCTGCGGCCGCTCCAGTCGGAGGGCTGTTGGTGCTGTTGGTGCCCAGCGAGTTCATGGGCCGTGGGGAGCACACTGAACTGGGGCGCATCCTCATCCGGGGTTTCTTCCACACCCTGGGCGAGGTGGAGCCCTTGCCAAACACCGTCATCTTCTTCAACAGCGGGGTCAAGCTGGTGGTGGAGGGTTCGCCGGTGGTGGAGGATTTACAAACTCTGCACGATCGGGGGGTGGAGATCCTGGCCTGCGGCACCTGTCTGGGCTACTACGACTTGAAGGAGAAGGCCGCCGTGGGTGAAGTGTCCAACATGTACACCATCGCCGAGACGATGCTGCGGGCGGGGAAAGTCATCAGCCTGTGACCGAATTCCCGTCGTGGTTTGCTCGAGGGGGTGAATAGCATGACATGCGAGAAGATTCGCCTGACGGCGATGACTACCGCGGCCGGTTGAGCGGCTAAGATGGGCCCCCGGGCCCTGGCGCAGGTTCTGCGCCCACTGCAAGAGATGTTTCGATCCGAGCAGCCTCCGGAGTTGCTGGTGGGGCTGGAAGCCAGCGACGACGCCGCCGTCTACAAGATCAACGATGAGGTGGCGGTGATCCAGACGCTCGACTTCTTCCCTCCCATCGTGGATGACCCTTACGACTATGGCGCCATCGCCGCTGCCAATGCCATGAGCGATGTCTACGCCATGGGGGGCGAGGTAGTACTGGCCTTGAACATCTGCGGCTTCCCCCCCGACCTGCCACCGAAGATCATTGCGGAGATCCTGCGCGGCGGAGCTGAGAAGGTGGCCGAGGCAGGGGGCGTACTGGCTGGGGGGCACACATTGGATGACAAGGAGCCCAAGTACGGCCTGGTGGTGATGGGGTTGGTCCATCCTGACCGCGTCCTCACCAAGGCCGGGGCCAGGCCGGGCGATGTACTGGTGCTAACTAAACCCCTGGGGGTGGGGATCATCACCACGGCCCTCAAGGGTGATGCCGCCGAACCAGCCCACGTGTCGGCAGTGGTGGAGAGCATGAAGCGGCTTAACCGCCATGCGGCTCGGCTGATCCAGCGTGTCGGCGTGAACGCCTGCACTGACATCACCGGCTTTGCGCTGCTGGGGCACGGGTACGAGATGGCGGAGAAGAGCAGCGTGCGGCTCCGTTTCCACGTGGACCAGCTTCCCTTCCTGGATGGGGCAGTGGAGTACGCCGAGCAGTGGCTTTTCCCGGCTGGCACATGTAACAACGAGCGAGCCTACGAGCACGCGGTGCACTTTGGGCCAGAGGTGTCCGAGGAGATGCAGCAACTCCTGTATACTCCCGAGACGTCGGGCGGATTGCTCGTCGCCGTCCCTCAGGAGAAATTAGAAGAGCTCATCGGTCTCTTCACTGAAGCAGGGGAACCCCATTGGGTTGTCGGGGAGGTGGTGGAAGGGGAAGAGATCGAGGTAGTGTAGAAAAGGGCCTTGAACTGATCAGTATCTCAAAGCCCACCAGGGATGCCCATCCGAAGGGCAGGGAACCCCCTTAGCAAAGATGCGCCAGGGCTCTTCCCCCTGCGCAGCTACGGCCTCAGCGTCGAAGTACCGCTGCAGTAGATCGGGCTCGTACACCTCCTGCATGGCCGTGTACCAGGGCTGACTTCCCCGCTGCTGGAGATGCCAGTACTCCAGAGCCAAGAAGTTCCAGTGCCAGTGGAAATCGGGCCGGTCATGAGACGAGATGCGCTCCCACCCCTTCTGGCGGGCCAGGGTGGTCAGGTCAACGTAGTAACCATAAGGTATCGTCTCTTTGAAATGCCCCCCTGTTACTGGTGCCTCAAGGGCTCGGGCCTGGTAACTGAGGTCCCAGGTCTGAACTGTGAGCGGCTCCCCCTGCCGTCCATCCTGCTCCCGGCAGCGGA
>CAYRNM010000037.1:8277-12516 GCA_964425465.1 uncultured Anaerolineae bacterium | reverse complement strand
CTCTACATCCACCAGCCTGACCAACTCGTGACCCTCTACTGAGGTCTCCTTCCACCGAGGATCGGTCAATACTTGAGGGTCGGCCGGCTCCCCCCAGGCCAGCTCGCCCGCCGTCCAGCTCAGCGGTCCAGCGAGCATGGCTGACGGTGTCAGCCGTCGCGGCAATCCGCTTTGGGCATCAAATACGACGAGGACCTCGCCATCGTAGCGGCGCCACAGGGCAGCCAGTCGTGTCCCCTCGGGGGACCACACAGGGCTTTCCACGCTGCTCCACCAGGTGAGCTGTCGCACCCCTCCCCCCTCCGCCGGGGGGTGATCAATCTCTAGCTCATAAACCTCCGCCGACTCGTCGGGGGCGTGGGCCACAAAGGCCAGCGCCCCTCCGTCTGACCAGGTGGGATCAGCCTCTCGGTCGGTGCTGTCGGTGAGTTGTCGTGTCTTACCCCTTTCGGCGGCCACGAGGAAGAGGTCCGGGTCGCCGTAGCGCCAGGCGGTGAAGGCCAGCCACTTCCCGTCGGGGGACCAGGTGGGGCCGAAATCCCCCTGGGGCGAGTCCTCGGTGAGGTTCACCACTTCTCCACCATCGGCATCCATCAGAAAGATGTCCAGATCGCCGGCACGGAAGGAGTCGAAGGCGATACGGGTGCCATCGGGCGACCAGGCGGGCCGGCCGTCAAAGGTCGGCTCATGGGTCAGCCGAGTCGGCTCTTCCTCACCGGCGCACAGGCGATAGAGCTCCCAGTTGCCATCTCGATGGGATTGAAAGGCCAGACAGCGGCCCTCGGGCGACCAACTGGGGGCCAGGTCATCAGCGGGGTCGAAAGTATGTCGGCGGAGATCACGGCCATCCGCCCCAAGGGAGTAAATATCCCAGTTGCCCTCCACGAAGGCGGCGAAGGCGATGCGTCCGCCCGCGCTTTCCCCCTGCGCCCTGACGGCTACCGGCAAAAGCAGCACAGCGAGGCACAGCCCCACGGCTCCAAGGCGTTTCACGACCTCACTCCCACTCGATGGTGCTGGGGGGCTTAGTGCTGAGATCGTAGACCACTTTGGTCACCTGAGGGATCTCCGTCGTGATGCGCTTTTGCAGCTCGAGCAGCACTCCCCATGGGAGGCGCAGCGGCTCGGCTGCCATGGCGTCGCGGGAGGCCACAGCCCGCACTCCGATGATCTGTCCGAAGGCGCGCTCCCCTTCGCGAAGGCCGGTGGCCCGGTCACTGAGCAGCACGGCGAAGGCCTGGAAGGGATGGAAGGGAGCCAGGAGCTCCTCCACGATGGCTGTCCCTTGGCGGACCATCTCCACTCGCTCCCGCGTGACCTCGCCCCGCACGCGCACGGAGAGCCCTGGGCCGGGGAAGGGCATGCGTTCCGTTATGGAGGGAGGCAGGCCCAGTTCCTTGGCCAGGGCCCGCACCTGGTGCTTGTACAGCGTGCGCAGTGGCTCCAGCACCCGGAGTCCAAACTGCTCCTGGGGGCTGATCCCGATCTGTTCCAGCACGTTGTGCTGGGTTTTGACCCCGCCCTTGGTCTCCACCACATCGGCGGCGATGGTGCCCTGCAGAAGCCAACGGGCCCCCATCTGGGCTACCGCCTCGCCGAAGACGGAGTAGAAGGCGTCCCGGAAGGCCCGCCGCTTCTCCTCCGGATCGGTCAGCCCGGCCAGGGCGGCGAAGAAGCGATCCTGGGCTTCGATCAGCTTGACCTCAATGCCCAGGGGGGCAAAGGCTTCAACTACACTCTCCCCCTCCCCTTGGCGCATGAAGCCGGTGTCCACGAAGATGGCTAACAATTGCTTTCCCAGCGCCCGGTGGCCCAGTGCGGCGGTGGTGGAGCTATCCACGCCCCCTGAGAGGGCCACCACCGCCCTCTCCAGGCTCACTGCCTGGTGGATCTCTGCCACGGCCTGCTCAATGAATGGCTGCCACTCCGACACGGGTCTCCTCCCTTCTCGCTATGGACAAAAGATGGGACTATGATAGCATCGTGTCCCTCAGGAAGCAAATAGCCCCAAACAAAAACGAGCGGCCCTGCTCGCCGCTCGCCAACTGACCATCAGTCCGACTATCTGACCATCTGACCATCCGCCCACAACTCCAACTGGTACGGTGCCCGCCGGCCATCCAGCAGTACGAAGGGAGCTGCCCACTGGATCACTGCCCCCGCCTTCTTCAGGTCGGTCAGGGTCCGGAACTTTCCCTCCCACCGCCAGCGGAGGATACGGCCCGCCGAACGGGGTCCGATACCCGGCACCCGCAGGAGTTCCTCCTGTGAAGCGCGGTTCACCTCAATGGGGAAGAGCTCCGGATGGGCCAGGGCCCACATCCGCTTGGGATCAGCCCGACGGGGGAGGTTACCCTTTTCGTCGAAGATCAGTTCGTCAAAGGCGAAACCGTACTGGCGCAGGAGAAAATCGCTCTGGTAGAGGCGATGCTCGCGCCACAGGGAGGTGGGCAGGTGCTCGGCCAGGGGGGTGTTCGGCACCGGTTGAAAGGCGGAGAAGTAGACACGATGGAGATCCACCTCGCGGTACAATTGAGCGGTGGTCTGCAGTAGCTCCTGATCGGCCTCGTCCGCCGCGCCGACGACAAACTGGGTGGTCTGTCCCGCTGGCGCAAGCCGTCCCCCGCTCTCCAACCGAAGGCGATGCACCCAGCGCAGCGGCTCGACCAACTCCTCCAGCGACTTGCCGGGGGCGATGCGGATCAGCCGCTCGGAGTTGGGCGCTTCCAGGTTGACCGAGACCCGGCTGGCCAGCCGCACCGCCTGCTCCACGTGGGCCTGGGTCACGCCGGGCAGGATCTTGAGATGAATGTAGCCGGGGAACTGGTACTTGCGCCGTACCAACTCCACGGTGGCCAGCATGCGGTCCATAGCCCGTGCCGGCCGCCCGCAGACGGCGGAGCTGAGGAACAGCCCCTCCACCAGCCCCTGGCGTCGCATCTGATCGAAGGCTTGGGCCAGCTCATCGGGGGAAAAGCTGATGCGGCGGCAGTCGCGTCCGACCCGGTTGGCGCAGTAGTAGCAGTCGTTTGTGCAGGCGTTGGACTGCAGGACCTTCAGCAGTTTCACCCGCCGGCCATCGGGCAGTACCGCCGGGTAGATCCAGCGCCCCAGGTCATCGCGCACCCGGTTGGCCTCCGTGCCGCAGGCCTCGCCGCACAGATCGTACTGAGCTGCCCTCCCCAGCATTTTGACCTTCTCGTAGGTGTCCATCGTCATCCCCCTTCCTTCTCAAAGGAACGATGAAACGCCTATATTATACGAACAAATGTTCGCTTTGTCAAATCGCAAACTCAAAAGCCCTCCGACCTGGGGATCGGAGGGCCTAGTTAGGAGCGGGTGAAGGGATTCGAACCCTTGGCCAATAGCTTGGGAAGCTACTGCGCTACCGCTGCGCTACACCCGCTCATTCAACTGGCCTATATTATAGCTCAAGGCTTGCCCTATGTCAAATCGCGTTTGGCAAAGGGTGCACCCATGCTCAGGCAGACTTGACCTTTGGATGCGCTGCGGTTACAATATCGAGCTGAGTGTCTACCCTAGAGACGGAAGATAGAATGGCTGCACCGCAAGCTGACGCTCCTCTCCGCCCCGGCGCTTGGGTACACCGGTCTGGGATAATAACCCGCCGAGTCGCCAGGTTGATTTGACTGGGTTGAGCAGGCGAGGTAGACTTGAGCCATAGAGGTATACGATGGCTATAACCAAACAAGCGCCGTTCCTCACTGACCCCACCGGGCGAGAACATCCCCTGACGGACGATACCGTGACCATCGGCCGGGCGATCGAAAATGACATCGTCATCACCAGCAGGCGTGTTTCACGTGAACATGCCCGCGTGCGACGCGAGGGCTGGCGGGCCATACTGGAGGACCTGGGCAGCACCAACGGCACCTTTCTCAACGGCGAGCGCGTGCTGACTCCCATGGAGTTGCACGATGAGGATCACATCACGATCGGCGATGTGACCCGCCACTGGTGCGTTTGAGCCGGTGGGCACAGTGCCGGCTCACCAGCGGCGCGGCTTGGGCAAGGCAGTGATGTGCGAAGGGCTGCGCCGGCTCAAGCGATTGGGTGCCACGATAGCGACCGTTGGCTCGTACACGCCGCCGGCGCACGCGTTGTACACCTCGGTCAGGTTCACAGAACACGACCTGTCCGAGCCGTGGGCGAAGGAGCTGTAGACCGATAATACGGCTACTGACACCTCTCCCATCCCCCTTGTGAGCGGGTAACGCT
>CAYRNM010000037.1:0-8177 GCA_964425465.1 uncultured Anaerolineae bacterium | reverse complement strand
TGGTATACTTTGGCTGAGAAAAAACGGGTTGCAGACTGGTGATTCCGATCACCGAGTTTGAGCCTATCCGACAAACAAGCAAAGCCTTGCTGGTCAATGATACCACGAGGCACAGCCCAAGTGCGCGGAGGGCATCCAGGCAGCCGACATCATACCATGAAGGCCCATCCGTTGCAAAGGGGATGGGCCTTGTTTGTTGGGGGTGGCATCAAGTTCGGTGACACGCGAGGCGTGTGTTCCTAAGGAGCCCGGTGCGGGAAAACCGCACGCCGGGATCTGTGCGGGGGAGGGCGGGTAACTGGCCGTCCTACCGCGACGGCGCGGCAGTCCGCATCTCTATCAGGCCTTGGCAGTATGCGAGTCCAACGAGGCGCATATGAAAACAGTAACCCATGACTTGCTTCAAGAAATGACGCGCCGGCTGGTTGAGCAGTTTCAGCCGGAGCAGGTCATCCTGTTTGGTTCGCATGCCTGGGGTATGCCTGACCAAGACAGCGATGTGGACTTGCTAGTCATCGTCACCCATAGCAACCTGTCCGACTACGAGCGCGCTGTGCTGGGGCATCGTTGCTTGAGTGGGCTGGGTGTGCCGAAAGATGTTATCGTGAAGACGCGCGCCGAGTTTGATTTCTTTCGTGAAGTACGTGCATCGCTTGAACACAGAATTGCCGAGCAAGGGAAAGTCCTGTATGAACGAAGCTAAGCGACAACTGGTGCGAAGCTGGCTCACCAAAGCGCAGCGAGACTTGGCTTCGGCACGTGTCCTGGCCGCCAGTAGCCCGCCGTTGCTGGACACTGTCATTTATCACTGCCAGCAGGCGGCGGAGAAAGCCGTCAAGGGATTCCTGGTCTTCTGTGACCAAGAGTTTGAGCGAATCCATGACGTGGAAGTGTTGATTCAAGCTGCTGTGCTCACGCAGCAGGGTTTTCGGCTTGGGTAGATGTGGGCAGGCGGCTGACTCCCTACGCGAGGATATTCCGTTACCCGGGCTATGCCGCCGAGCCAAGCAGAGAACAATTCAACCAAGCGATGTCTTCTGCAGAGGGGTTGTACAACTTCGTGCTTTCCTTGTTACCCGAAGAGATGTGACCTGAGTAGGCATCCATCATTGTTGCGGGGAGACTCTGCATCTGCGAAACCGCACCTAACAACGGGTTGGTGTGTCCTGAAAGCTATCGTCTGCTAACCGGTGAAAGTCTGGTCGCAGTAGCTGTCAGCACCAAGGCGATTCTCACGGCTTACGCCGGATTGCGGGGGCTGCTGGGTAACTGGCAGTCCTACCGCAATGGCGGGCACATACTTCACGAGAGGATGCAGCACTTTCGAGGAGCAGTTTTATGCAGAAGCCGAATGATCCTGACGATTACGAACTGCGTGACGAATACGATCTATCCAAGATGACTATCGTAGCCAAAGGCAGATACGCGCCACATCGGCGGGTAGGAAAGAATGTGGTTTTGCTTGCCCCGGATGTTGTGCAAGCATTTCCGACCGATGAAGCCGTCAATGAAGCCTTGCGGCTCGTCATGCGGATTGCGGAGATTCCAAGCAAGTATGAAGCGGAAGCAGTGCGCGCTTGAAACTTGCCTCTGAGTTCGTGGCGGGTTAAGGTGGTCTGCATTGGCTGCCCGCCTAACAACGGTTGGTGTGCCCTGAAAGCCGTCGTTTGCTAGCCGGTGAAAGTCCGGTCGCGGTAGCTGCCAGCACCAAGGCAATTCTCACAGCCTACGCCGGATTGCGGGGGCTGTTGGGTAACTGGCAGTCCTACCGCGATGGCGGTGATAACCAGTAGAGCAGAGCCTGCTGGAGGAGGATATATGGCCAGAAGTGACAAGACCTACGTGACGGCGGATGAGCTGCTGGAGCGGATTCGTGAAGGACGTGCAGCGTTGACGGCACTCTGGGCGGGGTTAACCGAAGAGCAGATGATGTGCCGTCCAGGGCCACAAGAGAACTGGTCGGTGAAGGATTTGGTCGCCCATATCACGTGGTGGGAGGCCTTTATCCTTGAGCGGGTGACCGACCTGATCAGCGGGGCACCATCCGAGCCGGCCGAAGATACAGATATACTCAACGCACGGGTCTATGCATAGCACAGAGACCGTCCGCTGGCTGAAGTGTTGGCTGCGTTTGATGCCAATTGGCCCCAGTTGAAGGCGCTCATCTCGTCGTTGGATGATGAACAGCTCAACAGGCCCGCGTACTATCGGACCTATGATGGCGTCGCGCTGCTACCCATCTTGGGTGCGGGAACCTTCCACCACTACCCAAGTCATATGGCTGACTTGCGCGCGTATGTGGAAAGACTGAGAATCTCCCTAAGAGGGTTGGGTGGGAGTAGGATTGCGGATGGGTGTTGTGGGTGAGAAGGCACCGCCTAATTATGGTCGGGAGGAGGGTCGCCCCTCCCCCCACCACTTCAGAACCGTGCGCGAACCCTTTCGATTCACATGGCTCCTCGGACGATGGGCTCTTGTCCCTCCGACAAGCCCAGGGCAGGCATGAGCACCGTTTGCGGTGGACTTCGTCATGGCAGTGACCGTGGAAGCTGAGGACGCTCTTGCCATCGCTGCTGGCGGTAATAACGCCTGACAATATTGGCGTGCTACGCTATTGTGGAGGTATGATCAGGAGCTTTCGAGACAGTATTTCAGAGAATTGCGCGAGGGGGAAATGACCCCGTCAAAATCAAGAGGGAAGAAAAGACAACGTAAACGCAAAAGCAAGCGGGGGGAGTTTGAACGCCTGAAGGCCAAGCTGGAGCAAGGCCCCTTCGGCGGCGAAAAGCTTGTCATCGCGCCCAGTGGACGAGTGAAAATGTCCGAAGTGCTGGGGGACTTCGTGGAGCCATATATGGACTTGGCTGACACTGAAGAAACCTACCGCAAGCTACTGACGTTGGCTGTCATGGCCTGGAATGTGTCCTTTCTCCCTGAAGAAGAGCAGCAAGAAATGATAGACAGAGTGCTTGAAGCAGGGATACCAGCAGGCGACGACGAACTGAGAACGGGGCTGAAAGGGATCGTGAATATGTTGATCGCCCGGAAAAGGGCGTACTTCTCCGAGTACACACGATGGATCATTGACTTCGAGATAACAGACACGGGAAAGGGGTATCATCTCACTGTGGCTTCCACGCTGGAAGAAGAACCTTGATAGGCCCGTGTCACAGATTCTTAGAGGCCAGCTAATTACCGTCGGTGGGGCGGTTTCCCGCCCCACCACTGCTTCAGAACCGGACGTGAGCCTAAACTGCTCAGCCTGGGGCGCGAAGCCCCAGGCTGATAGTTACTGCGAGAAGGTTTTCTGTTACCTCTATCACTCCACCTGCGCCAGGCACTCCTCCAGGAAGGCCTTCCCCTTGCTGAGCGCCTCCCTGCGGTCGTCCCCAGCGTAGATCTCCATGATGAGAGGACCTTCGTAGCCCAACCGAAGCGCTCTGCGAACGCACTCGCACAGGTTGGCCTCTCCCTGGCCCAATAGCACCTCCGTGCCCAGCGCCTCCGGTTGGGTAGACCGCAGGCCATCCTTGCAGTGCATGCCGAAGAGACGGGGCGCGACCTCATCGAGGGCCGAAAGGGGGGCGTCGGTGTTGTAGAGGATGATGTTGGCCGGGTCGAAGTTCACGCCTACATTGTCCAGTCCCACCCGGCCGATGAAGCCCATCAGCGCCCGCCCGCTCTCCTGTCCCGTCTCCAGCCCGAACCTGAGCCCCAGCTCAGCGCAGTGCTGCCCCAATTCCCTCACGATGTCCACCAATGCGCAGTAATCGGGGTCCTTCGGATCGTGGGGTGGCTCGCCGATGTGGGTGGTGACGTAGCGGCAGCCGATAGCGGCGGTGAAGTCAATCACCCTGTGGCTGTAGGTCATCCGTGCGTCGCGGAACTCCCGAGGCACATAGCCCACCGTGCACCGCACGGTGGGCCAGTCATCGTACCGCTCCCCTTCATGGACAATGGTGGTGGCAGCCGCGCGAACCCCTGCCTCCTCCAGCAGAGCTTTGAACCTCTGGGCCCCCTCCTCACTGTAGAACTCCTCCGGGAGCTGGCCCACCTGAACCACCGTCAAGCCCAGCTCCCGGATCATCGGCAGGGCCTTTGCCGGGTCACTGAAGCCCGTGGATTCCATGTAGACGCCGATCTCATTGCTGACCACGGAAGCAATTCCCCCTCTCGTCTACACCCTTGCTTCAAAATCGAAATCCTCGCCGGGGATGAAGATGGGCGGCATGAAGTAGTCCTCCAAAGCCTTAAGCACCTTCTCATCCTCCACCAGTTCCTCAAAGAGCCGCCATTCCTTTCGCGAGAGTTTACTCCGCCTGGGGCGATCGTGATCCAGGATCATCACCGCTCCATTAAGCGCTGCCCTGGCCTTCTGAACGTCATCCGCCATGGCCCAGGCCAGGCCCAGAAGCATCATGCGGTGTGAGGTGATCTCCCCCTGGTTGACCCGACGGGCCAGCTCGTTGAGCGCCTGCTGAACCTGGCCCACGCGCAGACAGGCCTCCGCCCACTCGTCGTGTCCCTCATCATAATTGTTGGGGTCCATGTCGGCCAACCGTCGCCACTGGCGCTGAGCGGCATATTCGTCCCCCTGCTGATGATCCATAAGCCCCAGGTGGAAGAGATAGCGCAGCCGGTTCTGCTCCCGCCGCAGGTAAGAGTGCGCCTGCCGGTAATCCCCGGCCTCGATGAACATCCGGTAGACCTCTGGAAGGGTGGACTGTGTCTCCGGGTCCAGGCGGCGGGCCTTCTCCCAGGCTGCCACGGCCTCCTCGTGCCGATCCTGCTCTTTGTACAACTGGAACAGATAATGATAAGCGAAGGCCACATCCTCGTCGGCCGCCCCTTCCAGTTCTACTGCCCGCTGCAAGTAGGCCTCGCCCTCCTCGTACCGCCTGAGCCATAGATGCTGAGCTCCCAGCGTGATCCATCCCCAGATGTTGTCCGCGTCCGCTTGCGCAATCTCCTGAAGTTGGGACAACCCCTCCTCGACCTGTCCCTTTTCGATCAGCAGATTGGCAATCTCCGTCCGACGGACCAACTCCTCCTGGGGGAACAGCCCGATCAGCTTCTCCTCCAGCTCAATGGCCTGATCGTAGCGCCGTTCCCAGCGGAGCACCTCCACCAGTTCCTCGGCGGCCTGATGGAGCAGCTCTTCCAGGTCGGGCCGTCCCTGGAGAGTTTCCGGGGAGAGCTCGCTCAGCCGCTCGACGATGCGGGTGTAAATGGCGATGGCTTCCTCGTGACGGCCAGCCAAGCGAGCGGTACGCGCTTGGGTGTAGAGATCCTGATAACTATCCGACAACCTCATGATGTCTTTTTCTCCTCCTGAAAGATTACGTGATGCGTAAAACGTGATGTGTGAACAGGCCATTTTCACGCTTCACGAATTACGTTTCACGCCGAAGCCGATGTCCCCAGCTCTGCTATGAGCATCCCCGCCAGTATCAGCCCACAGCCGGCCCAACGGTGTGGTCCCAGCCTCTCCCCTGCTAAGAGATAGGCGAAGAGGGCAGCGAAGACCGGCTCCATGGCGAAGATGAGTGCCGTGTGCGTGGCACTGGTGAAACGCTGGGCCAGGCTCTGCACTCCGAAGGCCAGCGAGGTGGCCAGCACACCGGTGAAGAGCGCGGCCCAGAGCACCTGCCGGGAGAGGGATGGCCAGGGCCACTCCGCCGCCCTGGAGATCAGGGCGCTGATCAGGGCCACCGCCCCGATCTGGATGGCGGTGAGCAGCCGGGGCTCGATGTGGGGAGCGAAAGCGCCCACGGCCAGAATGTGCAATGCGAAGGCCAGGGCACAGCCCAGGACGGCGAGGTCGCCCCAGGCTATGGACAGGGTAGGACCTAGCGTGAGCAATATCAGGCCGCCCGTGGCCAGCACAACCCCCATCTGTGCGGCTGGCGGTGGCCTCCGTCGCCACAGGATGGCCCCCAGCAGGGGGACGAAGACCACTGAGAGGCCGGTGATGAACCCCGCCTTCGCCGCCGTCGTGTAGCGCAACCCCACCGTCTGCAGGCCGTATCCCGCCAGCAGGGCCAGCCCGACCAGGCTCCCCGCCCCTAACTCAGTCCAGCCTAGGCTGGCCACTCTGGATCGGTGTCCCACCCAGAGGAGGGGAATCAACGACAGCAAGGCGAAGCTGAAGCGCAGGGTCAGGAAGGCGAAGGCCGGGAAGTGAGCCACAGCCTCCTTGACCATGACGAAGGTCGCGCCCCAGATGAGGGTCACCCCCAGCAACGCCGCATCCGCCTGCCAAGAGGTGGTCTTGATCCTATCCCTCTCCATGGTAGGATCACCCCACGACACCCAAACAGCGTTGATTATAGTGGCAAGGGATCGAAAGCGCAAGAGGGGGGGCCCCTTTTCGTGGAGTTAGGGACAATCCTTTCTTCCATTGCCCAGGCAGCATAGCCCAAGGCCTGGTAGATGTCCTCCCGTTCCAGTTCAGGCCACTCTTCCAGGATCTCGTCCACCGTCATCCCTGAACTCAGATAACTGAGGATCAAAGCGACTGGCATCCTCAGCCCCCGAATACAGGGCTTCCCGAAGCACTTGTTCGGATCCAGAGTAATGCGATAATTTGTCATGGCAGATCTCCATGCTCATTCCACCTCCTGTCCGCTTCGTGGTCTGCTCCTGAGGTTCGCGCTCCCTCAGAGGGACTGCAGACTGGAGGGGGCGTGCCACACACCCCCTCCAGCCCTCGGCTCCTCATTGAGGAGCATATCACCAGATGCACTGGTTGTCAAGACAGCGTGGAGGCCTTCGCCTTCCCTTCGTGTTCCTGTAAGTAGGCCACCAGCTTGTTGAGGGCGTTCATGTAGGCCCTGGCGGAAGCGATGATCTAACCCCGTAGTGGTTACCATCATCCCTGTCCCTATACTTGCTGCTAAGGATAATCGGGCAGATACTTCACGAACGAGAGCACCGACTTCACAGCGTCATAGAAGACTCCATCAGCCGTCCAGAACTCGCATCCGCGCAATTCAGCAAGAGCAGCATAGATCGAGTCATAAATGCGGCCCTGCTTGAACTGTCGGGCGATTTCACGCGCCCGCCGCACCACGTCGGGATGGGTAACGATGTGCACCCTGACAGCATAGAAGGCCGCCAGCGATGCATCCACCGCTTGTATGCTTGCACGTCCGTAGTGCAGACGGCGCTGCAGAATGCTCTCCACTTCGTACTCCAAAAGCGGTGGGCCACTCAAGGCAATGCCTTTCCATCGGGCATCGCGGAGTAATTGCCGTGCCTTGTTGCGGAACGGCTCGCCTTTGACCACCCACTTGATAGCAACACTGGCATCTATGACCTGCTCAGCCATACCTGCTTGTCTCGCTCTTGACGCATCTGGCGAACTTCTTCAGCGGCATCGAACTCGCCTTCCCACATCTCTGCTGCCAGATCGCACAGGGCCAGAACTTCGTCGGCTTCCCTCTCCCCCTGTTGTGACAGAGCTTCTTCCACTACGATCAGCCTGTCCAGAGGCCTAGTACTTAATTGCTCAGAAATATGAGCGATCAGTTTGAGCTGTTCGTGCGGGGGAAGCTGAGCGATTTGCCGCTCCAGTTGCTCTAAAGTTGCCTGGCTGGTCATCCCCCTTCACCTCCCTGCCTCACCTATTTGTGCTGCCAGCGGGCACGCGCTTGCGCTCCATACCTATCCCTTGAAGAAAGAAGAGGGGGCGAGCCCTACTACGCCCCCTCCAGGCATCGGCTCCTCATTGAGGAGCATATCACCAGATGCACTGGTTGTCAAGACAGCGTGGAGGCCTTCGCCTTCCCTTCGTGTTCCTGTAAGTAGGCCACCAGCTTGTTGAGGGCGTTCATGTAGGCCCTGGCAGAGGCGACGATGATGTCGGTGGATGCGCCATGGCCGCTGAAGACGCGGCTGTCACTCCGGATGCGGATGGTCACCTCGCCCAGCGCGTCAATGCCCTCGGTGACGGCCTTGACCGAGAACTCGATGAGCTCGTTGGGCACACTGATGACCCGGTTGATAGCCCGGTACACGGCATCCACCGGACCGGTGCCCAGATCGGCATCCGCCCGCACTTCACCCTCCGGCGTGCGGATGCGCACCGTGGCCGTGGGCACGGAGTGGTCTCCGCAGGAGACCTGCACATGCTCCAGCTTGTAGACCTCCGGTGCCAGCCAGATCTCATCCTCCAC
>CAYRNM010000036.1:2324-18563 GCA_964425465.1 uncultured Anaerolineae bacterium | reverse complement strand
ACAAAGCGTTGACCGGGACGAGTACCCGAGATGCCAGCCACAGGGAGGAGAGGCCGCTGACTGAGAACCCCTCCGGTCTAGGGCTCGGGGAAAACCTCCCGGGAGCGGGCGCCAGAACGCCCTTGTTGGGGCCAGTAAGGTGCTTCGGGTGGCTCCGTTACCCGCCACAAGAGGACAACGGGCCCAAGTCTGTTTAATTCCTCTGTCCGTTGTCGAAATTGGGTGGAACCGCGAGACCTCTCGCCCCAAGGATGAGAGGTCTTTTTCGTTCCTCCCCGCGCTCTCAACTTGAAACCTGTAACCTTCAACCTGTAACTTTTCGACAGGAGGAGATGATGGCTGAACTGGATTTAGAAAAACTGCGCCATTCCACATCTCACGTGATGGCCGAGGCGGTGCTGGAGATGTTCCCCCAGGCCAAGCTGGGGATCGGGCCCTCCATAGAAGATGGCTTCTACTACGACTTCGACCTGCCCCGTTCCCTTACCCCCGAAGACCTGGAGGAGATCGAGGGGCGGATGAGGGAGATCATCAGCGGAGACCACCCCTTCATCCGAAAGGAGGTCTCCCGCCAGGAGGCGCGGGAGCAATTCGCCGACCAGCCCTACAAACTGGAACTGATCGAGGAGATGAGCGAAGGGGAAGTTATCTCCACCTATACCCACGATACCTTCACCGACCTCTGCCGGGGGCCGCACCTGGAACGCACGGGCCAGATTGACCCTCAGGCCTTCAAGCTGCTCAGCGTGGCCGGCGCCTACTGGCGGGGCGACGAATCCCGCCCCATGTTGCAACGCATCTACGGCACCGTATGGCCCACCGAAGGGGAGCTTCAGGATTACCTCCAACGGTTGGAGGAGATGGAGAGGCGAGATCACCGGCGGCTGATCCGCGACCTGGACCTGATGAGCTTTCACGAGGAGGCAGGGGCCGGCCTGGCCCACTGGCACCCCATGGGCGGCCGCATCCGCCGGGTCATCGAGGAGTACTGGTACCGGCAGCACTACGCCGGCGGCTACGAGATCGTCTACTCACCTCACATCGGCAAAGCGGAGCTGTGGCAGACATCCGGCCACCTCGATTTCTTCCGCGAGGGGATGTACTCCCCCATGGACATCGAGGGCCAGGAGTACTACATCAAACCCATGAACTGCCCCTTCCACATTCTCATGTACAAGGCACGAACCCGCTCCTACCGAGACCTCCCCCTGCGCTGGGCGGAGCTGGGGACGGTCTACCGTTATGAGCGCAGCGGCGTGCTGCACGGACTGATGCGCGTGCGGGGCTTCACCCAGGACGATGCCCATATCTTCTGCACACCCGAACAGATCGAGGGGGAGATCCTGGAGGTGCTGCGATTCAGCCTCAACATGTGGCGCGATTTCGGCTTCGAGGACATTGAGGTCTACCTCTCCACCCGGCCTGAAAAAGCGGTGGGCGAACCGGAGCGGTGGGATCAGGCCACGGAGGCGCTGCGCCGGGCCATCGGAGCCGAGGGGTTGTCCTATCAGGTGGATGAGGGGGGAGGGGCTTTCTACGGGCCCAAGATTGACCTCCACATCCGCGATGCCATGGGCCGACGGTGGCAGATGACCACCATCCAGTTCGACTTCAACGAGCCGGAACGCTTCGACATGACCTACGTCGGTCAGGACGGTCAGGAGCACCGGCCCTACATGGTGCACCGCGCCCTGCTAGGGGCCCTGGAGCGCTTCTTCGGCATTTTGGTGGAGCACTACGCCGGCGCCTTCCCCGTGTGGCTGGCCCCGCTGCAGGTGATGATGATCCCCATCGCCGATCGCCACCACGCCTACGCCCATCAGGTGGCCCAGGAGCTGCGGGCCGCCGGGCTGCGCGTGGAGGTGGATGACTCCGACGACCGCATGGGAGCCAAGATCCGCAATGCACAGTTGCAGAAAATCCCCTACATGCTCGTCGTCGGCGACCGGGAAGTGGAGGAGGGCACCGTTTCAGTGCGTTTGCGCACCGAGGAAGACCTGGGACCTCACCCCTTGGCCGATTTCAAGACCCGATTTCTGGATGTGGTACATGCCAAGAGGGGCATTTGACATCTGGCCGCAAATGTGGTATGATATGATCCAAGCTTGTAGACGGAGGGGCGGAGTGTTCCGGTTCCGCCTAGCAAAGGAAGGTCAAGGAGAGCGAGATCGGTCCTAAAACACATCGCGTAAATGAGCAGATCAGGGCATCTCGGGTGCGGTTGATTGATGCTCAGGGGAAACAAGTGGGCGTTATGCCCCTTGATCAGGCGCTTCAGGCTGCTCAAGAGGAGGGGTTCGATCTGGTTGAGGTAGCCCCCAATGCACAACCCCCTGTCTGCCGGATGCTGAATTACGGCAAGTTCCTTTATGAGCAGACCAAGCAGGAGCGCGATGCCCGGAAGTCACGGAAGGGTGGTGAGGTTCGGGAGATTCGCTTGCGCCCCAAGACAGGGGAACATGACATCGCTTTTAAGCTGCGTGCGGCGCGACGGTTCTTGGAGCGGAGCTCCAAAGTGAGGGTTCGAGTGTGGTTTCGAGGCCGGGAGGTCACCCACCCTGAGGTAGCAGAAGAACTCCTGGGGCGCATCGCTGATGAGTTGGCAGATATATCTCAGGTGGAGAAAGGCCCTATTATGGAAGGGCGAAGTATGCTTATGATCCTCAGCCCGGCCGGTAAGAAGTAAACGACGAATCAGTGACCATCCACATTCTCAACCGTGAAGAAGGCTGCTGCCCTGAACAGCGGCCTTAATATGTTAGCCAGTGTGGTTACGTGAGCATACAACAGGAGGGTAAGACAGTTGCCGCGAGTGAAAGGGGGCCCACGGGCCCGTAGACGCCATAAAAAAGTTCTGAAGCTGACCAAAGGCTATTATGACACTCGACATCGGAATTTCCGCCGAGCCAATGAAGCCATGTTGGGGGCGCTTCCTGATGCCTATCGTGACCGCCGCCGGCGGAAGCGCGACTTCCGCCGCCTTTGGATCGCCCGCATCAACGCTGCGGCCCGCCAGCATGGGCTCTCTTACAGCCGCTTTATGCAAGGCCTGAGGGAGACGGGGGTGGCCATTAACCGTAAGCTGCTGGCGGAGATGGCGGTCCAAGATGCTGCGGGCTTTGCCAAGCTGGTGGAGGTGGTCAAAAGTGCCTTGTAGTGCCTCTCTGTGCTCTACACATTGGAGCCTACGCTATGTTGGCCTGACACCTGAGTCGAAGCTCTATGAGCAGCCCTGGTGCCCGCTACCGGACACCATAGCTACGGAATTAAATTTTCAAAGTTCATGAAACCTGTAGTTGGCCGCACGCTGTTCATGGCGAGGGTCAGTAGATCACAAAATGCTCCGCTTTGCGACTTGCCAAAATAGGAAACGGGTGGTAAATTAAAGCACGATAGTGGGAGAGTTGATGTATATCTTGCCGAGGTAGCTCAGCCTGGTAGAGCACCTGACTGAAAATCAGGGTGTCCCCAGTTCAAATCTGGGCCTCGGCACTGAGGCGACGTAGCCAAGTGGGAAGGCAAGAGTCTGCAAAACTCTCATGCGCCGGTTCGAATCCGGCCGTCGCCTCCAAGTGGCGGGTCGCTTGACGCGATCCGCCCTGTTGTTATGGGGCGGTGGCGGAAGGGCAGACGCTGCGGACTTAAAATCCGCTGGAGGTTTCTCCGTGAGGGTTCGATTCCCTCCCGCCCTATCAGACACCCAAGATGTAGTGGTTCTCGGCTGATCAGATCTATATGTAGACACAGGAGGCCCTGACTGTCTTGTTGCTGCTTCCAATCAGACGATGAAGGGACCCTGGTTCGTGGCCGGCAAGACTGAGGACCTATCTTTCGCTCATTTTCGGAGTACTATGGTGGAATTGACGCCATCGGTAAGGCCAGGTCTTCGTAGATGGAGAGACGTCTCGTGCCCGCTCCTCCGGGCGGGCTGGACGGTCCTAGTAGGCGCGAACCTTTCGCCATTCCACCTCCTGGGTATAGCCCACTTCCAGAAGCCCCTCCACACGATGCGCCTTCAGAATCCTCAGCACCGCTATCTCCAGGGCCGCCAGATTCTCCCACGGCTTGCGCCCTCTACCACGAGGGGGGTGTCAAGGCCCGGAGCTTCTGCTCCGCCCACTTCAACCGCTGAGCCAGCCCCCGCCGCGCCTTCCGAGCCAGCGATGGTGAGTAGGCCACCCCTACCCGCTCTTCCCAGACCCCCTTCCGCCCCTCTACTTGAGCCTCTTGGTAGACGTGGATCAGATGCTGCCCCAGTCGCTGTTCCACGGCCTCCCATGTGGGATGCCCATCCAGCACTGGGGGTGGACCAGCAACGGTCCATCATCAACCCGTTCCGTGTGAATCTCGGCTGCTGCCATAGTGGCAGCAGTTTAGACGAAGTGTTGAAACTGACTGTTCCTGCTCACTGCCCTGTCAAACGATCCACGCTGTTCCATATCCTGAAGTGGGCTCGTCTGGATGTCGAGAGATTCCTGGAGCTACTGTAGGCCGAGGCACTGACGTGATGGGAAACTTGATCCACTGGTCCCTGTGCCTGGCTTGCACCCTGGCCTGACGTTCTGGGCAGGCAAGGATTCGACAGCAAAGATGCCTGATTTATGGAAGGAGTCCAGCCATGCAAGACTTTCTAGCCACTTTACGCCTCTGCCCCAGAGCCCTTCTCCTGCAGGACGAGGCCTACACGACCATGCGCGACCTCCCCAGCCCCTTCCTGAAAGGACTCATCCTCATTCTGGTAGTGGGGGTAGTGGTATCAGCGGTAGCCATTGTAGGTGAGATACTAGAATGGGCTACTACGCCGGACCTGGGAGCCATCAAGGAGGTGGCGCTCCAGGGATTGCAGCAGATGGACTGGTATCAAGAGGCCAGCCAGGCTTCTCCCAGCTTCGAGTCCATTTTCCGCCAGCAGTACGATATAGGGTGGCGCATCTTCCCCTACCTCTTCGGCGCACCCAACCCTATCGGAGCCGCCGTAGGGGTGATGGTGATCCCCCTGCGGCTGGGGGTGAGCTGGCTGGTCTTCGGCCTGTTGGGCTATCTCTTCGCCCGACTTCTGGGCGGACAGGCCAGCCTGGATGAGACACTGGGCTGCACCGCCCTGGCGGTCACACCCCAACTGCTGGGGCTGACCCGCATCCTGCCCTACGTGGAGATAGGCGGGGTGATCGCCCTCTGGACCCTGATCTGCAACTACCTGGCCCTCAAGAATGCCCATCGCCTCAGCAGTGGGCGCGCTTTCTGGGCCGCGCTGCTGCCCTTCATCCTCCTGGCCCTGCTAGCCCTTGTGCTGTTGGGAGGGTTGGCGGTCGGCCTGGAGCTGCTCCTTGCGGGAGGAGGGAGATAGATGTCTACCTGGCAAATGGTGCGTGATAGCCTGTTATTGAGGACCGCATCCCTGGCCGCGCTGCGCGACAGACCCGACCTCTTCCGGCAGGGGCTGCTCATCCTGGTGGCCATCAGCCTCATCGTGGGGCTGGTGGGCTCCGCCACTGGGCTGGTGAGTGAACTGCAAGCCCCCCCGCCCGAGGAGGCCGGCCGGCAGGTGAGGGAGAGCTTCAGGCAAGGTATGGAGCAGGCGTGGGGCACGACGAACCTCCCGCCCGAGGTGGAGAGACAAATTAAGGAAGTCTTCGAGGCCGGACTGGACATCTGGCTGACCATCGCGAAACTTCCCACCCCCATCCCTCAGCCGGCGGGCCATATCCTGAAAGCGGTGGGCCACTTCCTCTCCACCCCCTTCGACTGGCTGGGAGGCTGGATGGCCTACACCCTGCTGGTGGCCATCGCCGCCCACCTGATGGGCGGTAGAGCGAGCGTGCAACAGATGCTGGGGCTCACCGCTTTCTACGCCATCCCCCACCTGTTAGACATCCTCCCGCCCCTATTGGGCCTGATCCCCGTGGCGGGCCCGCCGCTGCAGGCCCTCACCAGTGTGATAGTAGGCGTGGGAGCCTGGGTGTGGGGTCTGCTCATCTACATCGCTGCCACCGCCGTGGCCAGCGAGTTCGATTGGGCCCGGGGAGTGCTGGCGGTGCTGGCCCCGGTCCTGCTCTTGATCGCCCTGGTGCTGGTGGCCGGGATCGCGGGGCTGTTGGTGTTTCTCCTGTGAGGCGCTATTCGCCCTGATTGGAGAGGTACACGCTGGGGTCGAGGATGCCGACGTAGGGCAGGTTTCGGTAGTGCTGCCGGTAGTCCAGTCCGTAGCCCACCACGAACTGGTCGGGCAGGTCGAAACCCTTGTAGGCGATGGGGAGGCCGTTGACCAGGCGGCGGATGGTGCGGTCGAAGAGGGTGCACACCTGAAGGCTGGCGGGGTAACGACGCCGCAGGGTGTTCAGGATATAGTTGAGGGTCAGGCCCGTATCTACCACATCCTCCACAAAGAGGACATCTCGGCCAGCAATGGGTTCATCCAGATCTTTGATGAAGTGTACTACGCCCCGGGTGCGGGTGGAGGGGCCATAGCGGGAGATGGCGATGAAATCCAGGGTCAGGGGAATGGTGATGGCCCGGACCAGATCGGCCATGAAGGGCACCACCCCGCGCAGTACACCCACCAGATGGGGCGTCCGCCCCTCATAATCCTGGGAGATCGCGGCGCCCAATTCCCGAATCCGGGCCTGGATATGGGCTTCGCTGAACAGGACCTCGACGATATCCCTGTCGGCCATGGGGCTACTTCAGTGCCTCCTGGCCGATGAGTTCCCTGCGCTCTTCAGAGAGCCCATATTTGTCCAACAGTCGCCCGAAATCCCGTCGGTAGAAGAGCTTGATGTGGACATCGGGGTACAGCTCTCGCAGCCGACGGAGCTTCTGATTTTTCCCCTTTACTAAGTCTTGCCGCAGGGTGGTAAGCTCCACATAGAGGTCCTGTTGGGGGAGATAGAAATCGGGGGTAAAGGCCTCAGTAACATTTCCCTCCTCATCCCAGGCCAGGGGAAAGGTCCGGGGTTCATATTCCCACTCGATCTTATAAAAATCGAGAATGTGGCTGAATTCCTCCTCACTGGGATGGGCAAAATGGATCTCCTCCCTCTCATGGGGCGCAGGTGGTGGAGTCATGACAGAGTGGTCGTGTCCTTTCCATCAGGAGTTGTGAGCTGGGAGATTGGGAGTATAATAGGCTCACCCATATGATAGCACAAGTGGACGGAAAGGCAACTGGGGGTGAGGGGTAACGAGTTAACAGAGTACCGAGTCAACAAGGATTCAACCCACTTGTTGCCTCATTCACTCGTTACCCGTTGCCCCTCCTACCGTGAGAAAGGCCCATCGCTTGTCTAACTTTGGATAGTGGGCTATAATAGCTAGATGCTTGCTCTTTCTTCATTCCCTCACCTCTAACAGGGTGTGTTCCATGGTCACTACACGGATTGAACGTTCCGCTGGCGGCGTGTTGTGCCAGAACCGCGATGGGGCCCCCTGGGTGGCCCTCATCGTCACCAAAAGTGGGACGCGTTGGCAGCTTCCCAAAGGATGGCTAGAGGAAGGAGAGGCGCTCCGGGAGACGGCCCAGCGGGAGGTGCAGGAGGAGACAGGGCTGAGAGGGTGCATTCTGGAAGACCTTGGGACCATCGAGTATTGGTTCTATGCCGATCGCACCACCCGCGTGCATAAGTTCGTCACCTTTTACCTGATGGCCTACGAGAGTGGTGACACCGCTGACTTCGATCCTGCCGAGGTAGATGGAGCTCTATGGGTGCCAATGGAGGAGGCCATCACGCGCGCATCCTTCGCCAACGAGAGGGATGTGCTGCGCAAAGCTCAAGAAGCCTGGCGGCGGCACATGACGACGCAGAGATGATTATGCCCTACGAATATCTGGACCACGAGGCTGACATAGGCATTCGAGGTATCGGTGATAGCTTGGCCGAGGCCTTTGCCGAGGGTGCTCAGGCCATGTTCAGCATCATGGCCGATCTGGAGACCGTTGTACTCCAGGAGTCGGTGACGATACACTGCGAGGCTCCCGACGCAGAGACATTGTTCGTGGAATTTCTGAATGAGCTGCTTTTTCAGAGAGAGATGCGCGACCTCCTGCTGAGCAGGTGTCAGGTCAAAGAACTTCAGCAGGGAGCGGGAGGATGGTATCTAGACGCCCTGGCCTGGGGTGAACCCCTGGATCCCGATCATCACGAGGTGTTAACCGAGGTGAAAGCAGCGACCTACTCCGGCCTCAAAATCTTCCGTCAGAATGGACAGTATGTGGTGCAGTGTGTGGTGGACGTCTGAACCAGAGGTGAAAAACGTGTTGGAGAATGCGTCTTCCGGCCCGCCAGCCAAGGGACGCAGGAAAGCGGAACAACCTACTTCAGATGTGACTTCGAGGAGGGCCCAGCAGTTCCTCAAGACGGCGCAGCAGCAAGGGTTTGCCACCCTGGAGGAGCTCAGCCAGATGTTTCCCGAAGCTGAAGAGGAGATCGGACTATTGGATGAGATGTTCAGCTTCCTCGAGACGCATGACATCCCAGTCTACGATCTGAAGGAGGAGGCAGAAGAGGCACGGTCGGAATCTGAGTCTGAACTGGCGGAGGGAGAGAGTAAACTGGAGGAGAGCATCCTCGCTGACATCACGGCCGACGATACCATCAGCCTCTATCTGCGCGAGATGGCGCGTGAACCCCTGCTCAGCCGCGAGGAGGAGATAGAACTGGCGCAGCACATAAAGCGCGGTGACATGGCCGCCCAAAGGTGTATTACGGAGAGCCCCAGCCCTGAGGAACGAGGGGAACTGGAGCAGCAAATACAGGCCGCCGAGGAAGCTCGGGCCCGCTTCATCCGGGCCAACACCCGCCTCGTGGTGAGCATCGCCAAAAAGTATGTCAATCGCGGCGTGCCCTTTCTGGACCTGATCCAAGAGGGGAATCTGGGGCTGATCAGGGCCGTGGAGAAATTTGACTACCGCCGGGGGCATCGCTTCTCCACCTACGCCACCTGGTGGATCCGACAGGCCATCAGCCGGGCACTGGCCGATCAGGGACGCACCATCCGCATCCCCATCCACATGAGCGACCGCATACGCAAGATCGGGGAGGTCGCGCAGCGGCTGGAGAAGCGATGGGGACGACGGCCTACCCCGGAGGAGATCGCTGAACTGATAGAGATCCCCCCCCACGAAGTGCGCTGGATACTCGGCAGGTCCCAGCAGCCCATCTCCCTGGAGCAGCCGGTGGGGGAGGAGCAGGACAATGAGTTGGGATACCTCATAGAAGATAAGGAGCTCCCTGCTCCGCCGGATGCTATGGCCCAAATACTCTTGGCCGAGGAGGTGGATAAGGTGCTGGCCACCCTGGACCCCCGTGAGGAGCGGATCCTGCGCCTGCGCTATGGGCTACAGGATGGCCGGAACTACACCCTGGAAGAGGTCGGCGAGCGCTTCGGCCTGACCCGAGAGCGCATCCGACAGATTGAGGGCCAAGCCCTGCGCAAACTACGCCATCCCCGACGCAGCCGCTCCCTGCGCAATTATCTGTAGTGAGGGAGCAATAGCCGCCTTCGACGATAACCCTATTCTCATAAGACAAACAGGCCCCGGGGACAAATCCCCGGGGCCTGTGAATTTGAGTTCAGAATCATCCCGCTGCCACTGGCATGGCCTCCACCCTCCCCCACTCCAGGCCCTCTTCTTCCACAGCTTCCTGCGCCTTGAACTGCATCTCGTAGAGATTGGAGTATAGGCCGCCACGGGCCAAGAGCTCCTCGTGATTGCCCACTTCCACCACCCGCCCCCTATCCATCATGTAGATCCGATCCGCCCGGCGCACGGTGGAGAGGCGATGGGCGATCACAAAAGAGGTGCGGCCTTTGAATAGCTTCAGCAGGGCATCCTGGATGATCAGCTCGGTGTAGGGGTCCACGCTGGAAGTGGCCTCGTCCAGGATCAGAATGCGGGGGTCGGCGATGAGCGCCCGGGCCAGACAGATGAGCTGCCGCTCGCCAATGGAGAGCTTCTCCCCCCGCTCCCGCACATCGGTGTCGTACCCCTCCGGCAGGCGCATGATGAACTCGTGAGCACCCACTGCTTTGGCCGCCTCCTCCACCTCCTCGTCCGTGGCCTCCAGCCTTCCATAACGGATGTTCTCCCGAATGGTGTCGGAGAAGAGAAATCCCTCCTGCAACACGATGCCCAACTGTCTTCGCAGGGACTGGATAGCGATATCCCGGAGATCGTGCCCGTCAACCAGGATGGCCCCCTCCTGTACATCGTAGAAGCGGGACAGGAGGCTAATGGTGGTGGACTTCCCCGCTCCTGTAGCCCCCACCAGGGCGATGGTCTCCCCCGGCAGGGCGACGATGTTCAGATTCTGCACCACGGGCTGATCCGGCTCGTAGGCGAAGCCCACATCCTGATACTCCACCAGCCCCTTAATACGCCCCAGGTGCACTGGCTGGGGGGGATCCACGATGTCCGGCTCGGTATCCAAGAGCTCAAAGATGCGCTCCGAGGCCGCCATGGCGGCCAGCACCCCGTCGTATAGCATGGTGAGCGAGCGGATGGGCTGGAAAAAGCGGAAGAGGTAAAGGATGAAGGCCACCATCACACCAACCGTCAGATCCCCCCTCAGGATAGCCACCCCACCGAACCAGAGCACCAATCCCATCCCCAGCGACCCGACGATGTCCACCAAGGGGAAGTAGGCAGAGCGGATAGACGCGGCCTGCATGTTGGCCGCCCGGTTCTCCTCATTGACCGACCGAAACCCGCCAAAGCTACGATCCTCCTGAGCGAAGGACTGGATGATGCGTACCCCAGAGACCCCCTCCTCGACGCGGGCGGTGACGTCGGCGATCTTCTCTCGAGTCTTGCGGTAGGCTGTGCCCATCCACCTACGGAATATCAACGTGACGAGCAGCATGAGGGGCATGATGGCGAAATTGAGGAGCGACAGCCTGAGGTTCATCATCACCATGGCCGTCACCACGCCCCCCAGGCTGAACAGGGTGTTGACCAACGTGACCAGCCCATTGCTGAGCAGTTCGTTGAGCACGTCAATGTCGTTGGTCAGCCGGGAGATGGTGTCCCCCATCTCCCGGCCATCGTAGAAACTGAGGGAGAGTGCCTGCAGATGGGTGAAGACGTGGTCACGGAGGTCAAAAATCACTTTCTGGCCCGTCCAGCCCGTCACATAGGTCTGACCGGAGGCAGCGATGTTGTTGATGAGAATGCAGCACAGATACAGAATGGCGGTGCGGGTGAGAGCTGCCATACTTCCCCCGGCGATGTCCCGGTCTATGGCCACCCTGAGAAGGTAGGGCATCGCCAGGTCACTGGCTGTGACGACCAGCACAGAGAGGATGGATAGGGTGACAGCGAATTGGTAGGGAGCCATGAAACGAAACGCTCGGGTGAGCAGCTTCCAGTCAAAGGTCCCCTTATCTGCAGCCGCCAGGTGAAAGCCATGCCCGTGGAATCCCATCAGCTATCCTCCTCCTGATCCACGAATTGGGTCTCGTAGATGCGCCGGTAGGGGCCATCGCGGGCCAGCAACTCCTCGTGAGTGCCCTGCTGTACTATACGCCCATCATTGAGCACGATGATCCGGTCGGCGTTCTTGACCGTGGAGAGGCGGTGGGCAATGACGAAAGCGGTCCGATCCCTCATCGCTGCGGCTAAGGCCTGCTGGATCAGGTACTCTGTCTCCACGTCCACGCTGGAGGTGGAGTCATCCAGGATGAGGATGCGAGGGTCAAGCAGCAGGGCCCGGGCGATGGTCACCCGCTGCCTTTGCCCGCCGGAGAGGGTGATCCCCCGCTCGCCGACGCGGGTCTGGTACCCCTCCGGGAAGCTCATGATGAAATCGTGGGCTTGGGCCAACTTGGCGGCGCGGACGATCTCTTCCATGGAAGCTCCATTCCGCCCGTAGGCGATGTTCTCTGCCATGGTGTCGGAGAAGAGAAAGGCTTCCTGAAACACGGTGCCGATCTGCTTGCGCAGCGATTCCAGCTTCACCTCCCGTACGTCGTAGCCGTCCACCGTGACCTGTCCCGCAGTGACGTCGTAGAAACGGGGGATGAGGTTGACGATAGAGGTCTTGCCCGAACCGGTGGCTCCCAGCAGGGCCACCATTTCCCCTGGCCGTACCGTGAGGTTGATATCGTGCAACACATCGCTTCCCTCCTCGTAGGCGAAGGAGACATTCCTGAAGCGCACCTCACCCCGCAGGCGGGGCAGCTCTATCGCCTTTGGTGACTCCACCACCTCTGGCCGGGAGTCCAGCACTTCATATATCCGCTGCCCTGCAGCCGAAGCCTGCTTGCCCATGACCACCATCCAGCCGATCATGCGGATGGGACCGGTGAGCATCATCAGGTAGCCCTGCGAGGCTACCAACCCCCCTAGGCTCAGCCGCCCGTTGATGACCGACCAGCCGCCGTAGACCAGGATCAACAACATCCCCAGGTTGGTGAGGAAAGACATGGCCGGCATGAACAGCGAGAACACCTTGATTAGGCCCATCTGTCGCTGGAGGAACTCCTCCAGTTCGCGCCTGAGCTTGGTGATCTCGTATTCCTCCCGGGCGAAGGCCTTCACCACCCGCGCCCCACTGAAGTTCTCCTGCAGTTGAGCGGTGATGCGGCCGAATTGCTGGCGGAGGCCGTAGAACCGGGGGCCCAGCGAGCTTGACCCCCTGAGAGCGGTGAAGGTCATCAGGGGCATGATCATCAGACCCATCACGGCGAGTTGCCAGTTCATGCGGAAGAGTATGAAGCTGGCCCCGACAAAGGTGAGGGCCATGGACAGGAGATTGCTCAGCCCGAAGCCGAAGAAACGTGAGATCTGGTCTACATCGCTGGTCATCCGGGAGATCAGTTGGCCGGTGCGGGTCCGGTCGTGGAAGCTGAAAGGAAGATGAAGGATGAAATCGTACAGATCGTTGCGGATGTCGTAGATGGCCCCCTGCACGACGTAGGCCATCCCGTAGCGTTGGCCAAAGCCGAATATCCCGCCCAGTATGGATACTGCGACCAACCCTACGGCATAGAGCCCCACCACCGCCAGGCTGCCTAACTCCAGGGCCTTGTCAATGACCTGCTGCATCAGCCAGGGGGTGGCTAATCCCAACAAGCTGCTGACGATGAGGCAGACCGAGGTCCCGACCACTGTCCATCGGTATCGGCCCAGGTACCTTAACAAACGTATCAGCGACCCCATATCATTCCTCTCCGCCCTCCGCAGTCTCCAGTACCGTTCGCTCCAGTTCGGTGAGCCGGCCCACCGCCTCGCGGACGAATTCAGTGACGGTATTGGCGGTCATGAGCACCAACCCACGCCCTCCCATGCCCCCCGAGCGGAACACAAGGAGCTTGGTGCCGCATGCGATGTCCAATTCCCGCCGCGCCTCAGCAGGGATCACGATCTGTCCTCGCTCACTCACAGTCGTCGTGCCGTAACACTTGCCCAGTTTCCCCGGCCTCTCTCCCATCTTGCCATCCCCTTACTAGTCAGCGAGCAGATGAGTCAACGGAGGCACCCGGAACTCGTTGCCTCATTGACGCATTGACACACTCCCTTGTCGGATGTGGAAAGGTAAGAAAAGTATGATGTTTCTGAGACGCATTATAGCACACCGACCCACATTTGTCAAATCCACTGTTCTACCACAGCCTGGGGTTCAGTTGTATCCTCACCTCGGCCGACAAGCCGGGATACAGCGTGTAGCCATCGGAGACGATGGATATCTTCACCGGCACCTCAACCAGGCCGGGTGTGGAGATGCCGGACTCACTTCCCTGTCCAGCAAGGGCCGAGGTGGTAGCCCCGATGATCTGTTCCACCCGGCCGGAGAACGTATGATTCAGGGCCCGGATGTGGACTCGGACGGGCTGGCCAACTTGAACCTGCGCGATCCGGGTCTCATGGACGTGGGCTCTGACCCACACCTGCTGTGGGTCAACCAGGGTCACGATGGGCTGGCCGGGAGAGAGGAGATCCCCGACCTGGCTTGCCTTCTCCACGACCACGCCCGTCATGGGCGCTTTGACAGGCACTAAAACCTTCGTCGTCCCCAGCGGGGTGGTGCCCACGCCGCTCAACTCCAGCGTCGCAATGTCCTCGTTCTGAGCCACCGCATCCCCCACCTCCACGGGCAAATCCACCACCTGCCCCGCGCTGGGGAAGCTCACCTCCACCAGCGAGCCGACGACTCGGGCGTGAAAGGTGTCAACGTAGGCCCAGCTCATCCAGTAGAAGTATCCCACCACTCCCAATACGATCAAAAAGACCAATAGGCCGATAGCTGCGAATATGGCGATCCTGTTTCTCATCTGTCAGTCAGCTCTCCGCATCATGCCAAAGGGTAGCAGGCGATGGCTCCCCTGCTCCGTGCCGAAGGCGGGGGTGCCAATCACCACCTCTTCGCCCTCAGCCAGGTTTCCGAACACTTCGACCATCCTGTCCTGCCTATGGCCTATCTCCACCTCGACCCCCACGACGCGTCCCCCACGCCGGACCCATACCACCCATTTCCCCTGCCCCGGCCTGAGGCCCGCCCTGGGTACCAGCAGGGCATCCGCCTTCTCGGAGGTGATGATCTCCACCTGGGCGGCCATGCCGGGCCTCAGCGGCACATTGCCGTCGGCCAGCTCAACGGTCACGGGGTAGTTGACGACGCCGGCCGTCACCGTGGCCAGAGGTGCGATCTCGCTCACTCGCCCCTCCAACTCCCGGTCGGGGAAGGCTTCCAGGCGGATGGCGACCTTTTGTCCCTCCTGGACCTGTCCAATATCCATCTCATTCACCGCCGCCTTCACCTGCAGGTGGGATAGATCGGCCAGGATGACCACGGGGGTGGCTACGGAGACCGATTGCCCGACGTTGGCCTCGATGGCGACGACGGTGCCCGAGCTGGGGGCGACGAGGGTCGCGTAGCTGAGTTGTCGCCTGGCCTGTTCCAGCCCAATCTCAGCCTGGTGCACCTGAGCCTGCGCGATGGCCAGTTCCTCAGGGGTGGGGCTGTTTCGGAGCCTGACCAGCTCAGCCTGCGCTCGGGCGACCTGTGCGGCTGCGTTTTTCAGCTCCGCACCGGTGGGTCCAGTGCGAACCCTCTCCAACTGAGCGCGGGCCTGGGCTATCTGAGCCTGAGCTTTGTCTAGCTGATCACTGGTGGGACCAGCCAGTGCCAGATTGACGTTCGCCAGCGCTTGTTGATAATCAATGGTGGCCTGACGTAGAGCCGCTGCCTGTGGGCTGGCCTCAAACCCCTGCTGCCAGGCATATTTGTCGTATTCCGCCTGAGCCGCCTGCAGGGCAATCTCGGCCTTTTCCAGGTTCGCCCTGGCGACCGTGATCTCATCCTCGCTAGGGCCAGCGAGGAGTTGCTGGTAGCTCGACTCGGCGCTCTTCAGAGCGGCCTCAGCCGAGGCAAGGTCGGCTGCTAAGGGGCCAGTTTGGGCCTGTTCATAGTTGGCCTGGGCTGCGGCCAGGCTCGCCTCGGCTGAGGCGAGCTCGGCCTCGGTTGCTCCGGCTTGAGTGCGGGCCAATTGCGCCCGGCTGAGGGCCAGGGCTGCCTCCGCCTGAGCCACTTGCAGCTCCAGGTCGGTCGTATCGAGTCGGGCCAGCACATCCCCGGCCTGGACCACATCCCCCTCCACAACCTGCAGCTCTTTGAGCCGCCCCCCTATGCCGAAGTTTAGCACCACCTCTGGAGGGGCAGTGACAGCGCCAACGGCCCTCACCGTGACCACCAAAGGCCCCCGTCGTACAGAGACGGTCTGCCACTCGGCGGCAGCGCTGATCGGCTCAGCCAGCCACCACCCGTAGGCCAGGTAGATGCCCGCCGCAGCCATGACGATGGTTACGACCAGCGCTCCCCATATCTTCCAGCTTTTCACCCGCCAGTATCCTCCTATCTCCAGTTTATGGAAGGATGAGAGAAGTAAGAAAAGTATGATACATCCAGGAAGTAGATTATAGCGTACTTCTCCGAATTGTCAATTGCCCAAGTAGGGGCTACCCTTGCGGTCACCCCTCGAGGCAAGGGCAACCGCAAGGGTTGCCGCTACCGCCGTCCAGGGAAGGCACAGACGCTCTGAAAGCGCCTTCATCCATCTGTGGTGTGAGGTTCAGGGGCATCCTCGCCCCATCGGGGCACTGAAACTGCCTCGGCGGGGACACCTCGGCCCTCACGAGGGAGTCCCAGGAACAAGGCGAAGGGACAGGAGGCGAGTATGATCGCCGCGGCCCCCAAGCACAGGGCCTCGTAGCCCAGAGAGTTCACCAAGCTGCCCGCGAGGAAC
>CAYRNM010000036.1:0-2224 GCA_964425465.1 uncultured Anaerolineae bacterium | reverse complement strand
TAGAGCCAATATCGTTTCTTGAACACCAGCCGGGGGGTCTCAGCATGGCCAGCCCCGATGTCGGTCGGAAGGCGCAGCACGATGGCCGCGCCTACTACCAGGGCCGCAGCGCTGAAGAGGAAGAAGGGACGCAGGCCCAGTCGTCCTGACAACAGAATGACCATTCCCATGCCTCCCACCGAGGCCAGCGCAGCCACAGCGTTCATTCGCCCCAATATGCGCCCCGAATGCTCCTTCCTCACCAGCCTCATGCCCAGAGCGCTCTGGACGGGAAACCAGTTGTGAAAGCCAGTGCTGCCCACCAGGGCGGCGATAATGAGGGCCAGATAGGAGCGCACCAACACATAGCACCCGAACCCTAAGGCCATCAGCAACAGGGCCGCCCCGGCCCGGCGGGATAAGGGCAGGCACATGATGAGCGCAGCCAGGAAGATCAACAACAGCCCTGGGATCTCCCGGATGCCTGCCAGCCACAGCACTCGCTGGCCATCCAGGCCCAGGTCTTGAACGAAGAAATTGGTGGTCACGCCTCCCTGCAGCCCCTGCCCGGAATAGGAATCGCTCTATTGGAACTTTCACTCCTCCAAGATCCCCTGCACTGCCTCGATCCAGCGGGTATCTATCTCCCCCTCCCTCTCAATGGCCCAGCAGCCCCAGCCCCCCTCCTCGTCCCGTATCAGAACGTGGCCGGCCATCTCCCCTCCCAGGACGAAGAGAGCCCGTTTGACTCTCAGGACTCGGTAGCCCCGCTCATCGGTGGGAATGTGGTCCCGCTCATCCTCCTCGATCCACTGACTGATCCTTATATCCACAGGCTGGGCGAACACCAACTCCAGGGAATCCCCTTCCTCTCGCACACGGGCCACATCCTCATCGCCAAAGAAGCAAGTGGCCTGCAGGTTGAGCTTGGAGAGAACTCCGAGCAGCCGTTCGGTTGTCTCCGCGATCCTCTCTGCCTGGGGCTGGTAGACCTGCTTCTCTCCGCCCCGATAGGTGCGCAACTCCTCGACGCTTTCGATGGGGATGGTCATTTTCTCCGGCGGGGGTGGTGTCCGTCCCTCCGGCACTGCAGGAGCGGCCGGGAGACAGCTCAGCAGGAACAGAACCGAGATGGTCAGCAAGCCCCATACCATCCCGTACCGCATATGCTTCTCCTTTTCACTGATGGCAAATCGTGCATCGCGCTTGTTTATCGCGTCCTCCATCACCACAAAGGCACAAAGGCACGAAGGTCGCAGTCCATTCTCTTTCCCCCTTCGTGTCTTCGTGCCTTGGTGGTTAACGAAGAGAGCGCCCTGCCTGAAGGGCAAGACAGGACGCTCTCGAGAGGGCGACAGCGCGCCGTTTACGACGAGAAGTTCTTCAACACCAGCGGCAGGAAGACGGGCGGCACGATGGTGAGCTGCGTCGAGTCGCTGCTGGTGTTTTGAGCAGCGTGGTCACTACCGGCATCCGTGACCACCAAGATGATGTTCTGAGGCACTGGCACCTCATGCCCGGCCTCCCCGGCCAGGGTAACCGTGTAGGTGAGCTGACGGCCAGCGCCGATCCAGTTCTCACCCGCCACGCTGCCGCGATACCAGTTGTAGATGTATGGCCCACCCGAGCCCAGAGTGAAGGTGAGCGACTCATGGTAGCCCAGCTCGGCCAGCGGCTTGGAGGCATCCGCTGCGGTGAAGGTGATCACCTGGCCAGGCCAGAAGCTGCGGCTCAGATCGGAGTGGGACGCGATCTTGGCCAGGGGACGCATGTAGGTCTCGTTGGCCGGGATGTAAGTGTAGTCTGTGACCACCACCGTCTCCGTGACCCCAACCGTGGGCGTGACCACCCCCTCGTATCGGGCCTGGAGCACATAGGCGGGATAGAGCTCATCCTGTCCTGTCCCTGTGGACTCCTCCCAGTACCCCAGCGTGTAGGTGAGGACCTCTTTGCTGGTGGGATTGTCGAAGGGCACCTGCTCCAGGGCCACCTGGGGCTCTAGTTGGTAGAACAACTGGACAATTTGGGGCTCATAGGGCAGCACCGGCACCAACTGCTGTACGACCGGTCCCTGCTGCTCCTGTATGCGGCGCCAGCCGCCCATGGCACCCCAGATGGCGCCATTCGCCGCAGCGTCCGTCGCCACCTGCGCCTGACCACCACCCTCTGGGCCCACGTAGACCTTCATCTTGCCTCCAGGGCCCACGACCGAGAACTCAAGTGGTTCCTGCTGGGCCATGGGGGT
>CAYRNM010000035.1:2910-19421 GCA_964425465.1 uncultured Anaerolineae bacterium | reverse complement strand
GTAGCAGGCCAAGGACTAGAGGGGCCTGCTCTCGACACTCTAAAGGACCTGCTAGACACAGTCGGGATACTGCAAAACTATCTAAATGACCAGGTAGTACAAGACCTGTCGAAGATATCATCCCCCGTGTTTAAGCTGATAAGTGCCATTTCAGCCACAGACTTGGTTGATATAATAGAAAGGGGCTTGCAGGACCCCGGGTTGGACAAAGCCCTATTGGATCCGCCAAGAGTCGGCCCTGTGGGATTGCTGAGGGCTCTAGGGGGTGAAGAGGTGCAGAGGGGGATGGGCATAATGGTTGAATTGCTCAGAGCCATTGGTAGAGCTTCTATGGATGGGTAAGGGCAACTTCGATTCATTCCAACGAAGCGTCTATGCCTGTTTCTCGCTTCATTCGAAACAGCTGGCAATTCCTTTGGAACTGCACAGGATGGATGCTAGAGTATTTCACAACTGAACGTACTACATAAGGTCTCATTATGTGGACTTTGGCCATTTTTATTCGTGCCCCCATATATGGGTTTTCCAGGGGCGCTGCCCCTATATGTAGGGAGCTGGCAATGCTAGAAACGTGCGAATTTGGTTCAAAAAGCAATTTTGGCCAAAGTCCACATTATATCACATGGAGGTAATCAAATGAAACTCAGCCGCAGGGACTTTCTAAAACTGTCGGGCGCGACAGTCGGCGGGCTTCTCCTGTCCTCTGGGCCAGCCGGTATCGCCCTGGCTCAGGGGATCAAACCCTTTCCCCTGCACAAAAGGATCGGTGAGACGCCTACCATCTGCTGCTTCTGCGCAGTGGGCTGCGGGGCCATCGTTGCCGCCCAAAATGGCCGGGTGGTCAACCTCGAAGGCGACCCTGATCACCCCATCAACCAGGGCTCCCTCTGCAGCAAGGGCATGGCGCTGGCCCAGCTCAACACTCTGAAGGGTGAGGTCAACCCCCGCAGGCTGCAGAAGCCCAAGTACCGTGCGCCCGGGTCCTCCACCTGGGAGGAGAAGGACTGGGACTGGACCATCGAGCAGATCGCCCGGCGCATCAAAGACGCCCGCGACGAGCACTTCATAGAGACCGACGGCGAGGGCCATACGGTCAACCGGTTGGAGGCCATCGCTTCGCTGGGCGGAGCGGCCCTGGATAACGAGGAATGCTCCCTGATCGTCAAGGCGATGCGCGCGCTGGGCCTAGTGTACATCGAACACCAGGCGCGGATATGACACTCCTCCACTGTTGCGGCTCTGGCAGAGTCGTTCGGTAGAGGGGCGATGACCAATCACTGGTGCGACATCCAGAACAGCGATTGCATCATCATCGTTGGGAGCAACGCAGCCGAGAATCACCCCATTTCCTTCAAGTGGGTGACCAAGGCCATAGATGAGAACGGCGCCACACTGATCAGTATTGACCCCCGCTTCACCCGTTCCTCGTCCAAGGCTCACATCTTCGCTCACATGCGTTCGGGCACTGACATCGCTTTCTTCGGCGGGATGATCAAGTGGGTGCTCGACGACATGGAAGCTCACCCCGAAAACTACAACATGACCTACGTCACCGAGTACACCAATGCCGCCTTCCTGATTGATCCGGAGTTCAGGACGGCGGCGGAGCTGGATGGCAAGTTCTCCGGCTTCGTGCCCGGCGACAACCCTCATTTTGGCAAGTACGACAAGTCCACCTGGAAGTGGCAGACAGACGCCAACGGCATTCCGCTCAAGGACAAGACGCTCCAGGACCCCAACTGCGTCTTCCAACTGCTCAAGCAGCAGTACGCGCGGTACGACGCCGACACGGTCTGCAATACCACCGGCACGGACAAGGAGATCTTTCTGAAGATCTGCGAGACCTATGCCCAGACCGGTGCGGTGGGCAAGAGTGGCACCATCATGTACGCCATGGGCACCACGCAGCACACCCACGGCACGCAGAACATCCGCGCCTACGCCATCCTGCAACTGCTGTTGGGCAACATCGGCGTGGCGGGCGGCGGCATCAACGCGCTGCGTGGCGAGTCCAACGTCCAGGGCTCTACCGATCACTGCCTGTTGTTCCACAACCTGCCGGGCTACCTCCAGCCTCCGTTGGCCACGGATACAACCCTGCAGGATCACCTGGACAGAGTGACCGCGGGTTTCGCCACCTCCGACCCCAAGAGCGCCTCCTGGTGGCTGAACTACCCCAAGTACTACGTCAGCCTGCTCAAGAGTTGGTACGGCGACAACGCCACGTCGGAGAACGATTTCGGCTACGAGTGGCTGCCCAAGCTCAACCCCGGCACCAACTACTCCCACATCGCGCTCTTCGAGGCCATGGCTGCTGGCACCATCAAGGGACTGTTCTGTTGGGGGCAGAACCCGGCCGTGGGCGGCCCCAACTCCTTCGCCGAGCGGCAGGCTCTCCACAACCTGGACTGGCTGGTGACGGTGGACCTGTGGGAGACGGAGACCTGTGGATTCTGGCAGGAGCCTGGCCTGAACCCCGCGGACATCCAGACGGAGGTGTTCTCCCTGCCAGCCGCTGCATCCTACGAAAAGGAGGGCAGCATCGTCAACAGCGGGCGCTGGAGTCAGTGGCGCTGGAAGGCAGTGGACCCACCTGGGGAGGCCAAGCCCGACCTGGACATCATCGTCGAGCTGATGCTCAAGGTGATCGAGCTGTATCAGGCTGAGGGGGGCCCAGTCGCTGACGCCGTTACAGAACTGCGGTGGAAGGGGTGGTACGACAGTCCGGCCGGCAAGTACGGTGCCTCAGATCTCACGGACCTTGTCTCGCGGGAGATCAACGGTTTCGCCGAGGTTGACATCCTCAACGAGGACGGCTCGACCCAATATCGCAAGGGCGAGTTGATGGCCACTTTTGGCCACCTGCTGGACGATGGCTCCACCTCGTCGGCCAACTGGCTCTACACCCAGTCCTACAACGAGAAGGACGGCAACCGGCAGAAGTGGCGCGACAACACCGATGACCACCCCGCTGGCATCGGCCTGTACTCCAAGTGGTCCTGGTGCTGGCCGGTCAATCGGCGCATCATCTACAACCGCGCCTCGGTGGACCTGGACGGCCACCCCTGGGATGCGGAGGACTTCGTCATCCGCTGGATGGGGCCAGAGACCAAGTGGGAAGGTGACGTGCCCGATGGCGGCTGGCCGCCGATGAACATGGAAGGCACGCGCTACCCCTTCATCATGAAACCGCAGGGTTTTGCCCGCATCTTTGGGCCGGATCTGGCCGAAGGGCCGTTCCCTGAGCACTATGAGCCGCTGGAGAGCCCCATAGACAACCCACTCTCGGGCGTGCAGAACAACCCGGCCATCACGGTCTGGCGACCGGATGAGATCGGCGATCGCAACAAGTATCCCATCGTGTGCACGACCTACCGGGTGACCGAGCACTGGCAGGCAGGACAGATGACCCGCAACCTGCCCTGGCTGGTGGAACTGATGCCCCAGGCGTTCGTTGAGATGAGCGAGGAACTGGCGGCTGAGAAGCATATCTCCACCGGTGAACTGGTCATCATCAAGTCAGTGCGCGGCAAGGTGCAGGCCGTGGCCATCGTCACCAAGCGCTTCAAGCCCTTCCAGTTGAATGGCAAGACTGTACATCAGATCGGCCTGCCCTGGCACTGGGGCTTCATGGGCCTCTCCACCGGAGACAGTGCCAACACGCTCAGCCCGCACGTCGGCGACGCCAACACCATGATCCCGGAGTACAAGGCCTTTCTGGTGGACATCGAGAAAGCATAGAGGGGAATGAGAGATGGCAAAAGCAATGTTGATTGATACCTATAAATGCATGGCCTGCCGCGGCTGCCAGGTGGCCTGCAAGGCCTGGAACGACCTGCCGGCCGAGACCACTGTGAACCGTGGCACCTACGAGAATCCCCCCGCTCTCTCGGAGAAGACCTGGACACGGGTAGAGTTCAGGGAAGTAGAAGCAGGGGGCGAGGTAGCCTGGCTCTTCCGCAAGCACCAGTGCATGCACTGCACCCAGGCTAGCTGCGTGTCTGTCTGTCCCACCGGAGCGGCGATGCATCACGGCGAGTTCGTGCTGATTGATCAGGCCCAGTGTATCGGCTGTGGCTACTGCGTGCAAGCCTGCCCCTTCGACGCAGTGCACCTCGGTGAGCCAAAGGGCACCGCTCGCAAATGCACCTTCTGTCTCGACCGGGTGACCGACGGCTACGAGCCGGCTTGCGCCAAGGCCTGCCCGCCAGGGGCTATCCAGTTCGGCGACCGGGGGGAGCTGATCGCCACAGGCAAGGGGCGAGTGGGGGAGCTGAGGGCCAACGGCCACCCCAATGCTCGTCTTTACGGCGAGACGGAATTGGGGGGCTTGCATCAACTGTACGTGCTGACCGATAAGGCGGCGGCCTTTGGCTTGCCCGAGGCGCCACGCGTGGCGACGAGGAATGTGCTTGGGCAGTGGCTCAGTGGCTTCGTCACCGCAGGCGTCCTGGCTGCTCTGCCCTTCTGGCTGGTGATCAAGCGGAGACAAGAGATGGCGTCTAGCAGAGGAGGTGAATAGCAATGGGAGAGCTTACCTGGGGAACACCGCTGTTCTTCGATCTGTGGATGGCTGGCATGGCAGGGGGAGCATATTTCGCCGCCTTCTTGATCCACCTTTTTGGTGCTGATGAAGAGAAACGTCTGCTCAAGCTGGCCACATATATAGGCGTGCCCTTGGTTCTACTGGGCGTTCTAGCCATCATCATAGACCTGGGCGAGCCCTTGCGTGCCTTTAACATATATGTTGGCTTGCGCCCCTGGTCATGGCAGGTGGTCTCAGGCGGTGGCGCTGCATCCTTGCGGGCCTGGCCGCCCTCGGTGACTTTTCACCTCACCTCGCCCATGTCGCTGGGAGGTTGGATCCTGGTCATCTTTTCTGTGGCTGGCGTGGCCTTGATCGCCCTGTGGCTCGCTGAAAGCGCCGAATCCCCTGAGCAGCGTGGCGGCTTTCTGGGATGGGTTGCTGATATACTTCGCCCCCTTGTGCCGGCAACAAAGGCCCTGACCTGGATCGGCTTTGTGTTTGCCATTCTGCTGATGGCCTACACTGGTGTAGTCCTCAGCGCCTCCTCGCAAACACTGTGGCAAGCCACCTTCCTCGTGCCTCCTCTCTTCGTAGCTTCAGCTACCTCCACTGGCCTGGCAGCCTTGATGATCGCGCTCCAGTTGACAGGAGCTCGGGAGCGCGCTGCAGTGATGGCTCAACTGAGGAAAGCACTCACTGTGTTGGTCATCGTGCAGTTGGTAGTGCTCGTGGGCTTTCTCCTCTGGCTAAGCGTCGCTGGCGTGGTAGGGCCTCTCATCTCCGGGACGCTAGGCCTTTTCTTCTGGGTAGGGGTGGTCCTATTGGGGCTGCTTATTCCCCTGGGGTTAGAGTTTAGCGCCTTGAGGGGAAGGGCGGTGCTGGCTTCTCCAGCGCTGGTGCTGCTCGGCGGGCTGGTACTGCGCGCAGTGGTGGTGATCGGGGGACAGATGTAGTCACGAAGAGCTCGAAAGGACGCGAAGAACGCAAAAGTCGAGCGAAAGGGCAAGGGCTTGCTCAGGCCCTTGCCCTTTGTTGTGTTATGAGGTATAACGAGAAATCCCCAAGAACCTCAGCGATCCGTGCGGGCTCAGCGGTTTAAAGGCAAAATATCAACACCAAAGGAGTCGACGCGTGCTAGCCACTATGGAGGGAACGGCAAAACAAATCAAACGGTGTGGATATTTCCTCTTCTACTACCTTCGCAGTCTCAGGGGGGAGAAAAAGCCGCTTTTGGGTGGAATAAAGCTCACCCATGACTGTAACCTCTCCTGCATTCATTGTCCCTTCCGGAAGAGAAAGGCCAGTTCTCTGTCTTTCCCACAGGTGCTTTCATCCCTGACAACTCTTTACGACTGGGGGGTGAGGATCATCATTATTGAGGGAGGGGAACCTTTCTTGTGGCGAGACGGAGAGCACGATATCAGAAACGTCGTTGCCGAGGCCAAGAAGCTTTTTTTCAGCGTGGGAGTAACCACTAATGGAACCTTCCCCCTCGAGATTGATTCCGATATTGTCTGGGTAAGCATTGATGGACTCAAGGAAACGCACGATCGGATCCGGGGCAAGAGTTTCGAAAGAATCATGGCCAACATGGAATCCTCTTCTCATCCCAGACTCTACGCTCATATAACCATTAACTCCCTTAACTGGAAAGAGGTACCTGCACTGGTAGAGTTTCTTTCGCCTAAGGTGAAGGGAATAACCGTACAATTTCATTATCCTTATCAGGAAGTAGAAAAAGAACTATTTCTTCCTTCCAGTGAACGCCGGAAGGTTCTGGACGATCTCATCGAGATGAAGAGACAGGGATTGCCCGTAGCCGACTCTTACGCCTGTCTGGAAGCTCTGAAGAATAACCAATGGAGGTGTCGTCCGTGGATGATTGCCAGCGTCGATCCAAACGGTAAACTTACTCACGGCTGCTATGTTAAAGATCGCGGGGAAATTTCCTGCGAAAGATGCGGATTCTCGGCTCACACGGAGCTCTCCCTAGCTTATAGCGGGGTGATCGAATCGATCCTGGTGGGAAGCAGAATATTCTTTCTGAAGTAACCGTATGGTCGGGAGACCAAAAGGGTGGCTGAGAATGCACCTAGTTGCCTGCGGAGAGAGGTGACCATGCGAGAGAAGGATCAGCAAGTTCTGGTGGCCCTGGCCCAAGCCAGGGACGAGCATGAGGAACTGGCTGGATGGCTTGATTTCTATCGAGCTCTGGCTGCCGTGCAGTCGGAGGCCAAGGCTCAAATCGCTACCACTGTAGAGGTGCACGATGAGATAGCCATGCGCCAGCGATTGGAAGGCGGCGTGCCCCAACTGACCTTTGATCCCTGGACTGCCGAGGGCAGGCAACTCACGATAGAGCCAACCACTTTCGCCCATCTGGTCAAGGACATCATGGGCATCTTGATGCACCATAACCCGGACTGGGCCGAGATGTCTGAGGCGATAGAGGAGCCGACGGCTGAGGAGTTGGTGAAACTGGCAAAAGAAGCCTTCGACAGAAAGGCCCAGTCAGCGCAGACTGAGCTTTCGGCTTCAGGTTTGATGACCTTGGCCGTGGAGTTTGCCCTGGTCCCCTATCTGGAGCGGGCGGCCGAGACCCTCATGCCGCGCCTGGACCAGAGCCTTTGGCAACGAGGTTACTGCCCCCTCTGCGGTGCTACTCCCGATTTTGCCCTCTTGGATGAGGAGAGTGGAGCACGCTATCTGATGTGTTCTCGCTGCAACAGCCAGTGGCGCTTTGTGCGGCTGAGGTGTCCCTTCTGTGACACTACTGACCACACCAAGCTACAATACTACCTCAGCGATGACGAAGTCTATCGGCTATACGTGTGTGAGCGCTGCAAGCATTACCTCAAAACTATAGACCTGCGCAAGGTGCGGAAAAAGGTGCTTCTGCCTGTAGAGCGCATAGTTACGGTCGCTATGGATGTGGCAGCCCAGGAAAAGGGATATGTAGTATAGTATGTAGTAGAGAAGGAGCCTGTCTCGATCCATGCCCCAAGAGTACTGATGGCACAGGGTGTTGAGTCTACACACATGTTGATGTCCCTCAGGCGGCGTCCACGGTAGTGGGTTCCGTCCATACAACCAAGGCTCTGGCCTTCTGCGCCGTGAGGGACATGATCTCCATAGGCAGGTCGCAGTACGATTCCCCCCAGTGTGGGTCAGCAGCCATCGGCTCGAGGCCCGGAATACCTGCTGACCCCCGGATGGTCATGGCCCGACCGGCATAGTGCGAGACAGGGGTCTGCCACCCCCGGGCCGAGTGCCGACGATAGTTGTTGTAGTAGGTCAGGTAGCGATCCAAGGCGGCCTGCAGTTCCTCCAGCGTGTCGAAGGACCGCCCACTCAGCAACTCCCGATCCAAGGTCTTGATGAAGGCTTCTGCCTTGCCATTGCCCTGGGGATAGTAAGGAGCACTCTTCAGATGCTCAATGCCGTGCTCAGCCAGCAGTTGCCCGAACTTGGTCAGGCTGTCTTCCACACGGAGACGAATTCACAGCCGTTGTCACTGGCCATCTCCTCTGGCTGGGCACAGCGCAGGAGGGTTTCCTGAGCAACCTGGGCGACCCAGTCGGTGGTGGCCGATGTGCCCGCTACAGCCGCCAGGGCATAGCGAGAGTAGTCATCTATGATAATGCAGATATAGACCTGGGTCCCATTGCTCAAGGTGGTATGCTGGAGATCAATGTGCTACTGAGCATTGGGCCGGTCCTTTTCGTATTCGTACCGCTGGTAGGCAATGCCGTCCGAGTGTCCCTAGCGGGCTGTAGTCCAAATTTTGCAAGCAATTGGCTTCTGTGATAGAACTCATGCCGCCCATCACTCACGAAGGAGGACACCCATGCGAGGACGGAGGCCACGCGGTGTGGAGTTGAAGCCGGATCATATTCCCCAGCTGGAGGCGTTGCTGCGCAGCGGAAAGACGGAGCAACGCACAGCCCGTCGCACGCGCGTCCTGCTGGGGATACACCAAGGTGAAGGGGTGAAGCCGTTGAGCGAAAAGGTAGAGCTAGACCCCTCCACCCTCTGGCGTGTCTGTCGGCGTTACGAGGAACGGGGGATCGAGGCCGTATATGATGCCCCTCGCTCAGGCCGACCGCCTGAGATTTCCCCCCCTGGAGCGGGCAGGATTGAGAATGTGGCCTGCACCCCACCGGCAGAGCACGGATTGGAGTTGACGCATTGGTCGGTGCGTTCTTTGCAAATCGTAGTGACACGATTGCCCATTGTGCCTACCATTCACTACACGACCATTGCCGAGATCCTGCGCACGGCGACGTTGCAGCCCCACTGCTGGCGGTATTGGAAGACCACCTTGTGGGATGCAGCTGCTGTTCGACGGGCAGCCAAGGTGCTATGAGCGGGTCACCTGGCTGCTGGAACGGGGCATTCTGGTCGTCTGTGTGGATGAAAAGCCCAATCTCCAAGTACTGGAGCGGGCGGGGCCGATTCGCCCCATGATCCCGGGCCACATCGAGCAGCAAGAGTTCGAGTACATTCGCCACGGTACGGTCAACCTCCTGGCAGAGATGACAGTGCACGATGGTCACATGTGGGCTGAGTGCCTGGAGGCCAATGATGGAGCTCACTTCCGCCCGGCGCTGCTGCGTTACCTGAACTGCTTTGGAGAATACGTAGGTATCTACCTGGTGATGGACAATGGGTCGAGTCACATCGCTGCGGATACCAGAACCCTCCTGCAGGGGTTGAAAGGGCCGTGGGTGCGGGTATGCTACACCCCATCCCATGCCTCGTGGCTCAATCAGGCCGAGTTGCTGCTGGGTGCCTTCTCCGAGCGATACATCAAGCGGGGCAGTTGGGACAGCCGTCAGGCGATGATCGATCATCTGGAAGCTAGTGGGTTGGAGTGCAATGAGCTTTTCGCTCATCCTTTCGAGTGGTCTTGGACGCGCCTCGACTTCCGCCAGTGGGTGGAAAAGAGGAGGAGCGTAATTCCTTGCAATACTTCGGCTACAGACCACTAGAGATACGCCTCTATGATAGCAGGGGGCGCTTGATTCAATAGACGATAAGCTGAAAGGCCCTTGCCTGGCCTTTAATATCCTGTTCGATGCCGCTCGACTGCTATAGAAGTGCTATCACATAGGGAAAGGCGTCTGGAAGCTCTTGACTTCTCAGATGCCCTTCTTTGTGCCGGGGCCACGGAGGGCTATCGCTCTTGGAGCTTTGCCACTCCTGGCAAAACTTTACCCTCCAGAAACTCCAGCGACGCACCACCGCCGGTGGAGATATGGGTCATCTTCTCCGCCAGGCCCGCTTGCTCGATGGCGGCCACCGAATCGCCGCCACCGATGATGGTTGTGGCCTGGATGTCCGCCAGCGCCTGAGCGATAGCCCGGGTCCCCGCAGCAAAAGGCTCGAACTCGAAGACCCCCATGGGGCCATTCCACACCACGGTCCTGGCCCCTGCCAGCTTGGCCTTGAAGCACTCAACGGTTTGAGGTCCGACGTCCAGGATACGCCAGCCAGTTGGGACCTGGTTGACCTCCACCACCCGCGAGTTGGCCTCGGCGGAGAAGGCATCGGCGATCACCACGTCCACCGGCAGCACCAGCCGGTCGCCCCCTTCTTTCAGGAGCCGCTCCGCAGTGGCCACGCTGCCCTCCTCGACCAGCGAGTCCCCCATCTCGTAGCCTTGGGCCAGCAGGAAGGTGTTGGCCATCCCTCCGCCGATGAGCAGGGCCTCCACCCTGTCCAGCAGGTTCTCGATGACCCCGATCTTGTCTGATATCTTGGCCCCGCCCAGGATGGCCACGAAGGGATGTTCGGGCGATTCCAGCGCTCGGCCCAGGAAGTTGATCTCCTTCTCCATGAGCAGGCCGGCCACCGCGGGCAGGACGTCGGCGATGCCGCTGGTGGAGGCGTGGGCCCGGTGCGCGGCCCCGAAGGCATCGTTGACGTACATATCGGCCAACTCCGCCAGTTGTTGGGCGAAAGTGAGGTCGTTGGCCTCCTCCTCGGGGTGGAAGCGCAGGTTTTCCAGCAGGAGCGCCTCGCCGGGCTGCAGTGCTTTGGCTGCGGCTTCCACCTCCGGCCCGATGCAGTCATCCAGCTTCCTGACCGGCTTGCCCAGCAGTTCGCTGAGCCGGGCTGCTACAGGATCCAGCCGCAGCCCCTCGACTACCTTCCCCTTGGGGCGTCCCAGGTGGCTCATGAGGATCACCGCCGCGCCGTGGTCTAGCAGGTACTGGATGGTGGGCAGTGCCGCGCGGATGCGGGTGTCATCGGTCACCTTTCCCGCTTCCAGTGGCACATTGAAATCCACGCGGACGAGGGCCTTTTTGCCCTGCACGTCAATGTCTCGGATGGTCTTCTTGTTCATGCTTTGTCTCCTCTTAGGTAATAGGGCAACAAGGCAACAGGGTAACGAGGAAGCAGCCCCGTTGACCCATTACTCGTTGACCTGTTGACTCTGTGCGAATCTGCGAATGGGCGAAAAGCGAATTCCGCGCTCGGCCCGAGATGACTTGTAACTGTAACTTGCAACTTGCAACTGGCCTACGGTGCGCCCACCACCTGGACCTTCATGATATTCGTCGTGCCCGGCGCGCTGCCTGCGGAACCGGCGGTGAGCACCACCATATCACCTGCCTTTACCACTCTGAAGCTCTGCGCCGCGCGGATGGCGCGGGCGATGGTTTGATCGGTGTCTTCCGCCCGCTTGGCCCACAGGGGACAGACCCCCCATTGGAGCATGAGTTGGCGCTGCACCCGTGGGTTGGGCGTGACAGCTACGACGGGCACAGCAGGCCGGTGTTTGGCCACCATCCGCGCCGTATAGCCCGAGGAAGTGGGGGTGATGATGGCCGCCGCTCCCAGCTCATGAGCGGTCTGGCAGGCGGCGTGGCTGACCGCGTTGGCGACAGCGCGCTGGCTCTGAAGGCTCCCGTCGGCCGATACAGGCGGCCGAGACGCCGGGAAATAAAGGTGTGGACTCCGCTCCACCTGCTGGGCGATGCGCACCATGGTGCGCACACTAACCGTAGGATACCTGCCCACCGCCGTCTCACCGGAGAGCATGAGGGCATCTGTGCCGTCCAGAATGGCGTTGGCCACGTCGCTGGCCTCGGCGCGGGTGGGGCGAGGATTGTGGATCATGGAGTCCAGCATCTGAGTGGCGGTGATCACCGGTTTGCCCAGGGCCTTACACTTGGCGATGATCATCTTCTGCACCATCGGCACCTCCTCGGGCGAGGTCTCGATGGCCAGGTCACCACGGGCGATCATGATCCCGTCGGCGGTGGCAATGATCTCGTCAATGTGGGCTACCGCCTCCGGCTTCTCGATCTTGGCGATGGCCCCGGCCTTGACGGGTTGGGAGTCGTGCTCGGCGATGAGAGCCTTCAGCTCTTCCACATCCTGCCCACTGCGCACGAAGGAGAGGGCTACCCAATCCACCGCCTGCCCCAGCACGAAGCGCAGGTCATCCCTGTCCTTGGCGGTGATGGTGGGCATGGAGAGGGGAGTACGGGGCAGGTTCATGCCCTTGTTGGATTCCAGCCGTCCCCCCACGATCACCCGGCAGGCAATCTCTGTCCCCTCGCTGCGCAGCACCTCCAGATCCAGCAGCCCATCGTCGAGCAGGATGCGATCGTAGGGCTCCACGTCCCGTGGCAGGTCCTCGTATTGTACCGGGATTTCCCCTTGACATCCGACGATGGGGCGCGTGGTGAGGGTCACTTCCTGGCCCTCTTCGAGGAGCACACCTCCTTCTTGGATGGGGCCCACCCGCAGCTTGGGCCCCTGTAGGTCGCAGAGGATGGCCACCGGCTGGCCCAGTTCGGCGGCCGCGTCGCGGATCCGGGCCATGTTCTCCCTGTGGTATTCCTGATCGCCGTGGGAGAAGTTCAGGCGGGCCACATCCATCCCCGCCAGGATGAGCCCCCGCAATGTGGCCGGGTCGCGGCTGGCTGGCCCGATGGTGCAGACGATTTTGGTGCGAAGCATACCTGAATCCATGGCTATCCCTGATCTGGCACACCGCTTAAGACGGCTTGCAATCCCTCTCGAAACACCTTGAAGCTGTGCGAGCGGTTGCGGGCGGGGTCCATATGCTTCGAGATATTCCACGCCACTGTGATTTTGGGAAGGCCCTCCGGGTGATAACCAAATCTCTGTAAGAGCCTCTCCAAAGCCTCCCAGGTGCCCCCGCGGATGGCGTCAGGGTCCTTGTATCTGTCACGGCGGCCGAGCGTCGAGGGGACACGTGGGTAGGCAGTGTGAAGGGCTGCCACGTCGCCGAAGAACCAGGCCTCCAGTTCCTCGATCGCCAGCCTGTTCAGCACCTGAAAGGGCATGCCGGGGAGGGTGCCTGACTTGGTGGCCAAGCCTGCACTCTGAGCTGCGCCTTCGAGTTGGGCCTTGAGTTCACGGCAATCTTCGTTATCCGCATCCACGAGGATCACAATGCGCCAGTCCTCCGGCAGCCACCGGCTATACCCCCTGAGATGGTCTGGCAACTTGTTCAGCAGGTCGCGCTTGCCTTGAAAGGGATGGATGGCGAAGGTGGCTGCCTCGCTGATGATCTTGGGCAGTAACTCTTGCAAGGCGGCCTCTGCTGAGGGCTCTTCGACCAACAGCTCGAGGTGCATGACGTGGCTCCCCCTCCCCGGCTCACGTCCTTAGGCGTGTAGGCCCGCCAGCGGCCGTCAACGGGTCACCGACATCGAAGTATCCCTCGACCCAAGGTGGCCTAGCAGCGCACCCCTCTCGACGAACTCGTTGATTCCCCGCATGTCGGCCGCGCGGCATGCCTGGGTGTAGCCCGCTTCATCTCGGTACAGCACCCAGGTTTCCTCAGGGCGCAGCCCATTTACGAAGAAGGGTGAGTGAGTGGTCACCATCAACTGGCTGCGTGCAGTGGCGGTCCGACACTCCTCGGCCAGCTCGGGCAGCAGGCGCGGATGGAGGTGGTTCTCAGGCTCCTCGATGCCGATCAGGGGTGGCGGCTCCGGATCGCACAGCACGGTGAGATAGGCCAGCAGCTTCAGCGTGCCGTCGGAGGCGAATCGGGCCAGCACCGGCTGCTCAAAGGGCGCGTCCTTGATCTGTAGCAGTAGCCGTCCGTCGAGCATGATCTCAGACTGCACCTTCTCTAGCCGGGGCACCCGGCGCCGGAGCGTGTCCAGGATCTGCTCCAATCGTTCTTCGTGTTGCTCCATCAGGTACTGCATCACATTGGGCAGGCTATCACCTGTGGCCGATAGATGCTCCTGCGGTCCGGCCTCGGGGACCGAGCGGGTGTGATCGGCGGTGAGGTAGGAGAGGTGCCAGCCGGTGATAAAGCGCCGCAGGGCACTCACGCGCGGGTGTCTGGCGAACTGGCCCAGGATATTGACGGCCAGCATCTCCGATGAATCCAGCTCTTCCTCGATCCGAACATCCTGTTCATCGGGCATCTCGCCGCTGATCACGCGCCCGGCGCCCTCTCTAAAGTCCAGAAAGCGAAACGGTCTGCCATACCTCTGACGCCACCAGTGGAGCCATTCCTCGGCTACGTAGGGCCCCCTGGATCGTTCATCAATGGTGAGGTGGTAAGTGATGAGGGGTGACCGTGGCTGCTCGCGGTACTTGAGTTCGGTCTCGATCGGCCCCTCCGCACCTCGGCTGCGCAACTCCTTGAACCTGCCACGCCGGTCCCAGGCCTGGCGCAACCCCACGGAGAAGCACTCGGAGAGGAAGGCGAAGATGTCGAACACAGTAGACTTGCCGCTTCCGTTAGGGCCGACCAGGACAGTCAGGGGGACGAGCGGGCTGAGTCGTAGATCCTGTAGTGCCCGATAGTTTCTCACCACCAGTGCCTCAAGGCGCGGGATGGTCAGTCTGTCGAGTTGACTCATGCCATCTTTCTCCTCTGATCGTGCTCTTTGCGGTCCAAGTCTCTTCAACTCTACTCTACCGTATGATCCAACTCCATACCCAGTCTCTCGTAAAGCCTTCTTCTCGCCACTTTGTCCTTTTCCAGCTCTTGACACGCGCACTGGGCTACATCGAAGGCCAGCTCTCTCGGAACGACTATGATACCATCGCCATCCGCCACGACGACATCTCCGGGATGAACGAGGACGCCGCCGACCATGACGGGAATATCCTGAGCGTGGAATTGCAGCCTGCCCTGAACCATGCTCTGCGAAATGAATTTCGACCAGAAAGGGATCTGCTGGATGATCAACTCATCCGTATCCCGTACGCCACCATTGGTGACATAACCCCGCACCCCCTTTTCGAAGCCGGCCAGCGAGTTGTTCGATCCCATGAGCCCCGAATCCACCCCGCTCTGGTCAATCACGCAGAGGTCCCCCTCTTGGACCTCGTCCAACCAGGGATAGGGGCATATCTCCTGGTAGTACCACCCCACCCATTCGCTGTACTCCTCGGGCGACATCTGGGGAATTGTCCCCTCGTAGGGCACGTAGCGGATGGTCTTGGCGATGCCCACCGCTCTGGTGCGAAATAAGGGGCGGATATCAGGCGACATGGAGCCCTGGTGGTGCCTCATCATCCAGTCCATGCCGTCGCGGACATCCGCCACTCGAAGGTCCTTGTAGAGGTCAAGCAGCCTCTGTCTCTTGTCTTTCGAGTTGTCCATCCTCATGTCAAGTGACGAACACGAAGGTTAAATCATTGACATTAGTATTCGTCGGGCCGGTCAAAAGCAGATCCCCCAGGGCCTCGAAGAAATGATAGGCGTCGTTATCCGCCAGGTGTTTCTGTGCCGAAAGGCCCAGTGCTTCGGCGCGGGCCACGGTCGTACCATCGGCCAGGGCACCGGCCGCGTCGGTGGGGCCATCGGTGCCATCGGTGGCCAGGCCGATGACCATTGCATCTTTCAGACCAGCGATGGGGATGGCCGCTGCAAGCGCCAGTTCCTGATTGCGCCCCCCCTTCCCCTTGCCCCGCAGCGTGACCGTCGTCTCGCCTCCGGCGACGACACAGGCTGCAGGGGGGATAGGCTGCCCACTGTGGCGAATCTCCCGGGCAATGGCTCCAAAGACCATGGCTACCTCCCGCGCCTCGCCCTCGACGAAGGTAGACAACAGCAGGGTGTTGAATCCCTGCCTCCTTGCCTCCTCGATGGCCGCCTGGGCTGCGATCTCGTTGGAGGCGATGATCTGGGTGTGCACCCTCTCCAAGGTCCGGTCGCCGGCCTTCGGCGTTTCCGCTATCTTCCCCTCTTTCCCCCGCTTCAGCCGGTCCACAATCGAGGCTGGAAGCTGCCCTTCGAGTCCATACTTCTCTACAATCCCCCAGGCGTCGGAGAAGGTGGAGGTATCAGCCACCGTAGGGCCGGAGGCGATCACATCCAAGGGGTTCCCCACCACGTCGGAGAGGAGCAGGGCGATGAGGTCGGCGGGATAGGCCAGTCGCGCCATCTGTCCGCCCTTAATGCGCGAGCAGTGCTTGCGGATGGCGTTGATCTCGTTGATCGTTGCGCCACAGCTCAGCATCACATGAGTGAAGGCCTCCATGTCGGCCAGGGTGATCCCCTCCGCAGGGGCCACCATCAGCGCTGAGCCGCCGCCGGAGATGAGGCAGATCACTAGGTCGCCCTTGGTAGCCCACTTGAGGAACTGAATGATGGCTTCAGTCCCTCTCATCCCCTCCTCGTCGGGCAGGGGATGGCCTGCTTCGTGAAGCTGAATGATGTTGGTGGGAAGAGTGTAGCCGTATTTGACGTTGACCAATCCGGCGGTGATGCGATCTCCCAGGAGTTGTTCCACGGCCAGAGCCATAGAGCCCCCGGCCTTTCCCCCGCCGATGACGTAAATGTGTTGATAGCGAGTTAGGTCGTAGGCCCTTCCGCCGACGGTGAGGATGCTGTCGTCTAGCCGCACCTGGCGACGGATGGCCTCGGCCGGATCCACGGCCTCTAGCGCGGCGCTCATGATAGCCACAGCTTTCTGGCGCTGTGAGCAGGTGGTGGGACCTTGCAGCAGCCTGGGATCAAAGCGGGCCA